>CAJKQZ010000181.1 GCA_905202115.1 uncultured Prevotellaceae bacterium | reverse complement strand
GCTATATATACACCTGCTGATTTTCAAGTGCTTGGCAGGTGACCGTTTTTGTCTGCAAAATCATATCGCAAGGCGTTGTGAATTTTATTGGGAATAGTGTGTTTTTCTCTTGCGTGAATCACATTTTAAGAATATACTGTTTAACTTTGCGCGGAATTCAAAATGAACGGGGTAGTATATGAACGAACCGCAACTCAACGCACACAACAAAAGCGAATATCCGCCAATGCATACGGCGGAGCATATAGTGAACCGTACAATGGTCGATATGTTCGGCTGCGGGCGAAGCAAGAACGCCCATATCGAACGGAAAAAGAGTAAGATCAGTTTTAAATTGCCCGTATGTCCCACACCGGAGCAGGTAGATGAGATAATGCGTCGCGTAAATGCCGTGATCGAGGCCGATGTGCCGGTTACGTACGACTATGAAACGCTCGAAAGTGTGGAAGACGGCATTTCTCTTGAAAAATTACCCGACGAAGTGAGCCGTACAATAAGAATCGTGCGGGTGGGAGAGTATGACAAGTGTGCCTGCATTGGCCGTCATGTGGAGCATACGGCTCAGATAGGCAAAGTTTTGCTTCTCGGCACAAATTGGGATGAAGAACGCAAGTCGTTCCGCCTGCGTTTCAAACTCGAAGGCACAACGTGGACGGAATAGTCCGTAGCCGGTTTTGCCGATGTCTTTTTGTATAGTGTTCTTCTTCGTGGAAATAATGACCGTTTTATAACGGATAAAAAATATGTCTGAGGTATTTTAAAATATCTCAGACATATTTTGAATTATCTCAGAGATAATTTTTTTCTTGTGCGGGAGCTTTTAGGTTTTTTAAATTCTGTGCTCAGTGTTTTTTGAAGTTGGCTTTGTCGTGGGTCAGCTTTTTGGTGAAAAACGTTATTTTCTGTTCGGCTTCTTCTTTGTCGAACTCGATAGAGTCTTTTTCTGCTCCGGAGGGATTGAGCGCAAGTGATTTCTGTGCTTCCTCAAGATTTTTTCGCGCTTCCTGAAGGTCGATAGAATCGAGCAACAGGATTCCTTCTTCGCGGGCGTTGAATGCACGCGGGTAGTTGGCGCGCAGACTGTCTATGGCAGCCCGTGCTTCTGCAAAACGTTCGAATCCTAAATAGTCGCGTGCCTGCGCAAGACACAGTTGGCCCATTTTTTCGGTATCATCGCTCGTGGTACATGCTGTGGCGGCCAGCAGAATGCCTGATATGTATAAAAGTTTTTTCATATTGAGGTTGTTTATAGGTCTTAGTGGATGTAAAATTACTAATTTCACTCTGTTTTTATTAATTTTGCTGTCTCAAAAAGCGATTTACGTGCGCGCAAGCCGAGATAACAACCTGTGAAATTCTTGCTCTTACGTGCCCGGACGTTTAAGAAGTGATACCAGAAGGTTGATGATAACGGATTTTTCACAGGAGGAACTGCGTTCCCGCATTGATACCGAACTTTTTCGCGACTTGTCTTCTGTTGCCGATGAGTTGGGGCTTGAATGTTACGTTATAGGAGGTTATGTTCGGGACATATTTCTTGAACGTCCTTCGAAAGATATAGATGTGGTGGTTGTAGGCAGCGGTATTGATATGGCGCAGGCTGTTTGTCGGCGTTGGGGGCGCGGCGCTCGCCTTGCCGTATTCCGGAATTTCGGAACGGCGCAGGTAAAATACCGTGGCTGCGAAATAGAGTTCGTCGGTGCGCGCCGTGAAAGTTACAGCCACGATTCGCGTAAGCCGGCCGTGGAAACAGGTACGCTGGAAGACGATCAGTGCCGCAGGGATTTTACAATAAACGTATTGGCGTTATGCCTTAACGGGGAACGTTTCGGCGAATTATCCGATCCGTTCGACGGATTGTCGGATTTGCGCGACCGCATAATACGCACGCCGCTCGATCCCGACATAACGTTTTCGGACGATCCGTTGAGAATGATGCGCTGTGTGCGTTTTGCAAGTCAGTTGGGCTTCTTTATAGACGACGAAACCTTTGAAGCGCTCGAAAAAAACGCCGAACGCATAAAAATCGTAAGCTTTGAACGTATTACCGACGAACTGAACAAGATTATAGCCTCGCCGGTGCCTTCGAAAGGCTTTGTCGAACTGCAGCGTAGCGGTTTGTTGAAATATATTTTACCGGAACTTTCTGCGCTCGACGTTGTGGAAACGCGCGGAAAGTTCGCTCACAAGAATAATTTCTATCACACTCTCGAAGTGCTCGATAATGTGGCCGCTAAGTCCGACGACCTGTGGCTGCGTTGGGCTGCAATAATGCATGATGTGGGAAAAACTCCTACCAAACGCTGGGACGCGATTAACGGTTGGACTTTCCGTAATCATAATGTGGCCGGCAGGAAAATGGTTAAGCCGGTTTTCCGTCGTCTTAAACTGCCTCTCGACGACAGAATGAAATTCGTGGAAAAACTTGTGGACCTTCACATGCGTCCTATCTCGATTGCCGATGATATTGTTACCGATAGTGCGGTGCGCCGGCTTTTGTTCGACGCCGGAAACGACATTGACAAACTCATGCTGCTTTGCGAGGCGGATGTTACGAGCCGCAACCGTCAGCGCAAGCGCAGTTTTCTTGAAAATTTCAAGTTGGTTCGTCAGAAACTCAAGGATATAGAGGAAAAAGACCGTATACGCAATTTCCAGCCTCCCGTGGATGGCGAGGAAATAATGAAAATTTTCGGTCTGTCTCCTTGCTATGAAGTCGGATTGCTGAAATCAGCAATAAAAGACGCGATTCTTGACGGAATTGTTCCCAATGAACATGAGGCGGCGTACGAATACATGCTTGAACGTGCGGCACAAATGGGGCTTAAACCTGTAAATGAGGAATGAAAATGGCGAAAAATCTGATTTATGCGCTTGTTGCCGCTTTTTTGTCGGTTGTTAATGTCTGTGCGCAGCAGAACCGTTCGTTTGCAGAGCACATACGCACGGTCGAAACTATTGTGAACGGCGACAGAACCCGTCCGGCGGTAATCGCATTGAATTCCGACGATAAAGTAACCGTTTCTTTTGATGACATAACGCACGAATACACGAGATATGTCTACAAACTCGAACATTGCGACAGAGACTGGAAAACTTCGGACGCTTTGTTTGAGAGCGATTACATGACCGGAACAAATCTCGAATCGCCTATTTCGGATTATTCGCAAAGCATGAACACGTCGTTGCTTTATACGCATTACGCGCTCGGGTTTCCTAACAGTTATGTAAGACCTCTGCTTTCTGGAAACTATCGTGTGAGCATTTATGAGGATAATGATACCGACTCTCCCGTGGCAGAGGCGTATTTCTCGGTAGTAGACAATAAAATGGGCGTAGGTGCTACGGCTACTACCAATACAGATATAGATTACAACGATTCTCACCAGCAGTTGGACCTTTCTCTTAACTTCGGAACGGTCGAAGTGCGCAACCCAAGCAGGGAAATTTGCGTGAAAGTACTTCAAAATAAACGCTATGACAATATAATCGTCGCTCCCGAAGCTACGTTTCAGAATACAAATGGGATGAAATGGGAGCATTGCCGTGAACTCATTTTCGATGCGGGCAATGAATATAAGAAATTCGAGATTCTGAATGTGCATCAGCCTTCTATGGGTGTTGACAGAATGCGTTGGTTCTCTCCTTACTATCATGCTTTTCTGTATACTGATAAGCAGCGAAAAAATTACATAAACTCGCAGGAACAGAACGGCTCTTATGTGATACGTAACGAGGAAAATGTCGACAACGATACGCAAAGCGAATACATAATAGTTCATTTTTCTCTCGATATGCCGGAAGTTCAGGGCGGCGACTTTTATGTGTGCGGTCAGTGGACGGCATATAATTTTATTCCCGAGTATAAAATGAATTATGATGAGAGCGAGCAGATGTATACGGCAGAGATTTTAATGAAACAGGGGTATTATAATTATCTATACCTTTTTGTTCCTCACGGCAGCAGCGAAGGGTCGGTAATCGAGGCCGAAGGGTCTTTTTATCAGACGGAAAACGAATATACGGTGCTGGTGTATGCGCGTTTGCAGGGAGAACGCTACGACAGGTTGCTCGGGTATCGCGATTTTCGTTTCATTCCTAACAAGTAGTTATGGATATCCAGCCTACAGAAATAGATATTCAGAGTTTTTCGCAGGTTCTCGATTTTATCGGAACGTTTGCCTTTGCGATTTCGGGCATACGTCTGGCGTCGGCACGCCGTTTCGATTTGTTCGGAGCCTATGTTGTCGGGTTTACTACCGCGGTGGGCGGGGGAACGGTGCGTGATTTAATGCTTGGACTTACGCCTTTTTGGATGTTGAATCCGACTTATCTGATATGTACCGCTTTTGCCGTGATATGGGTAGCTGTATTCGGAAAGGCTCTGATAAGGCAGAACAATACATGGTTCCTTTTCGATACGATAGGTCTGGCCGTTTTTACCGTTACCGGTATGGAACGTACTCTTGCACTCGGTTTTCCGGGATGGACGGCTATTATTATGGGAACGATGACCGGCGCGGCCGGAGGCGTGTTCCGTGATGTGTTTATCAACGTGGAGCCGTTGATTTTCCGGAAGGAAATCTATGCCTCGGCCTGTGTGCTGGGGGGATTGGCTTACCTTGCCTGCGGAATGCTCGGCGCGGGAAGCATTACGTCCGGCGTTGTGTGCAGTATTACGGTAATAGTGATGCGTCTGCTTGCCGTGAAATTCCACTTGTCGCTGCCTCATCTTAAAGGGGCCGATTGAAACGTATCTTTTTTGTTTGTTCACGGAATATATAGAATTGTATATAATTTGTGCGGTAGTGAAAACCGATGTTTTTTGTTCACCTGACATTTTGTCAGGTCGTTTTTTTCATATCCGCAAAAAGAGCTTGGAAAATTATCTCAGACATATTTTAAAATATCTCAGAGATAATTCAAAATATGTC
>CAJKQZ010000180.1 GCA_905202115.1 uncultured Prevotellaceae bacterium | reverse complement strand
ACATATTTTCGATTATGTGCCTTGTATTTTGAATTATCTGCGGGAAGTTTTTTACAGTGAAAAAAATATTTTTTTTTCGTGCGGAGTGCATTTTTGCAAAATCGTTTCCTTTTTGATTTTCTACGGAGCTTGTTTTTTGGTACTGTACTCTCGTTGAAATATATAGGAGATGAATCAAAATATGTCTGACATATATTTTAAATGGAGCGTAAGAATTTCACAACAGCTTCTCGGTCGGACTTATTGAGTTTGTAAAACTTCTCGGCCGATACGTAAGCGTCGCTGTTTTTACTGTAAGCGTGCCACATAATAGCTTCAATCTCGTTGCGCGCACGGCAATCGTGGAGACGATCCTCGGCGCCAGTGTTTGCAAGCGAAAGGCCGCGGCCCCATAGCGGAGTGGTGCGGCACCACGAGCCGTGGATGTCGTTTATCATATATAGGCGATGCTGCACCATGTCGGTGTAAGGATAAATTTTCTGATTGGGATACTTGGGCAACGGGCGGTTTTTGATGTTGTCGGAAACCCAATAGTTGTCGCTTCCTGTTGTCCATGACGGACGGTGGCAGCTTGCGCAGCCCATTTGCATGAACAGCTCTTTTCCGCGTTGAACTTTCGTGTCGTTGAGGTTGCGTGCGCGGGGAATGGCAAGGCCGCGATGCCATACCATAAACGCATAGTAATTGTCGTCGCTCATTTCGGGCGTAAAGTTGTGCCACTCGTTGTCGAACTGGTTTGTAGTCGGCGAAAGCAGATTCTTTACGGCGTCGGCAATACCGGCCTCTGTTCCGTCGGCATAGTAGGGAGACGTAGGATTGTTCTTTATGTTTTCTATTACATCCCGGTTTTCCGACATAGCCTTAGCCCAGGCGTCTGTGGTGTAAAGTTTCGGACGATCGCTGCGGGAAACATTGGTGATGTTCCAGATAGCGTTGGCTCCGGCTCCGTCCTGCAACGAAGCGCGCGTTAAGGCATAAGTGAAGCGTTTGAGCATTCTTGTAACTTTCGTTCCGTCGGCAAGTGCGCCCGAGGACGTCCAGTTGCTATACCATGCACCGCTTGCAAAATCATTGGCAGCCTTATCCCAGAAAGCAGGGTTGAGGTCTGCGCCGTAACTTGCTTCTATTTCATACTGACGGCGTATGGAATCTTCGGGTATGGCGTCGAGCAATCCCGTACCGATGATTCCTATGGTCGATTCCAGACGGAAAGCAAGGTTCGAAGGTTTGGGGTTTGTGTTGAACGCTTCGGCTGGAATATATAGTTCGGGATAAATAAGCTCGTATGTTTCTCCGTCGGCAAACTGTAAGGGGAGGCCGCTCTCCATAGTTGTAACCGTTTTCCACTCTAATTTTATCATATCTTCGTCGATAGGAGGAAGAAATGGTGCTGTTGCCTGTGTCTGAGGCATTCCGGTCACTTCGCTTATGTAAGGGCCGTCGTTACTGTTGGCCCCGTCTGCGGGATGATAGATAACCAGAAGATAACCGTTGCCGAAACCGGCCTTATAACTGTCCTGGCGTTTTCCGTGTCCGTATCCGGGATGACAGTCTATGCATGATTTTCTTGTCGAGGCAGGACCGAGACCGTTGAAAGGAGCTGTTCCCATGTTGAAATTGCGTTCGAAAAAATATTCGCCGGTATTGAACTCCGTTATCAGGCCTTGCTCGTTTACGGCGGGAGCTTCATCTTCATAACATCCGGCGGTAATGTTGCTGGTTGTGCCGAGGCGCCCGCCCGGATACCACTCGGATTCGTCAAAGTTGCCTGTCGCTTTTCCTATGTAGTTGGCATCTCCTTTGCTTTGCGGTTTGGTGTCGTCGTCGCTGCAGGAATAAATTCCGAGAAGAGAGAAGCTTAAAATTCCGTAAAGAATGATGTTCTTATTGATTCTCATTGTTCGATTTTATTATCTGTTTGCCATTAAAGTGTAGTGTCCAAAATTGGGCGCTACACTTTTGGCTTCTTATTTTAATAGAATTATTTATTGTCTGGCAAACCATTCGCCTGCGGTATACAAGTCTTCGTCTAATGTGTAGATTTTATCTTGTGCTATTCCGACAAGCGGGTCGGTTGTATTATTTACGAAACCTCCCTGTAACCGGTTATTACAGTCTTCTAAAGCCTGAATGGCCGCGTTCATGTCGTTTTCCATTTTCGTTGCAAGAGTCGCGTTGTGTTTTTTCAGGAAAGCCATGATAGAATTGCTTTCATCTCTGTTTTCCGGACGTCCTCCGTAAAGAGAATTCTGAATGCTTATCAGATTATCTCTGAAATCGATGAAAGATCGTTGGCTGTAGGGCGATTCGATGTAGTTCGGGTCGCTCGATTCTCCGTTACCGTAGGGATTTCCGATTTTTTTATATGCAACTTCAGTCGAAATGTTTTGGCAACCGGAGATAAGTATCGTGCCCATAACCTCCTGCCATGTTTCGTAAGAGCTTCCTGCATTTCCTGCGTTGCGCATATTTTGCCCGTAAGAATATCTGCCTCCGGTAACCGTTGTAGGAAGTTCGAGTTCTTCGATACGGTCTTTGTGTGTTTGAGGTGCATCCTCGTCCCATGCAACTTCAAGCTGCCAGCATTTGTCGCGAAGGTCACCTGCTACTGCTGTTGCGTAGATTAGTTCTTCCTTTCCGGTTACCTGGGCGTTTATGGCTTTGAATGCCGCATGGTCTTCATTGCTTTGCAATGCGGAAATAGTACGGTTCTGCCCGTTGCGGAAGATGATGAACTCTATACCGTGAAAACCGAGAAGTTCCTGTCCGAGTTTTCCCGTAGCGTATGCTATTGCGTCATCTTCATCGCCGCTCATGGCGTCGAGGTGCAGTTTGTTTGTAAGTTCTGCGGCAAGACCGTGCGCGTCGAGAGGCCAGGTATCTATGTGCGGATCGATTCCGAAATCGGTTGCCGCTCCGAAAAGAAAAGCTTCGCTTTCTTCGTAGTAAGCACGTGCCTGGATGAATGTGTTGCAAATGTCATCTATTTCGTCTTGTGTAAGACTGTTTGGGTTTGCTACGAATTTGTTTTTCGCGTCGAACAACTTGTCGTATAAGTCACCTGTTGCGGCGGCAAGCAGTTTATAAGTAGGGAGTACGGTTTTGCTTACGTAAGACTGTGCAACCGTTCTCATTTCTTTTTCTTTTGCAGTAAGTTCGCTGCCGTCGTTTCCGCCGTCATCGTCACTGCAAGAGTTTAAGCTGAATACTGCCATAGCGCAGAAAGCTATGAGTGCGATTCTTTTTAAATAATTCTTTATCATTTTCTTTTTATTTTGGAATTTTATATGTCTTTGGATTTATAGGAAAAATCCCTGATATGCAATGCCGAGCGAAACCGAAGGTTCGTTATTGTATTTGCTGTCGAGGAATCTTTTCGAGTATTCTGCCTTTACTGCAATCTGAGGAATGGGATAGTAATTTGCACCTACAGCCATTCGATGTTTTTTGGTGTATTCGTATTTTGCTTGTTCTTTTGCGGGAATGTATGAATTGTAATACTCATATCGTCCGAAGAGGTAGAGTTTTTGATTGTCATCGCGCAGTTTGCCTATTTGCGAGAAAATGTCGTAACCGGCTTCGATTCCTGTTGCGATAGCATTCTTTCCTACGGGAGTCTTTTTGTAAGGGGCATTGTTTGACGTGAGATTTCTTTTTATTTTGCTTATGGTTGCCGCATTTCCGACATATCCGTAGTCGGCATTGCCACGAACAATCCAATTATACCGATTGAATGTGAAATCTATTGCGCCGATAGCTACTTTCCCTTTTATGGCGTCGTATGTTTTTTTATTTCCGTTTGCGTCTTCTCCTTCGAATTCATTCGGAAAAGAATTGTGCATAGCCTGACCGTAGTAGCCGCTCAGTCCTATGCGTAGGCCAGGCACGGTGTAGTTGTCTACGCGTGCAGCGAAGCCGTATTTGTTTGCTACTTTGAATTCGTATGGAGAGCCGGCGCCGTTTTGAATCCAGTTCTCCCTGTCGAACATGAATGCGTCCAGGCCCGCTATCATCTGAAGCTCATAGCGGAAATCACCGGTGCGTCCCCAAAGACTTATACCTGTATCGTGCCATGTGCAGGGTAGAATGGTCGCTTCTCCTTCCGGACGATACACCGTGAAGTAATTCAAAGGTTCATGATAGGCGTTTGTAAGTCCAACGGGTACTACAATGTGACCCGCACGTATGTTAAGGAAAGACCCGAATGATTTCTGAATCCAGAATTGTTCGATTTCTACTTCTCCGCCTTTTTCTGTTTCCTGTTCCCATTCTCCGCCTTCGCTATACTCTTTTTCTATGGCTCCACCTGTACCGGTGTGTTCGAATTCAATTTCGCTCGACATTGTCCAGCCTTTTCCGAAGTCGTAGCTGATGTATATTACTGCGTGCGGAATGTCGAAACGTCCGTGGCTGGGATCGTTTTTGTAATTGCTCGGGTTTGTGTAGCGATAAACATTGTCGCTGTAAAAATTGCGCGAGTAGGCTGCTTCTCCATAGCCTCCGATACTCAGACGGTTCCCTTTCGCGTGGGTTTGAACGCTGTCGTATGCGGATGTCTGCGCATTGATAGTCAATGTAGAAAAACATGCCGTTGCACACAAAACTGATGAGATTAATGTACTTTTCATTTATTTTGAATGTCTTGATAAATTCGTGTGCAAAGTTAAAGGCACTCAAAAATTTTCACAATGCTTAAAAATGGTGATTTTTAAAGTTTCGAAACGGTTTGTTGTTTGATATTAATACCCAAATGGCGGTATTGCGAAAATGTTACGTCTTGTTGTGACAGGTTAGTATAGGCATATATATAATGTAGTTGGATGTGGACTAAAGACAGGTTGACAGAAAACCAGAAGAGGTGGATTTTATCTCGGGAAGGCACATTTATAAAAAAATATTTTTTTGCATGATAAAAAACTTCCCGCAGGTAATTGAAAATACAAGGGAGATAATTCAAAATATG
>CAJKQZ010000179.1 GCA_905202115.1 uncultured Prevotellaceae bacterium | reverse complement strand
ATCTCAGAGATAATTCAAAATATGTCTGAGATAATTTTTTTCACAAGCGGGAAGTGTTTTTCTTCGTGCCGGCGGTAGTTTCGGGTACCTGACAAAATGTCATGTTCTGAAAAGTCCATTGCCGCTTTCTGTGTTACGGCGGCTGCGATGCGGCGCGTGGTGTTGCAACAAAGTGGCAGGGATACAACAAAAATGATGTGGCATATAAAAATCACCTTATGAATTAGTTGGAATAAACCGGTAGTTCTCATTGAACTTATGTTGGAGCAGTTATCCTTTTGTTAATAGTTAAAAAGGCCGACAGTGCAAAAAATATTAAAAAACCATCGGAAGTGGTAAAATATTATAAAAATACATTAATTGCGTTTGTATTATTTAAGATAGAAGTAGTATTTTAGCAGAATATTTATTATAAAAAATAGGATTTTAATAATCATTCATAATCAACATTCTATTAATCAAAAATCAAAAAGCATGAAGAAAATCTTTTCTCTTTTCGGAGCGTTGATCACTTTGTTTGCGATGTCTCCGAACACTCATGCCCAGCAGAACGTCATCGGTAGCCCTGTGGCTATCGAAGAGGTTACCGACGGCATGTTGGTTGCTTTCGAGGCCCGTTCCGACGCGGACAACAAGGGGCATTATCTCGGTCTTCTTACAGACCAGTATGCCACTGCCTATACCACAGGTTCGGAACCCTCGATGAACCTGATCTGGAGGCTCGAACTGGCTCCCGAACCCAATGCCGTTACCGGCGAAAACCAGTATTATCTCTACAACATGGGCGCGGGACAGTATGCCCGTATCGTATGGGACGGAAGTAACGGCGGTACCCGTTACATGACAAGCAACAAGGAAGAAGCCAACGCTTTCTGTTTTCACTATTCCAGCGAAGGTGGCGACAACAACGGCTACGGCTCTGGCGTAGGCTCTTCTTCCAATGTGGACTGGGTTGGCGACGGAAGCGCCATTACGATCGTTGAGATCAACGACGCCATATATGGCGGAAGCGATCACTTCGGTCGCGGCTTCATCTGCAACGAGTTCGCAAATACAATCGCTGCTTTCTCCCGCTGGTGGGATACCAATGTCTGGACAATGCACCGCTATGTCGACATATCCGACCCGCGCGTAGCTCTCAACGAGTATATCAACAACCTTTCCGGCACTATCGACGATGATTACAAATACGGTACAAATCCCGGTTACATAGCTGATAAGGATAAGATAGATGAATTTTATACAACTCTTTACGACGTTATCGAGAATATCGATAAGATGACTTCCGAAGAATGCGCGGCAGCTTATGAAAAACTCGTTGAAGGCAAGACGTATCTCGACAACGAGGCTTCTATCGTTCAGATAGAAGACGGCGCTTACTATTATTTCTTCACTGCAAACGAAGCTTTCACCGCAGTTGCCAACGGCAACTTCGCAATCTATGCTCCCAGCGCAGAGAATAAAAAAACTCTCGGTTGGAAAGCTTTCAACGAGAATGAACCAACGTTCATCTGGCAGGCACACGTCACTCAGGATAATGCCGACGGGAAACGTTATTCTTTCCGCAACGCAGGTTCTGGACTTTATATCAACAAGGCTACGAGCAAAAACGACAGCGAACCTGTTGAATGGTCGCTTGAGTATACCACTCCCACCTTCCTCAAAACTTTCAATCACGCCGGCCAGTGGTACATCTCCGATGAAGCTGACCTTGCTTATCCCCCGCGTCCTTTCCATCAGGAGGGTCATAACAGTGGTGCAGGCACAAGCGGCCGTATCGTTCTTTGGGACGGCACTGTGAACTCTCCTTCTGCATGGTTTATTACAAAAGTTCCGCAGGAGCAGATCGACAAGCTCGCTTCTATGGAAGGTAAAATAGAACTTACCAAAACTCTTTCCCAATACAGCGGCCTCGCAGATTACAACTTCGAAGTAAAAGACGCTCCGGGATACATGAGCTCACAGGAAATAATAGACAACTACCGCAAGGCTTATGCTGACGCCGACACGATTCTTAACTACTCCGAAGGCAAAACTTTTACCGATGAGGAATATGCTGCTGCAGGCAAAACTCTTAAGGAGGCAGCCGACGCATTCATCGCTAATCGCGACCGCGGCCTTGCCGACGGCTACTATCGTATCCGCGTGATGCAGACATTCTCTTCGAAGAACGATCCCAATTATTACATGAACATTGTAGAGGACGGCAAACCGGGCTGGAGTCGTGCTCCCGAAGCAAATCTCGACCAGGTTTGGAAGATTACCCGCATAGAGGGCAACAAGTACAGCGTTCAGAATATGGGTAATGGAAAATATCTTGGCAAAGCGGCACAGAACGTAAGTTGGGAGAAAATGTTGTTCAGCGACGCAGCCGACGTTCCCCAGGTTATCACTCCGTTCAATGACATGATAGGTCAGTTTTACTTTACCAACGGCGTAGATTCGCTTTATCACTATGACACCGGCGATCACCTCAACGGTACCGCCTCCTCCGCAGCTATCCGTTATTATGACGGTTATGGCTCATTCGGCGGCACAGCTTGGGAATTCGTTCCTGTAAGCGCAGAGGAATACGCCGCAATAGAAGCAAACAACGAGAAAGTAACTCTCGGCTACGAGCTCGCCGACGCTCTCAAGACTGCAAAACGTCTCTATAACAGCAACACTGTTTATACCACGGGTGACAATATCATTACAAGTGTAGACCAACTTGATGGCAGTAGCTGCTCCGGCGACGAAGGTCTTCTTGAATCTCTCATTGATGACAACGAAAACACTCACTGGGCTTCAAATTGGAATATAGCAGACGCTCCCGACGCGCCTCACTATCTTCGTTTCGAGACTACCGACCCCAACGGTTTGCCCGACTCGATAATCTATCACGCTGTTTCCCGCAACAATGGCTCATGGCACCGCGTTCCTTCCAAGCTCCGCGTTTCTGTAAGTAACGACGCTGAGAACTGGAAAGAACTCCCTGCACTTCTTGAGAAAGCCGACGTTGCCGACTGGGATCTCGAACAGTTCAACATGACTCCGATGAATACTCTCGTAACCGGCGTTAAGGGTTACAAGTACATCCGCTTCGAGTTCCTGGCTGTTCAACCACATTACGAATACTATTGGCACCCCGTGGGCGAGTATTCGGCAGTAAATATTTTACCTGTAACCGGCGTTGATGAGGACATGTCTCTCACTCAGCAGAGCAGCTACAAGAATCTGGCCGCAGCTCTTCTTTCGGCCATCAAGGCCGGCCAGGCAGAAGTTGACGCCAATGCTCCCACGGAGGCTACGGTAGAACTTCTCCGCAAGGCTGTTGCCGGTTTCAACAATAAAGCTGTTGTTGACTCGGCTGTAGCTATGGCTAAACAGAACATCGAGAATCTCACCGCCGGCGAAGGTATCGGTGAATTCCCCGAAGCTGCTCTCGACACTTACAAGGAGGCTGCTCAAAAGGCTATCGATATTCTCGAAGCAAAGGGTGATGTTGCAACCGGCGATGACTACGACGTAGCCGGCAAGGCTCTTGTAGAGGCTTACAATGCTCTCTATCCCACGATGGTTAAGCCTGAGGTAGGTAAGTGGTACGCTATCAATACAGCTGCTGTAGACGCTAATCCCGACGTAATCATGAGCACTCGCTCCAACTACGGCGGCTACGGCGGTCACGCAAACTGGAGTTATATTCTCGGCAACGGCAATATCGCTTCGGCTCAGACCGATCCTTCCGCTAACTTCGTATTCGAGGCTAATGAGGATGGTACGTTCAACCTTCTCAACGTAGGCACCGGCTTCTACAACGGCCCCGAAACAGGAAGCGGAAACACAAGATACGATTACCAGGTTATATGCTGGTACGAGGCTCATCCTCTTACAATTGTTCCGTTCGGTGACGGTCAGATCGGTTTCCGTATGAAGAGCGGCAATTACATCAAGTACAACTACACTGCTGTAATGAACTATGACGCAAATGCTGACAACGAAGCTTACAACAGTTCGTTCGCTTGGCGCCTTGTTCCCACAAAAGATGAGGTGGAAGCTATTGACGAAGTATATAACTCCACGCTCAACCAGGGCCGCATAATGCCTATCACGCGTGCATTCGATTTGCAGGGCGTTCCTACCGACAACATGACCGGCGCACCTCTCGCAGGCTACAGAATCGTAGGCCGCGAAACGGAAGAAGGCTCTGCCGATTCTATTGTAACAGCTTACAAGTTGCAGCGCTATGATGACGACGCTGTAATCCCCGCAGGTACACCTGTAATCTACATCGTAGAGGGCGAATACAGCACAGAGGCCGAGAAGCATTCCATCACATTCCATGCTATTGTAGACGGCGCTGTAACCAGCGTTCCCGATACAATCAACGGTCTCGTAGGCCAGCTCGACGCTATCAATGTTCCCTATGAATACGGATATCCTCATGCAGACTCCGTAAACGTTGATCCCGCAGGTCAGCAGCTCGGCTACCAGCGCGCACACATCGCTCCCTGGCTCGTCAAGGAGCTCGAGGGCGAACAGGTTGACAAGATTATCTACGTCAAGGGTGCAGGTATCCTCAACGGCGTTGCAAACATCAAGATAGAGGACGCTAAGGAAATCGTAAACGTTTACAGCGTAGACGGTATTCTTGTTCGTCGCAATGTTAAGCGTGAAAACGCTGTCAACGGTCTTGCAAAGGGCATTTACATCGTAGGCAAGGAGAAAGTCCTCGTTAAATAAGGATTTTCACTTACGATAAACTCAGATTCCCGCAACCTCCGAAAGGTTGCGGGAATTTTTTGCTTTTTTCCGCACATCAGGAAACCGTTAATGTCTGCGAGAGAAACGGTGCTGTCGACAATTGGTTTTAAAATGTGGAAAAAGATTTTTCTTTGCCACCTGACAAAAATGTCAGGTGGCTTTTTCATGTCGGCAAAAAGCGCCCGAAAAATTATCTCAGACATATTTTAAAATATCTCAGAGAT
>CAJKQZ010000178.1 GCA_905202115.1 uncultured Prevotellaceae bacterium | reverse complement strand
ATATTTTGAATTATGTGCCTTGTATTTTCAATTATCTGCGGGAAGTTTTTTACCGTGTAAAAAAAATATTTTTTTTCATGCGGGGTCTGTTCGGAAATAAGAAACCAAAACTGATTTTCCGCGAACCTGCCTTGTTTTATATCCTGCCAATGTTAAAAAAGCGGTGTATACGGGCTGCTCCGATACAATAATCGGCCGCGCAGGGCGTTATGAAAAAGATCATACACAGACAAAATGCGCAGAGTAATCATCTTGTTTTTCGCAGCCATGTTCATTGCGGCGGCCGGAGGCCATGCCCAGAAACGCAAGGTGCAGAACAAACCATACATAGACTACCGTAAGTTCCATTACGGCTTCTTGTTCGGTGCGCACTCGCAGGGAATATCATTCGAAAACAACGGATTCATCGAGCCCACCACGGGAGAGCAGTGGTGCGCCGAGAACGACCGTGCCGACATAGGCTTCTCCGTTGGCGTGTTGGGCGAATGGAGGCTGAACCAGTACTTTGCGCTTAGAGTAACGCCCACAATGCATTTCGGGCAGAAACACATAACGTTCCGCGAGCAGGCAACCAAACGCGAGGACACGCAGTCGATGAAATCGACGTATATCTCGGCGCCTGTCGACATAAAATTCTCCGCCTTGCGCTTCAACAACCACCGTCCTTACCTTATAGCCGGGCTCAACCCCATGTACGACCTCACACGCCACAAGCAGGAAAACATTCTTACCAAGTCTTTCACGCTTTATGCCGAGTTCGGATTAGGCTGCGACTTCTATCTGCCTTTCTTCAAGCTGATTCCCGAACTGAAGTTCTGTATAGGGCTCACCGACATACTCGACAAAAACCGTAAGGACCTTCGCGACCGCAACAAATTCGTTTATACCCAATCGGTGAACAGCGCAAAATCTGACATGGTGATTCTCACTTTTTATTTCGAGTGATTTTTTTATTGCCATGTGCCGAAAGCGGAAAAATACATCGGACATAATTCAAATTATCTCTGAGATATTTTAAATTACCTCAGAGATAATTTTGTTTTAAAGCGGAACGTTTTTAATCGCCTGGTAAACAGGCGTATTAGGAACCGACCGTATTTGTCTGCAAACCTCTTTGTACAGATAAAACCCGTACACCGGTCAAAAACAGGCCGGCAAAGTTGCTCATTTCAAAAGTTTTTCGTTCCTTTGCACCGCTTTCCGCGCAATCGCTGGCAAGAAACGCCGAACAATATGCGGCCTTGCGAAGCAAAGCCCTGCGAGCTTCATAGGCACGACCCACAAGGGCCGCACAATCAGCGAAAAAGAGAGTAACTTGTTTATGTTGCGCCGGGACGAACAAACAATTTTATCACCAATTAAAATGGAAGACTTAATTAAAGTTGCTGAAAAAGCATTTGCCACAGAAAAAGAATATCCCGCCTTCAAGGCCGGCGATACAGTAACCGTGGCATACAAAATCGTCGAGGGAAACAAAGAGCGTACACAGCTGTATCGCGGCGTGGTAATCAAGATTGCCGGCCACCAGGACAAGCGTCGCTTCACCGTTCGCAAAATGTCTGGAACTGTAGGCGTAGAGCGCATATTCCCTATCAACTCACCGCATATCGAAAGCATTGAAGTAAACAAAATCGGTAAAGTGCGCCGCGCAAAACTCTACTATCTGCGCGAACTCACGGGAAAGAAAGCCCGTATCAAGGAGAAAAGAACCGCATACACGAAATAATCATTTTCATACAATACAAAGCGAATGGGCAAGCTCTTTACGGGCTCGCCCATTCGCTTTTTCTGTGGCCGGACAATAGCGGCATATTCACACAAGTCCTGGAAGTCGTACGGAAAAACGCATGCAAACACAACAAACACGTAGCGTAACAAACACAATTCGGCTAAAAACTTTACATTTGCATGAATACAACATGCCGGCAACAGGCAAAAATCAAAACTTCACTACATCTACAAAATGAAAAAAGCATTTATCCTCCGCACATTGGCTATCGTTTGGTTCATGGCGGCAAACTTGCACGCACAAGCGCAGATAACCCCCGTTTCTTTACGCACAGAACACCGAACGGGCGATGTACTGATAGACGCAAGCCTTGCCAGGAACACCGTAGCCCCCGACGGTACGCCTGGAAAGGTGGTGCCGCGCTTTTCATGGATAAACGAAGCTGCTGCCGACGCACAGGCCGAAGAACAGAAAGCATACAGAATCTGCGTAGCTACGTCGCGGGAATCTCTTGAAAGCGAAAATCCTGACGCGTGGGACAGTAAAAAAGTGAAATCTCCCGCTTCATACCTCATACCTTACGGAGGAGAACCGTTGGAAGAGGGAAAAAGCTATTTCTGGCGCGTAATGGTATGGGATTCCAAAGGAAAAGCCTCCAAATGGAGTGAGACGGGGAAATTCACCGTGGGAATATCGCCCGAAAACTGGGAAGCGGAATGGATTGGCGCGCCGTGGGACGGCGAAGCTCCCCAGTACTCAATAAAAGAAGGTAAGCCTACGCTTCCTTACTCGCCTGTGCCTTTGCTCCGCAAGGGGTTCAACGTGAAAAGCGGAGTGAAAACGGCAAAAGCATTCGTAACCGGACTCGGATATTTCGAATTTTTCATCAACGGAACTAAGGCCGGCAACGATCTTCTCGTACCTGATTTCACAAATTACGGTCCGCGTCCCGATCTTAAATACGGAGGAATTTCTTTAGACGAGAAATCGGCGGGATTCCACGTATCTTATTTGCAATACGACATAACAGAACTCCTGCACGACGGGAAAAATGCCGCCGGAGCCATGATTGCCGGCGGATATTACGACAACCGTTCGGTGCGCGTGGGAGCTTTCGGCTCGCCCCGCTTTATCTGTCAGATAGAAATCACTTATGATGACGGAAGCAAGCAGACTGTCGTTACCGACGAAAGCTGGAAAGCGCACGAATCGCCCATTGTTAAGTGCGAGATGTACGAAGGCGAGAACTACGACGCACGTCTTGAGATTCCCGACTGGTGTTCGCCCGATTTCAACGATTCTGAATGGGAAAACGCGGCACCGCGCAACACCCCGGGCGGGACATTGCAGGCCCACGACACGCCTTCCGACAAAGTAATGGAGACATTCAAGCCGTTAAGTCTGAAACGCAACGATGACGGAAGCTACACCGCCGATTTCGGCGAGATGATTTCGGGCTGGGTTCACTTCAAGGGAGTGAGAGGTGAGAAGGGAAAACAACTTACCGTGCTCTACGAAAGCGAGTATCCGCAGCAAGTAAGCTATACGTTCCGCGACAGCGAGCCGATAGACTACACTCCGAGATTCACATGGTACGTGTTCCGTACGGTAAGGGTGAGCGGAGCCGAACTCACGCCCGAAATGCTGACCGCCGAGGCTGTCTGCACCGACATGAAGGTTGATTGCGAGTTCACGTCGTCGAACAGCCTTTTCAACACAATAAACAAAATATGGCAGCGCACCGAAAAAGATAACGTACACAGCGGTACGGAGCACGACTGCCCACATCGCGAACGCCTTCCCTATACCGGCGACGGCCAGGCCGTATGTACTACCGTCATGCACAATTTTGACGCCTCCGCTTTCTTCCGCAACTGGTTCGACATCATGCGCGATTCGCAGGACAGGGAAACAGGTTACGTTCCCAATTCCGCTCCGTGGTGCATTGCCGCAGGAGGCGGTGTGCCCTGGGGAGCCGCAATGACCGTAATGCCGTGGGAGCACTATCTGCACTACGGCGACAAGCAGGTAATCGCCGAGAACTACGAGGCGGCTCGACGCCAGACGGAATACATGCTGAATTGGGTCACTCCGCAGGGAATAATGCACCAGAAACGCACCAATGCGCGCGACGGCAGCGAACAATACTGGCTCAATCTTGGCGACTGGGTGCCGGCGTTCAAGTTTCCGGAAGACGAGAAAGTGCACACTTACACCTTGTGGCAGTGTGCCGACCGCATGAGCCGCATGGCTAAGGTAATGGGCCGCGATTACGACGAGAAGCATTACAGAGAGATAGCCAATCGAACTGCCGAAGCATTCGACAAAGTGTTCTTCAACGAGGCCGAATCGAGCTACGGCGACTACGGAAGCAATCTTATGGCCGTAGTCATGGGCGCGGCCGACAAGAAGATCGACATAATAAAGAACACTCTGTACAAAGAAGTGGTAGAGAAATACAAGAGCCATGTCAACACAGGATATTTAGGTACGGGGCTGTTCTACGAAACGCTTGCGAAGTTGGGAATGAACGACGTGGCTTACGACGCGATGAACCAGACCGACTTTCCCTCGTTCGGCCATTGGATAGAGCAGGGCGCCACAACGTTCTGGGAGCAGTACGACGGTGAGAACTCGCGCAACCACCCGTTCCTCGGCAGCGCCCTCACGTGGTTTTACCGTACACTCGCCGGAGTGTATGCCGATGAGGACGAACCCGGATACAAGCATATAATAATACGTCCCACTCTTGCCGAAAAACTGCGCAGCGTGCAATACGCCAAGCAAACTCCCTACGGCAGGGTTTCGAGCAAGGTCGAACACGATGCCTCGTCGGTTACGATAAACGTCGAAGTGCCAGTTGGCGCACACGCCACCGTCTACCTGCCGTCGGGCAGCGACAAGAAGCCTACGGTAATCAGCGTGGCCGCAAGAAAAGCTAAGGGAGTAACAGGCATATCCCGAGATAAAGAGGGATACATCATCGAAATAGCGCAAGGCAGGTACGAAATCCGCGCCGCAAAATAAAATCCGGCAACCGTACGGGAGAGAAGCGCAAGGTTTTCGCACAATAAAGACATCCGGCCAGACATGTTTTGACGCGTATCCGATATGAGCCGAAACGGGCCCGTAGAAAATCGGCTAAGAAAGATTAACCGGAAAAATTGCTTCTCACGAAAAAAAATAATTTTTTGTATGCGTAAAAAAGTTCCCGCAGCAAATTGAAAATACAAGGGAGATAATCGAAAATATGT
>CAJKQZ010000177.1 GCA_905202115.1 uncultured Prevotellaceae bacterium | reverse complement strand
AAGAAAAAACATGTCTGAGATATTTCGAAATACCTCAGACATATTTTAAAATATCTCAGAGATAATTTTTCGCATACCCGAATCCATACGATATTTCAAATACTATATATCAAAAAGTTCAAATACCAAATACAAACCTATACCGGAATCACAATATGAAAAGCGAATTACACCCTCTCAAGCCGTTTTTGCCAACAAAAGCAAGAATGCTGATGTTAGGAAGCTTTCCGCCGCAACGCTCCAGGTGGTCAATGGAATGGTTCTACCCTAATTTCCAAAATGACATGTGGCGGATATGGGGATACATAGCCACAGGAAACAAAAACCATTTCATTCATTCGGACGGGAAACGGTTCGACAAAGAAAAAATCGAGGCATTCTGCATTGAGCAAGGAATTGCACTGTACGATACCGCAGAAGAAGTGATTCGCCTCAAAAACAATGCATCCGACAACTTCTTGCAAATAATACGCACAACCGACCTTGTTTCTCTTCTGAAACGTATACCCGAATGCAACACCGTTGTGGCAACAGGACAAAAAGCAGCAGAAGCACTCCAGGCAATAACCGGTTCAGAAAAACTTCCCGTCGGCGGATGTTGCGACGCTGAATATGCCAACCGCAGACTTAAACTATGGCGCATGCCCTCTTCCTCACGAGCCTACCCGCGTTCAATCGAGTGGAAAGCCGAATATTACAGACGAATACTGGCTCTGAAAAGCTCTCAAACCAATTAACAAAATAAAAACAGAGTTTTTGAAATAAAATATACAGACCTGCTATTTTTTATTCTTTATAAATTCTTCAATTCAAGAGATTTATTTTAAAGCAAATACGATATAAACAGAGACATGCCCCCGTAGAAAACCAGCATACAACAATTTTATATAGAAACGGACATCGACAAAAAAATATTTTTTTTGCGTGATTAAAAAACTTCCCGCAGGAAATTGAAAATATAAGGGAGATAATCGAAAATATGTCTGAGATAATTTAAAATATCTCAGACATATTTTTTGCCATATATACACCTGCTGATTTACAAGTGCTTAGAGAGTGACCGTTTTTGTCTGCAAACTTCTAAAGCAAGGAGACGAATATTTTCTATAGGGATTGTTTTATTATAGAAAATAATCACACCAATATCGAGCTCAAGGTTATTTTGACACAATATTATCTACCGGTAACTTTTGCGTATCATCAAAGACTTACGACCTAAACACAGCTGTCGTCTTTTGCTGTCAACGAAAAATCAGGTAACAGCATTTGCCCGTGCTTACACATAAAATGAACACCACGACAGATAACAACAAAAAAACTTTTTCATTAACTTCACTGTTTCATACGGACACCCATATGAAACTATAAAGAATAATTTTTTACCACTTCTTGAACCTTGCAGGATTCGAACGCCTGTAATGCCCTTTGGGAACAAAATTTATTCCGCAATACACATTGAACACCGCAACCGCGTTGCTTATGGAAAACTTGCTCTTATTATAATTATATGCGTGTACAATAGCAGAAGTTCCGGCAAACAGCCTGTTTGTATTCCAAACAAATCCGAACCTGCCGATTGCATCGAAATTAAGATTATGACGTTTAAAAAGCAGATCCTGGCTTTCGAAAGATTCTCCCTTTGCAAACTTATAACCTACGGCAGGCGCCAGAGATACGGAGCAAAGAAAATTCGGCGCAAAAACCCAATTATAAGCATATCCGAAATTTATGCTGTAGTCATAATAATTTATTTTATCGAACTTCAATTCGTCATAAATACCAATACTGTTCTCGTTTTCCGGTATAATAGACGACGTAAAGCGATTATGATCAAAATCCAAAGTCTGGTGCGAATATATAAACCCGAGCTTCCATGTTCCACAACTTTTTCTCTGAACAGTACTCTGACTATAAGCCGCCGGGTATGAAAACCGTTTATGATTGAATATATAGTAAACGTTTACGCTTCGTATGGAAGTTTTCAATCCGTCAAACTCAACGTCCTTAACTCTTTTATCGTTTTGCTTTCCGAAACCCTCTATATTATCGATCGTAAAATCCCCGTTATTCTTTTGATATATTATATCCGCGCCGAAAGTGGAACTGTAGACACTAAAATTAAACTGTGTGGACTTATTAGATTTGTACGCGCGTACGATATCGAAGTTATAACCGAGAAAAAACCAGTGCCAACCGAGATAAGGCCCTAAAGTAAGACGCGGCTTGGAATAAAAGTTTATCTTCTGTTTGTCGCCGCTGGCATTTTTGCCGCTAATGCTATACGCATTCACAAGACATGTCTGCTGCAGCATTGCAGTAAAATTATAATAATTGGGAGTGACGTATGTAGTATCTATCTGATTAAAGTTTTTAAAGAATCTATGACATTTGCCGTGCTTACGTTTTTTCTTATTATTTACCCCGTTTTTTTGCTTCGCAAACAATGTGTCGTTTGAAAGCGAATCTGAATGCCAAAAATCCGAATCAGCCTTCATCTGTCCCCACGCACTGCTTGCTATGAAAGACAAAGCGAACATGCAGCACAATATGTTTACAATTATTTTCATATTCTTTCCGGCATGTTCGGGAGGTAAATAAAATTATCTCTGAGATAATGCAAAATATCTCTGAGGTATTTTTTTACACGCATTTTGGCTGTACAAAAAAACAGCGGCAAACTTTCCTCGAATCCTACACGGGAGGAAAAGTTTCCGCTACTGTATCTTAATCGACCGAAGCTATTGTCCATAACATTCAGCATGATAAACCGTACAACATCGTTGACTATATTACGAAGACCTCGTGCGCTCTAATTTTCCAACTTATGAATCCGAATTACAGTTTGCCCAAGATTCTGTCCATTACCCAATTCACAGAAGTTGCACTAACGCTGTCACAACTGCAGATAGCCTTTCCCTGCAAGTGTTCTACAATCAGTTTTATCAACGGTAATTGCACATGTTCCGGATTCTTTACCACGATATCTTCACGCCCGTACTCCGTTGTCAGAGCAATAGGCAGATATGTAAACACAGAAAAACACAATTGTCCTTTATCGCCTATCACTTCTATACGATCTTCTTTCGCCGATTCATGAGCCACAAAACACCAGGAGCCGGAACCAGGAAGTCCCGAGGCAAAACGGAACGCCGCACTAACCGTATCTTCCGTTTCATAAAGCCCCGCGCAATTGCTGCAATATCCTTTTGCTTCAACTATGGGACCGAATATTTCCTGAAGCATATCTATCTGATGAGGTGCGAAGTCATAAAAATAGCCTCCGCCGGCAATATCCGGCTGCACCCTCCAGGGAAGATTCTGACAACTGTAATCGAGATCGCGCGGAGGAGCGGCAAAACGAAGTTGCACATTTATGACCTTTCCTATGCGCCCGTCGTCTATAAGTTGCTTCACTTTCTGAAAATACGGCAGATATCTCCTGTAATAAGCCGCAAAACACGGAATGCCGGTCTTTTCGGCTATGCGGTTTATACGACCGCAATCCTGATAATTCGAAGCCAACGGTTTCTCCACATAAGCCGGTTTTCCCGACTTGAGAGCCATTATAGCATACGTAGCGTGCGTGGAAGGAGGAGTGGCTATATAAATAGCATTCACCTCCGGATCATCTATAAGTTCCTGTGGATCGGTATACCATTTGGGAATGCCGTGACGCTGTGCATAAGAACGCACATTCTCCTTGCTCCGGCTCATAACGGCAACCACACGTGAACCGTCAACAAGCGAAAACGCCGGACCGCTTTTCTTCTCGGTTGCTTCACCGCAGCCGATGAATCCCCATGATACAATCGAATTTTCCATAAGTGTGTACAAAAGTAAACTATTTTTCCGTATCTTCGTAGCCATATAAAAGAAAAGATTTAATTATGAAAGAGTTCGATTTAGACGTTCCGAATATATCCATAATCAAAGGTTTCAGAAACGGAATAAAATCAGTTTCATCAAATATAAAAAGCATTTTAAAAAACATAGCAATCCTTACCGCAATCACGGCATTGGCCGTAATGGTAACGGCAGGGGGAAACATCGGAGTTGTAAAGGTTGATTACATAAACTATATGCCTTATCATGAAATATCGACCCTTTATCTGGCAAAATACATCATCGGAACAGCAATCACACTGCTCTTGTTTGTAATTTGGCGGGGAAAAGCATTTCTTCTGCTGGCCAACAACGGCAAGACAACAGATTCGTCAACTCCAAAGCACGTCAAGACAAGCGACGTATTATATTCCTCCCTACGTATGCTTCAGTTTTGCATGCTTGCTTTTATCATTTTCGGAATCATAGCTTCAATTCTTATATACCTATCCCTCACATTGAGTGCATGGTTATGGATAGCTACGGCCGCATACCTTCTATTCGTATCGGTTCCGCTATATATATCATGTTATGAATACATGCTAACCGACAACAATTTCAGACACGCGTTAAAAATAGGTTTTCAAGCCGTTAAAGAGCAATGGGGACGCATTTTCCTGCGCCTTCTCATTGTCAACGCAGTTTTCGCACTACTCATATTCATATTCGCATTGCCCGCAGCGTCTCTGATAATGAGCATATACGACAACGCCACGGCGGTAACGATGAGCGGAGCATCCGCCACGCCTTCATTTATATACATATTGGAATATGCAGCCATTTTCATAAGCAGCGCACTAACCCTTCTCACCGTTTTCGCAAGTATGTCAATTCTGCAAATCTTCTTTAACGACGTGAACAAATACTCGCAGCACCTTTCAGACATAAAAATGGAAAACATTTAGAAATTCCCTTGAATTATTTGCCTATAAAACAAAATTCATATTCCGCATTCCAACAAAAAATAAAATATGCCTGACACAAAAATATGTCAGGCATATTTATTTACGCCGCAGAGGCAGTTCGAAATTCGGGCTCTGAAAAAATCACGATAAAAACAATTCTAAAAAAACATATCCCCTCTCGAAAAAAATATTTTTTTGCACTAATAAAAAACTTCCCGCAACAAATTGAAAAAACAAGGGAGATAATTCAAAATATGTCTGAGATATTTTAAAATATCTCAGACATAT
>CAJKQZ010000176.1 GCA_905202115.1 uncultured Prevotellaceae bacterium | reverse complement strand
AAATATCTCAGACATATTTTTTGCTATATATACACGCGCTGATTTTCAAGTGCTTACTGGATGACCGTTTTTGTCTGTAAACTCCTCTGGAAAGGCATCGCAGTTTTACGAACAAAGAGCCGTCCTTTTTAGTTGCGGGAGGAGCTCTGAACTTTCAGTATCTCGATAGGAATGTTTCCTATCTCGGCCGCCGTGCCCGAGAACGAGGAATAATAACTGCCGTATATCCTTGCCGTCCGGGCAAGGGCAAACATATCGGCGGCGGCGTATTGCATTCCCTCTACGGTGGAACGCGACAGAACACCGTTGGAAACTATCACCTTTTTCCCGAACAGTCGGATGAACTCGCTTTTGGCCTCTCTGCTGTCGGTGGCGAGAAAGAAAACGGTGTCGGGACGGAGCGAAAGTTCCTGGCGCGCTTTCTTTATAAACAAAGACAGAGGACTGTATTTCAGCGACATCGCATTATCTCCGGCACGTATGTGCATTCCTACGGTGTTGGCGCCGAAAGTTGCCGCAAGCCGTTCTGTAATTTCGCGAACACGGGGTGACGGGCGGAAGAGCTCGCCCATTTTCAGCGGAACATCGAAAAATTCATAGCACGTGGAGACATAAACGCTGCTGTAGCGCGAAAGCAGAGAAAGCACATCGTCATTGCCGGAAGCGTTGAAATTCCTGCGTTGCGCCTTATAGTATGCGCGGCGCAGCAACGCCGGCAACCACAGGTTGCGGCGCGCCGCGGGAATGTCGCACAAACGCGCCGGAACGACCGAGAAATTTTTTGGAATGCCTGATACGCCGGCCGTAACGGGCATGAATACATCTTCGAAACGGCAACCGCACTCCGCTTTGTCGCTCCACGCCACGCGCACGGCGCAACCCGTCTCTCCGGCCACGCCTGCGGCCGAAAGGATAGCGCGCATGCGGTTGCACAAACCGCCCTCTACGGCAACGGTGAGCCTTCTTGCACGGCCTTTGCCGGAGAAAGCGGGCGGAATGTCCGTTGCTGTGTTTTTCACTGTCGGAATTTTTTGCGGTCTGGCCGCGAAGAGGACTTATTTCACTTTCAGTTTGTCGAAACCCTCGCCGAACACGCCTATCACCTTGCTCTGCGATATGAAAGCGTTGGGGTCGATGTTCTTTATGATTCGGAAAATGTATTTGCTCTCGCGCCTGCGGGCGAGAACGACGAGAACCTTTTGCTCCTGCTTGGTGTACCACCCGTGGCCGTCGAGCACAGTAACGCCGCGGTGGAACACCGTTATGGCCGAGGCGATGTCGGAATAATGCCGCGAGATTATGAGAAACTGCACGCTCTGGCGGCCGCTGTTAAGAACGTAGTCGAGCGTGTAGTTGGTAATCATAAGCGTGCAGTAGCCGAACAGAAGGTGCTGGAGGTCGCCCACCGGAGTGAGCAGCGAGGAAGTCACTATGAGCACGTCGCATATAATCATCATCTGGCCGATAGTGATGTCGCGATACTTGTTGACGATTGCCGAAATGATGTCGGTGCCTCCCGTGCTGCCGCCCTGAAGGAAAACGATTCCTATACCTATACCCTCGAGCAAGGCACCTATGACGCAGGCCATGAAACCCTGGTCGTCGAGAAGCATAGGCAGGTGCTCGCTATTCAGAGTGTACCCCGGCATATCGGTTATCAGTTCCTGCACAAGTCCGATAAAAACGCTGAGCATAATAACCGCGTAAATCGTTTTTACGAAAAACTTGACGCCGAGAATGCGGATTGCCGCGATAAGCAGCACGGCATTTACTGCAAGAATGGTATACTGCGCAGGAAAAGCGCCGTTTGTCGCATAGAAAATCAATGCGCCCAAACCGGCAACGGCGCCCGTTGTGATGTGATAGGGAAGAATGAAGCAGCAGAAGCCTATGGAATAAAGCAACAGGCCGAATGTTATGAAAAAATAGTCGTGAAGCACCTGAGCAGGCTTCAGTTTCAGTGCCGGAATCGATTTAGCCAGATTCATGACGGTTATTTCATCTAACAACTATGTTAACAATTCTTCCGGGAACGACAATCACCTTGACAACAGTCTTGCCGTCGAGATATTTCTTGGACTGTTCGCACGAAAGCGCCTCCTTTTCGATTTCCTCTTTTGTGGCGTCGACGGGGAAACTGAGCGTGAAGCGCGTCTTTCCGTTGAATGAGACACTAAGAGTTACGTTGTCCTGACGAAGATACTTTTCGTCGCTCTCGGGCCAGGCTGCGTCGCAAACGGAACCCTCGTTGCCGAGTTTTTCCCAGAGTTCTTCGGCAATGTGAGGCGCAAACGGCGCGACAAGTACCACAAGCTGCTCCAAAATACGGCGCGAAGTGCAGCGCTGTGCGGCAAATTCGCCCACAGCTATCATGAATGCGCTGATAGAAGTATTGTAGGAGAAAACTTCCATGTCGTCCGAAACTTTCTTTATGAGCTTGTGGAGCGAACGTAGGTTGTCATCGGTAGGCTCTGCGTTGTCGGGAAGGAAATTTCCGGCTTTGTCGAAGAAAAGGTTCCACATTTTTCTGAGGAAACGGGAGCAGCCGTCGATTCCGTTGCTGTCCCAGGGTTTGCTCTGGTTTATCGGGCCGAGGAACATCTCGTAAAGACGCAGCGTGTCGGCTCCGTAACGCTCCACAACCAAATCCGGATTGACTACGTTGTACATACTCTTCGACATCTTCTCGATAGCCCAGCCGCAGACGTACTTCCCGTCTTCGAGAATGAACTCCGCGTCGGCATACTCCGGCCGCCAGGCGCGGAAAGCGTTTATGTCGAGCACGTCGTTGCTTACAATATTCACGTCGACGTGAATGGGAGTGACTTCGTAGTTATCTTTCAGATTCAACGACACGAATTTTCCCTGTTCCGCGCCTTCTTTTACACGGTATACGAAGTTGGAGCGCCCTTGAATCATTCCCTGGTTAACGAGCTTGGCGAACGGTTCTTCGGCCACGCTATATCCGTAGTCGAAGAGCACTTTATTCCAGAACCGCGAGTAGATAAGGTGTCCTGTGGCGTGCTCTGTTCCTCCCACGTAGAGGTCTACGCAGCGCCAGTATTCGTCGTTTTTGCGGCTCACGAGCTCATGGTCGTTATGCGGGTCCATATATCTCAGGTAGTATGCCGAAGATCCGGCAAAGCCAGGCATGGTGTAAAGCTCGAGCGGGAAAACCGTAACATTGTCTATGAGCTTTTTCTCCACGACGGCCTTGTTTTCGGTGTCCCACGCCCATTTCTGTGCGCGTCCCAGGGGAGGTTCGCCCGTTTCGGTGGGTTCGTACTTGTCTACCTCGGGAAGTTCGAGCGGCAGGCAGTCGTCGGGCAGCATTTGCGGCATTCCGTCCTTATAATATACGGGGAACGGTTCTCCCCAATAGCGCTGGCGCGAGAATATTGCGTCGCGCAGACGGTAGTTCACCTTTACGCGGCCGAGGTTGTGCTCGCGCACGTATTTTTTCGTGGCGGCGATAGCCTCTTTTACGGTAAGTCCGTTCAGCGAAAAGTCTATGTAAGGTTCTGCTCCCTTGCGGGGAGAGTTGGTAACGATTCCTTCTTTTGCGTCGAAGCTTTCTTCCGACACGTCGCAGCCTTCGATGAGCGGAACTATGGGCAGATTGAAATGTTTTGCGAAAGCGTAGTCGCGGCTGTCGTGCGCGGGTACAGCCATAATGGCTCCAGTGCCGTAGCCCGCGAGCACATAATCGCTTATCCACACCGGAATCTCGTCGCCCGTGAAGGGATTCACCGCATACGAGCCCGAAAATACGCCGGTAACCTTTCTGTCGGAGATTCTCTCGCGTTCGGTGCGTTTCTTGGTGGCGTCGATGTAGTCTTTCACAGCTTTTTCCTGCTCGGGCGTGGTGAGCGCGGCAACGAGCTCGCTTTCGGGAGCGAGCACCATGAACGTAACGCCGAACATCGTATCGGCGCGGGTGGTGAAGATAGTGAATGTCGTGTCGCTGCCCTTCACGCGGAACTCCACTTCGGTTCCTTCGCTGCGGCCTATCCAGTTGCGCTGCGTCTCCTTGAGCGAATCAGTCCATTCGACCGTGTCGAGGCCGTCGAGCAGCCTTTGCGCATAGGCCGAGACGCGCAGGCACCACTGTTTCATCTTTTTCTGAACCACGGGATAGCCTCCGCGCACCGACACTCCGTCGACAACCTCGTCGTTTGCCAACACGGTGCCGAGTTCGGGGCACCAGTTCACCATAGTTTCGCCCAGATAGGCTATGCGGTAGTTCATCAGCGCCTGCTGCTTCTCGATGTCGCTCTTGGCATTCCACTCGTCGGCGGTAAAGGCGGTTTCTTCGCCGCATGCAACGTTCAGTCCGTCGGTGCCGTTGGTTTCGAAATGCTTCACCAGCTCGTCAATGGGGCGCGCCTTGTTGTCGGAATACGAATAGTAGCTCTCGAACATGAGCTTGAATGCCCATTGCGTCCAGTGGTAGTAATCGGGGTTGCACGTCCGCACCTCGCGGTCCCAGTCGAACGAGAAGCCTATCTTGTCCAACTGCTCGCGATAGCGGTTGATGTTCTTTACGGTTGTCACCGCCGGATGCTGCCCTGTCTGAATGGCGTATTGCTCGGCCGGCAGGCCGTAAGCGTCGTACCCCATAGGATTGAGCACGTTGAATCCGCAGGCGCGTTTGTAGCGTGCGTATATGTCGCTGGCTATATAACCTAAAGGATGACCCACGTGAAGCCCTGCGCCCGAGGGGTAGGGAAACATGTTCAACACGTAGTACTTCGGCCTGGACGGGTCTTCGGATACCTTATAGGTATTGTTCTCTGCCCATCTTCTGTGCCATTTTTTTTCTATTTCCTTGAAATTGTAGTCCATCTATTGAGTTGAGAATTAATGCCCGCCGCTGCGGCGAAGCCGTATTTTTGTTGTCGCAAAGATACTATTTTTATTTATTGTGAAAAAAGATGAACATAATTTAGCGGAGCCTGACGGAAAGCATTACGCAAACCTTTTGCAGTAGCTGCTGTAAGAAACGTGAAAAACATGGCTCCATATGTAATCCGCGCGAAACGTGAACCGATGTTTTTTTGTCCACCTGACAAAATGTCAGGTCGTTTTTTTCATGCCGGTAAAAAGAGCCTGAAAAATTATCTCAGACA
>CAJKQZ010000175.1 GCA_905202115.1 uncultured Prevotellaceae bacterium | reverse complement strand
AATATCTCAGACATATTTTTTGCTACATATACACCTGCTGATTTTCAAGTGCTTGTCAGGTGACCGTTTTTGTCTGCAAAACCCTCCGGAAAAGCACGACAGATTTTACAGGATATGTATTTTCTTTCGTATGAATATCTTAATACGGAAAATAGACCACCGACCGAAAAATATCCCCATTGGCTTTCTGCTTCACCACAGCTGCTGCAGAAAAATGCCGCAGCCTCCATTCACCGCAACATAAAAAAACAGCCGCACCTTATTATATAAGGTGCGGCTGTATGATTACGTATCTGTCGAATTTCATTTTATCATGTCGAAGCCCGTGTAAGGAACAAGGGCGGCAGGAATGCGTATTCCTTCGGGCGTCTGGTTGTTCTCGAGCAGCGCAGCCACGATGCGCGGCAAAGCAAGCGCCGAACCGTTAAGCGTATGACAGAGTTCTATTTTCTTGTTGTCGGCACGGCGGTAACGGCAATGCAGACGGTTTGCCTGATATGTGTCGAAATTGGAAACCGAACTTACCTCAAGCCAGCGTTTCTGAGCCTCCGAATATACCTCGAAATCGAAACACAAAGCCGACGTAAAACTCATATCTCCGCCGCAGAGACGCAGTATGCGGTAAGGCAACTCGAGTTTCACGAGCAGATTCTCCACATGGTCGAGCATTTCGCGATGACTTTGCTTGGAATGCTCCGGAGTGTCGATTCTCACCAGTTCCACTTTCGAAAATTCGTGCAGACGGTTCAGTCCACGCACGTCCTTGCCGTAAGAGCCGGCCTCGCGACGGAAACATTCCGTATATGCGCAGTTCTTTATCGGAAGCTGGTCTTCACGCAGAATCTCGTCACGGTATATGTTTGTAACAGGAACCTCGGCCGTAGGTATAAGATAAAAATCATCCAACTCGCAATGGTACATCTGCCCTTCCTTGTCGGGAAGCTGACCGGTTCCATAGCCCGAAGCCGCATTCACCACCGTAGGAGGCTGCACTTCGGCATATCCCGCCTTTGCCGCCTCGTCGAGGAAAAAGTTTATCAAAGCGCGCTGCAAGCGTGCTCCCTTGCCTTTGTAAACAGGGAATCCGGCTCCTGTAATCTTCACGCCCAGGTCGAAATCAATAAGGTCGTATTTCTTTGCCAGCTCCCAATGCGGCAGCGGATTTTCGGGCAGCACGGTGTTTTGCCCGCCCATTTTCTCAACCACATTGTCGGCGGCTTCTTTTCCTTCGGGCACTTCGTCATAAGGCACATTGGGAATATTCAGCAGCAGGCGCTTCATTTCGGCCGCAGCATTCTCCATTTCCGCTTCTATAGCTTTGGCCTCGTCTTTCCGTGCGCTTACGTAGGCTTTGGCCGCCTCGGCTTCTTCGCGCTTTCCGTCGCGCATGAGAATGCCTATCTCTTTCGATTTCGCATTCACCGCCTGCAACAATGCGTCAAGGCGTCCCTGCGCTTCGCGCCGGCTGTCGTTCTGTGTAAGAACGGCTTCTATGCTTTTTCGGGCGTCATTGAAGTGTTTTTTCTCCAAACCCTTTATCACGCCTTCCTTATTGTCTGTAATTTGTTTGATTGTAAGCATATAAAAATCGTTTTTTTACTTTCTTCTTTGCATTAGTGCAAAGATATTAACTAATTTGCTAAACCGCACAGCCAGACGCGCATTAATACAACAAAAAAATCCTTTACGACCCAATAAAACATAACAACGGTACGAATACATTCAATGGCGCAGCCCAAGATGTTAATCCGCTCTCCGGTACGATGAATAAACCTCCACTCCGTATAAAATTCACAGAGCCTTGACGGCGTTAGTTTGCAGACAAATACGGTCACTCGCCAAGCACTTGAAAATCAGCACGTGTATATGTAGCAAAAAATATGTCTGAGATATTTTAAAATATCTCAGACATATTTTGAATTATCTCCCTTGTATTTTCAATTATCTGCGGGAACTTTTTTACCGTGTAAAAAAAAATATTTTTTTCGCGGTATACACGACTCACTATAAACCTTTCCCTGCCGGTTTTATCCGTCACATGTTTCATTTATGCCGGCCTCACCTTAAAAATGCCATAAAATATGCTACCTTTACAGCAAAAAAACAGGAATACCATGCTTTCGCTTCCTTGTGCAAAGATAAACATCGGGCTGAACGTCACGGGCAAACGTCCCGACGGCTACCACAACCTCGAAACCGTGTTCTTCCCTATCCCATTGACCGACGTACTGGAAATAAAAGAGCTATCGGACAGCGACAAAGAGGACATACAGATTCTCGGAATGCCGGCCGGAGAGAATCCGCGCGACAACCTCGTCTATAAGGTGTATTCCGACATGCGCAAGGAATTCTCCCTGCCGCCCATGTCGATTTACCTGTACAAAAAAATCCCCATTGGCGCAGGACTGGGCGGCGGAAGCAGCGATGCGGCCGAAACGATGAAAGCTATAAACCAGATGTTCGCACTCGGAATGCAGAGCGACGAAATGGAAAGGCGAATAGCGCAATACGGAGCCGACTGCCCGTTTTTCATAAGGCACAAGCCTGTTTTTGCCGAAGGCATAGGCGACATCATGTCCGACATCACCGTAAATCTGAGCCACAAGCATCTTGTGCTGGTAAAGCCCGCAACGAGCGTAAGCACACGCGAGGCTTATTCGGGCATTGTTGCCGCGCCGGCCGACGCAAATCTGCGCGAAAGTATTAAAGCCGACATCACGACATGGCGGCATACAATAAAAAACGACTTCGAGAAAAGCGTGTTCAAAGCACATCCGGAAATTTCGGCTATAAAACAAACCCTGTACGACATGGGGGCACTCTACGCCTCGATGAGCGGAAGCGGAAGTGCCGTATACGGTATTTTCGACCGCCCTGTAGACGAAGCGAAAAAGGTGTTTGACGATTGCTTTACGTTTGAAAAACAACTAAGATAGCCGAATGCACCTAAAACAATGATATACTATTTTTCAGGCACAGGAAACAGCCGATTCGTCGCACAGGAAATAGCGAGACTTACAGGCGACAACGCATACGACATGACGGAGGGAAAAACCGCCGCTGCGGAAGAGAACGAAAACTTCCTGGGATTCGTCTTTCCCGTTTACGGCTGGCAGCCGCCAATGGCCGTGAGGCGCTTCTGCGCAACGCTCGAAGCCGCCGCAGCGCGGGGGCGTTTCGTCTACGTAGTGATGACTTGCGGCGATGACGCCGGAAAGACATTGAATATTTTCGGCAAACTGATGAAAAGACAGGGAATCGCTATCGACAGCGCCTATACCGTCATAATGCCCGACGTATACGTGTGCCTTCCGGGCTTCGACGTAGACTCCGACACGCTGCGGAGAAAAAAGTTTACGCAGGCGGCAACGCGCATTCCCGACATAGCCGCCGAAATAAACTCCCGACAGAAACGTAATGACGTTCACGAAGGAATATTTCCGCGAACAAAAACCTACGCGCTCGGAGCACTGTTCTTCAAATTCCTCGTAAAAGACACTCCCTTCGCAGCAAACGACAACTGCAACGGCTGCGGCATTTGCGAGAAAGGCTGCCCCGTGAAAAACATCACTTTCAATAACGGCCGCCCCCAATGGAACGGCAAATGCGAAGGTTGCATGAACTGCTATCACTCCTGCCCCAAGCACGCTATCCATTTCGGGAAACAGACATTGCGCAAAGGGCAATACACTTTCAGACAGCATACGGCCGAAATGAAAGAAATAATGCGTAATACGCCCGACGAAGACAAAAACACACTACAATAACAAACGCGCACTTTATAATTTCAAAATCATAAGCTAAAAACGGAAAACCGACATGAAGATTCTGCTATTAGGCGAGTTCAGCAACGTGCATTGGGCTTTGGCCTGCGGACTGCGCAGGCTCGGACACACCGTTACGGTTGTTTCTGACGGCGACAACTGGAAAAACTACAATCGCGACATCGACGTGCGCCGGTACGATTTAGAAATAAGAGACACCACCTCGTTCGTGGGCAGACTAATGAAAGTATTTCCCAAGCTCAAGGGCTACGATGTTGTGCAAATAATCAATCCTGTTTTCCTTCCGCTCAAAGCCGAACGCATTGGGCCGATATACAACTGGCTGAGAAAGCACAACAAATCCATTTTTCTCGGAGCTTTCGGAATGGATCACTTCTGGGTTCATGCCGGCTGCGACTGCAAAACGTTCCGATACAGCGATTTCAACTTCGGAAACACCGTGCGCCACGACGGAGACAACGATATTTGGATAAAGGAATGGGGAAGCGGAGTGAAAGGTATGTTGAACTGCCGCATAGCCGAGAGCTGTGATGGAATAATAGCCGGACTTTACGAATATTATGCCTCTTACAAGCCCTATTTCGAAAACAAGCTGAAGTTCATACCTTTTCCCATTGACCTCACTACCGTCACACCGAAAGCCGAAAGGCAGCATAAGGGTGTACGTTTCTTCATAGGCATACAGAAAACGCGGAACCAATACAAAGGTACCGACATAATGCTCCGTGCACTTGAAAGAGCCGTGGCCGAATATCCGGAAAAAGCGGAGATTATAAAAGTGGAGTCCGTGCCGTTCAAAAAATACCAGAACCTCATGAACTCGAGCGACGTTATATTAGACCAGCTTTATTCGTACACTCCGGCAATGAACGCGCTCGTGGCAATGGCCAAAGGTCTGATAGTAGTAGGCGGAGGCGAAGAGGAGAACTACGAGATTCTCGGCGAGAAGGAACTGCGCCCCATTATAAATGTGCTTCCCGACGAGGAGAACGTCTACCTGGCACTGAAACATCTTATCGAGCACAGCGAATTTATTCCGAAGCTCTCGCGCCAAAGCGTGGAATACATACGCAAATACCACGACGCCGACAAGGTTGCGCAACAATATGTGGACTTCTGGCTGAAAAGAATCGACGCAAAAATAAAAGCCAAGAACGATCCCGCGCTGAAACTCGACTGACAAAACACGCACTTTAAAAGAAACCGCTTTTCCCGCACGGAAACGCACGCACGCGGCAAAATTCAGGAAACATATTTCAAACAACGTAAAGGTACGTTGCTTTCCGTGAAATCCGCGGTGCCTTGCCGGAAGGTTTTGCAGACAAAAACGGTCAGCCGCCAAGTATTTGAAAATCAGCAGGTGTATAT
>CAJKQZ010000174.1 GCA_905202115.1 uncultured Prevotellaceae bacterium | reverse complement strand
GAGATAATTTAAAATATCTCAGACATATTTTTTGCTATATATACATGTATTGATTATCAGGTGCTTGGCGAGTGACCGTATTTGTCTGTAAAACCCTATGGCAAGGCGACGCGGATTTTATTTGAAAGTACCGGTGTGGAGTCTCCGCAGATGTCAATGCGTCCTGTCTGTGCTCTTCTTCATTTTGAAATGCTTCGGCATTTTTCTTATTACCGCAAGTGCCGGCGAGTCGAACAAGAGAAATACGAGAAACAGGAAAATGCACACAATAACGGTGTATCCCCATAATTCCTTTATGCTTACGGCCATAACCTGGCGCATGAGTTCGCCGTACGCCTCTCCGAAAGGCATGTTCCGCATTGTGGCGTTTAGATTGTCGAGCGTATAGCCGAGATGGGCGGTGTTTTTCGCTACGCTCCAGCGCAAGCCGTATCCGTAAATGGCTTCGCCTACCGAACCGCCTATGCCGGAACGTATAACTCCCACAATGGTCAGTACTTGCAGAAAGTGGTCGAACGGAATTTGCTCTTTGAGATAATATGTGAGCGAGCAGTACACCGCAGCATACCCGAATGTGCGAAGATATGTGGGGAAATAGAAGTGTTCCAGCGCAGTGCCGGTGCTTGTCAGGAAATACATGAATGTCTGATAGCCTACGGCGCATAATATGCCGAGGAAAGCGAGCCGTATTATGGGCAATCGCATTTTCCATAGCCACCATAACGAGAAAAGACAGCCGGAAAGCGTTCCCGCAAGTGCGAACCAGTTGAATTTTACGGTGTTCATGCTGTCGAATCCGAGCAAATCGTTTGTCAATATGTTTTGCAGGCTGTTGGGAGTTTCCATGATAGCGTCTGTGAGGAAGAACAGAAGCAGCGCCACCGGTACGCGTTTGTAGCACAAAGCGTCCCATTTGATGTATGGGTGGCGGATGTTGAGCATTCGTCCTATGCAGAGGCCCGCCGTGATGAGGCAGCAACCTGTTGCAAGCCTTATCTCACCGCTTTGAAACCAGTTGTAGTGCTCACCGTAAATGGCGATAAAGCTCATTTGAAGCATAAGCAATCCCCAGAGCAGAAGTCCTGTGAAATCGAACGCAAGCAGTTTTCCTTTTCCCATAGGAAAGAAATCGACCATGCACAGGCGGACGAACAATAATATCACCAGCAGCACGCCGGCTATGAAACGGTGCATGTCTTCCCACGTGGTGTAATAGGTCATGGGCACGTCTATCAGAACACTTATATAGATAGGCCCGAGAATCAGCATGTACAGAATCGGGAAAAACTTGGGAAAGTCGAGATCGGGGGCGAGCCAGGGATTTATTGTGGAAATGCTTTCGAATGTTCCCCATATCTTTACGAAACCGCCTATGAAGCTCACGGCAATAAGCAACGGAACGGAATCTGTATGCGCAGTAACGAAATTGCAGACGATGAGCGTGGAAAGAGTAATGGTGAGTATCTGCCGCGTTGTCAGGCTGAATTTGAATCGCCACATCATGGGAAACGCGACATTCATACCCGCAAAGGCAGAGTAGAGACACATCATCACATCTTCGTGCAGCAGCGATAAATTTCCGTACATGTTTGCCGCCGAGGGCGGATATACAACGTTGCTCGTCTGCAACGCTACAGCGATGAGGACGAATATCCAGGGACGTATGCCTTGCGGAACGAATTCTTTGAAGCATGGCAGCCTGAAAGGCCCGTGTGAATGTTCTGCCGACATATTAATAATGTAATGTGCACTCTACGCTCAGTCCCGAACGCAGCTTTTCTATATCTTCACGCTTGTTGGCTTTCGTGAAACGGATACGCACAGGAACGCGCTGCTCTACTTTTACGAAATTGCCGGCAACGTTGTTGTTGGGAACTAATGAGTAGGATTTTTCGGTGGCTTTGGATATCCGTTCAACGCTTCCTTTGAATGTAAGTCCTGCTATGGCGTCTACCTTTATGTCAACCGCAGCGCCTTCGGCTATGTGGCGGAGTTGTGTCTCCCTGTAATTTGCCGTTACCCAGATATCCTCGTCGCTGACAATGTTTACAATGCTTTGCCCCGGCTGTATAAGTTGCCCTTCGAGCACATCTTTTCTTCCCGTAAAGCCGTCGCATGGAGCGATTATTACTGTGTAGGAAAGATTCAGGCGTGCCAGTTCTACTTTTGCCTCGGCCAATTTTATGGAAGCCTCGCTTTGGGAAAGACGGTTGGACTGTTCGCTGTGAGTCAAAGCCGATGTGGTTTTTATTTCGTTCATGCGGCGATAGCGTGCCTTGAGCGAGCGGTATTCTGTTTCCACTTTGTCGTATTGTTGACGGGTTACAGCCTTTTGTGCAAGCAGATTTTTGTATCGTTTCAGCTCGCGGTCGGCATTTTCCAGCAGTGCGTTTGTTTCTTCCATGTCGGCGTCGCTTACACGTATATTGTTGGCGGCTACGCTGACCGATGTGGAAGTAGCGCTGTGCCCTGCTGTTGCAGTTGATAGCGCAGCTTCGGCCTGCGCCAATTGAAGTCTGTATTCCGAATCTTCTATTATGGCTAACGTATCTCCTTTGTGGACGTGCTGAAATTCCTTGAAATATATTTTCTTTATGAATCCTTGCACACGGCAGTTTATTGGAGTGAGCTGCTGGCAGACTTGTGCGTCGGCGGTGAACTCTACTTTTCCGAGATGTATGAATCGTGAGCAGACGTAGAAGATTCCTGTGATGATAAGGGCAATAATGAATATATTGTATGCCAGCTTTTTTGTTTTCTTGTTCATATAATAGATTTTTACAGTGTTCCGGATGTATGTTTCAGCTTATAAAATGCGAACTGTACGTTTGCGCGGGCGTTTGCAAGGCTTAGTTCCGCATTGAGCAGGCTGTTGCTAACTTCGAGCATGTCGGTTGCGAGCGCCAATCCGTTTTTGTATCGGGTTTGTACCGTTGTATAGTTTTGCTGTGCCAGTTTCACGCTTGTTAAAAGGGTGCTCATTTCGTTTACAGCCTCGCGGTAGTGTGTGTAATCGTTCTCAATGTTACATGCGAGTTCGTCGAGCAGCAGGGCGTGTGCCTCTTTCTGCCTCATTGTCTCTATGCGTGCTTTATTGATTCGGTCGCGGTTGCGGTAGATAGAGGAAATGTTGAAGTTCAAGCCGATTCCCACGAACCAATAATTGAAGTTTTTGTTCAAGGCCGGCACTTCTATCGTCACAGGACCGTCCAAATGTTCCTCGGCCACGATAGAAATTTTCGGTAGTGATTCGGAGCGGACGAGCCGTTCTTTTTGTTTGGATTGCTGTATGCCCAATTCTGAAAGGGCTATGGAATGGGCCGAGGTGGCTGCCGTTTTTTGCCATTCCGTGCTTTGTTCCGCGGTGGGGAGCTCGTGTAGGAAAGCTGTGTCGGGCTGAACTACGGTTGTGTTGTCTATGCCAACGAGCATGTTCAGTCTGTAATTGATTACGTGCCGGTTGTTTTCTATTTTTTCTTTTGCAAGTTTATAATTCGCTTTTTGCAGTTCGTAGCGTGTGATGTCGTTTTCCAGAACTGTGCCCTGGATGTATTTTGTGCGTACGGAAGTCAGGAGCTCTTCTGTGAGAGTTATGTTTTTGTCGTATACTTTTTGTTGGTTGTCCAACTTGTATAATTCAAGGTAATACCCTGAAATCAAGAAGCGTAGGTTGCTTTTGCCAAGGAGTTTTTCCTTTACGGCGATTTTTTCCGCAATTTCGGCCGTTTCCATGCCGCTGCTTACGGCACCTCCGCTGTAAATTATCTGCGAGGCGGCAAGTGCAAAATTGTTTCCGAAATGCGGGATGTCGGCTTTCATTCCGTTGCTGAAATCTCGGTCCCATATTCGTCCGTTGCCCAGGTATCCCACGGAAAGTCTCGCATTCAGGGTTGGGAGTTGTTCTTTCTTTGCCGTGAGTATGCTTTTCTGCGCCTCTTCTATTTTGAAATCGTGTATCTGTTGGCTTTTGCTGTTCTCATCGGCAAGCCGGAACAGCTCGTCCAAAGTGAACTTTCTGCATTGTTGCTGCGATCGTATTTCTGTGGAGAGACACAATAAGACTATCAATAGCGTAAATTCTTTGCGTTTCATTCTTCGCGTTTTAAAAAATCGTGCAAAACTATCTAAAACCTTTTGTTTTGAGAATTAAAGGTTCGTAAATGGAAGCATTTATTCCTAATTTTGCAGTCAAAAGCAACAAAGAGATGAAGGCCGACGAACTAAAAAGTTATGCTTTGAGCAATATTGGGGACGAGAGCGGAAATAATGAAACCTTTATGGTTAAAGAGAAGCCGTTCGATGAATTTTACATGGATTTTTCGGCAGAGTTCCGTCTGTCGGAGCATACTTTGCTTGTTTATTGCAGCGAAGGGAGCGCGGTGCTCTGCGTAGATATGGATGAGTTCTCGGTGGAACGCGGCAGTTGCTTTTTCATTTTTCCTTACAAGGCATTGAGACTGCTGAATGTTTCTTCTGATTTTCATGTTGTCTGTTTTGTTTTTTGCAGGGATATTTTTGACGAGATGATAACAGGACTTTCAACCGCGCAGATACTTTACATCCGTTGTCATCCCGAAGTAAGGCTTACTGATACCGACTGTTCGTTTTTCGGAGCTATGACAGAACAGCTGCGGCGTGTGCAGAAGGATGAACATCTGCCTTTCGGAAACAAGATAGTTGCCAATATCCTTAGCAATTTCCTGTTGATACACTACGGCGCATTGCAGATTTCGGATACGCCTGCGTCGCTGTACAACAGGAGCGAGGAAATATTCAAACGTTTCATGACCGACATAGAGGTGTGTTGCAATGAAATTCATAATGTTACGGACTATGCGGAGAAGTTGTGCATAACCACCAAACATCTTACCGGAATAACCCGTGCCAAGACCGGCAAATCGCCGAAGGAAATGATAGATGAGGTTTTGTTGCGGCGGGCGCAGTGCGAATTGAAGAATTCTTCGAAATCGGTAAAGGAAATCAGTTCCGAATGCGGCTTTCCGAACTCGGCTTATTTCTCCCGTTTTTTCCGAAGAATGGCAGGTGTGACTCCTTTGGAGTATAGAATTAAATTGTCGGAATGAAAAGAAACGCTCAGGTCTTTGCCGCAGGAGTTTGCAGACAAAAACGGTCAGCTGGCAAGCACTTGAAAATCAGCAGGTGTA
>CAJKQZ010000173.1 GCA_905202115.1 uncultured Prevotellaceae bacterium | reverse complement strand
GTTTGGAACCGACATATCCAAATACAAATTAGATAAAGATTAAAACAAATGAGACACAATAGAAAATTCAATCATCTCAGTCGTACTGCGTCGCACCGTCACGCCATGCTTTCAAACATGGCTGTGTCGCTCATCATGCACAAAAGAATCACTACGACTGTTGCAAAGGCCAAAGCGTTGAAGAAATACGTTGAGCCTTTGATTACGCGCTCGAAAGAGGACACAACCAATTCGCGCCGCGTTGTTTTCGGTTATCTTCAGGACAAAGTTGCCGTAACCGAGCTGTTCAAGAACATCTCCGTAAAGGTTGGTGATCGTCCAGGTGGCTATACCCGTATTATCAAGACCGGTATTCGCCAGGACGACGCAGCTTCGATGTGCTTTATAGAGCTTGTCGATTACGACGACAACATGGCCAAGACTGCTAAGAAAGCTACCCGTACACGTCGTTCGCGCAAGAAATCTGCGGCAACTGCCGACGCTCCTGTTGCAGAAGCAAGCACAGCAACGTCTGCCGAAGCAGCAGAGGCTACAGCCGAAGTTGCAGTCGAACCAGCAAAGGAAGCAGAAGAAAGCAAGGCGTAATAAAAACCGACAATATTATTGCATTATAATAAAAGCCTCAATCCCTGTGAAGGGGTTGAGGTTTTTTTGTGTTTCTTTCTTTTTTCGGTTCTGTAATGTGCAACTAATACATGTAGATATATTTCCAAAATGCGGGAGAAGTGAAGTTTGTGTGATTTATCAGGGTTGCGGGTAGTGTTTCATTCAGTATGTTTGTGTCAGGTCTTCGGTCGAAAGTTGGCGTGTAACAATTCCAGCAGGAGTAAGACTTTTCATAAAAAATATTTTTTTCATGTGGTAAAAAACTTCCCGCAGTAAATTGAAAATACAAGGGAGATAATCGAAAATATGTCTGAGATAATTTAAAATATCTCAGACATATTTTTCGCTACATATACACGTGCTGATTTTCAGGTGCTTGACCGTTGACCGTTTTTGTCTGTAAAACTTTCTGACAGAGCGCCGCCGTCCTTGCGCGGAATAGTGTTTCCTTGTTTAGGGGCATTCGGGTAGAAAAGTCATTTCCTGTGATTTTCTGTTTTGCTTGGATGCGCCGCGGTTTTACCTGCTTTTCTTCCTATGGTTGTTGCGATAGGATGTTATTGTGATTTATTTGTGTAGGTGTTGGATTCTTCGGGAAAGTTTTTCGGGAACAGGTGAAAGTCATTTCAGATATAAATTTTTTTATCTGCGGGAGCGGAATGCCCGTTTGTGTTGCCGGTTGTATGCGGTGATTTTTGTTTTTCTTTTGTCTGCGAAATTCGGGCGTTTCAGTTTTGCCTTGCATGACTTTTTGCTATATTTGATCTAAAGCTCCAATATAGATTGCGGCTCGGCATAAAAAACGAGCAGGCTCATTTTGTTCTGCGCTCGCCTTTTGCTATATTAGCAGTGTTTTATCTTAATATTAATGTGACTTTTGTATTATGAAACGAATTATAACCCTTGCAATGCTTATGATTGTGGCGGTGTCGGCCGGTGCAAAGAAGCATAAAAGCATGTCGCAGCTTACGCGCGAAATTATGGACCTTGCCGCCACTCAGTGCATAGGAATGTCGGCGGCTCTCGAGGAGGGGAAAATGCCGCGCACTTTCGACGGCGGCCGTCTTGTAACGTCGGGCATCGACTGGTGGTGCAGCGGTTTCTATCCCGGCACCATGTGGTATGTCTACGAGTATTCCGACCGTGAGGACATAAAGGAGCTGGCGCAGAAATATACCGTACGCCTTGCGCCGCTGCTCACCCGAAAAACCGATCACGACATAGGTTTCCAACTTTTCTGCAGCTACGGCAACGCTTACCGGCTTACGGGCAACGAGGAATATCTGCATGTCATTCACGAGGGGGCTGAGATTCTCGCCCGCCGCTTCAATCCTGTAATAGGCTGTATAAGGAGTTGGGATTTCTCACGCGACAAGTGGAAGTTCCCCGTTATAATAGACAATATGATGAATCTCGAGCTTCTTATGTGGGTGGGCAACCATTTCAACGACCCTTATCTGAAAACCGTGGCGATTACTCATGCGAACACTACTATGCGGAATCACTTCCGCACGGATTACGGTTCGTTTCATCTCGTCGATTACGACCCTGCAACGGGCAAAGCTCTGAAAAAACATACGGTGCAGGGATTTGCCGACGGTTCCAAATGGGCGCGCGGGCAGGCATGGGCCCTTTACGGCTATACCATGATGTTCCGCACCGCAGGGGCGCAGTGTTATCTCGAGCAGGCGCGTTCTATTGCCGATATGCTTATTCCGCTGCTGCCCGACGACGGCGTTCCTTACTGGGATTTCGATTCTCCTCTCCGGCCTGACGACCTGCGCGACGCTTCGGCTGCCGCAATCATGGCTTCGGCACTTGTGGAACTGAGCGGCTATGTGCCCGAAAAGCGCGATGAATATCTTGCCGTGGCCGAACGGCAGCTGCGCACATTGGCTTCGCCCGAATATATGGCCGAGGCAGGGACGAACGGCAATTTCATTCTGAAACACAGTGTGGGCAGCAAGCCTGGCAACAGTGAGGTCGATGTACCGCTCACGTATGCCGATTATTATTTCATCGAGGCTTTGGTGAGAATGAGCAGGATTGAAAAATGATGACCGTTGTGGTATGCCTGCCGTTGTCACGGAAGCGTAAGAACATAAAGTAACCGCCGCTATTAACGTGAATAGCGGCGGTTGTTTTATGCCAGGCAGCTTCTTGTGCGGGCCGCTGCCGGTATGTTAGCGTGTCATGTAGCGTTCGTGCGACGTGTCGGTAAGAAACTGCGGGTCGTTCACGTCCAGATTGTAGAAAATACCGTTTCCTCCCGCGTCTTTTGCCTCGAGCACCTTGTTTTCGGTTGTAGCGTTGTGCGCTCTTATTCCCGCGGTCATGTTTATTACGCTCGAGTTGAACTGGCCGTCCGACTGGAATACCACGTGTTTCTTCCCGCGTTTGCTGTACCAGTAGGCAAAGCAGTTGTTGTACGTGCTCCTGCCGCCGTTGTTGCGGAAAGCCGTGGCAAATTCGTCGCTGTAGCAGAAGTCGTACCAGTTGCATTGCCTTTCGTCAAGAAAGCCGCAGCTTGTTTCGTATTCCTTGTCCGAACCGTAATAAAGCGGGTGTATGTTGCGCAGGCAGTTTGCCTCGGAACGAATTTTGAACCCTATGTGCACTCCGCCGATTCGCATGTTCGTGAAAGTGTTGTCGAAACCCTCCACCAGCACTCCTATGCTTTGCGGTGTGAATGTGCCCACTATGTTTACGTTGTTTATGTCGCAGTCCGACGAGCCGCTGTTTGCCCCGTGTTTCACGTGGAGGCCTATTATAGTGTTTTTTATCGAGGTGTTGCGGACGGCTGTTTCGCGTCCGCCGTCTATCGAAACGCCGTTGGCTGTCTTGTTGCCGTCTATTATTCCGCCTTCCAGATAGTAGTTGCTGCCGGGAATGCGTATGTCGTTGTAAGGGTCTTTTCCGCCCAAGCGTATCATCGCCTCTTCGTGTTTCCATTCGGGCACGGCGCGTATAATGGCATAGTTCGACAGCACCAGCGCCACGCTTTTCTTCGGGTCGGCCGGCGTGAGTATGGGTTTGCTTATCATGTATGTTCCGTCGGGAAAGAAAATCGTGCGGTTGGGGTTACGGTCTATGACATTCTGAATGGCGTCGCTTACGTCTTTTTTTCCGTCGTTTTTGATGTAGTCGGTAATTACCACATAGCCTTTCTGCGAGGGCTTTCCCTGTGCTGTGGCAGCGTATGCCGACAGAAGAAACAGGCTGAGAAGCAGGATTGTTTTTTTTAATTTCATTTTATAATGGGTTTGTATAGGTTTGTTACGCAAAGATAAGCCTTCGAAAGCATAACTCTTTTATGTTTATATCGAATAGTTATTTTATTTAAGGTTTTCGCGGAACCATTCTACCACGCGGTCTATTACCGTCTGCTGATGCCACATCGGGTCGCCGTGTCCTGCGCCGTCGAGTACTATGTAGTCGGCTTTGCAATCGTTTTCGGCGAGTGCGTTGTAAAATCTGTCGCTTTGCTTTTGCGAAACGAGACCGTCGTTGTTGCCGTGCATTATAAGGAACGGCGGAATTTTACCATTGCTTGTGTTGAGACTGTTGTTTTCTTGGTCTATCCGCCCTATCGGTGAGCATTCCAGCGCATATTTTTTGTCTTTGTCGACCGCACCTCCCGCGTGTGTGAAAAACGCGTAGCCGTTTATCAGCAATGCTTCGGTTACGTTAGGTTGCAGATGGATTTTTTCTATTTCTTCTCCGTGTCCTTCGCCTATGTTCAGCAAGTTTGTTATGCCATATATCGTTGCGGCCGCCTGAACGTCGGACGAAATGCCGAGGTTGTCACCCATATCGAGCCTTTTGTCGCCGTTGGTCATTCCGATCATGGCCGCTACGTATCCTCCGGCCGAGTCGCCAAGCACGCCAATGCTTCGCGCGTCTATGCGGTACTCTCCGGCGTGTGCGCGCAGGAATCTGACAGCCGCTTTCCCGTCGGCCACGAGGGCGGGGTAGCGGTCGGGCACGCAGCGGTACTCGGCCGAAGCCACCACGAAGCCGGCCTTGCACAGAGCAATGCGCCAGTCGAGATAGCTGTCTATGTTTGCGCTTATGAATCCCCCTCCGGGAAAGTAAACTATAGCAGGATGTTCTTTCTTTCCGTCGTTGGGTATGAGAATGTGCATTTTCATGCGGCGGTTGCCGTATTGCTGGTATGTTACATCGCTTATCGCTGAGTAGTCGTTCTGCGTTATCACTACTTTCAGTGTTTCCTTGCGATTTTGCGCGTTTACTGTTAATGCTGCGGCAAATGTGCAGGCAATAACTATAAGACACCGTGTTTTCATGTCGCGTTTTTTTTGTGCGTGATAATTATTTTACAGCCCATAAATTTACGAATTACGGCCGAATGTGCACATATCGGCGCTTTTTTCCTACATGTTTTTTATGTTTCAGGCACAGGCCGAAACGAGTTCCGCAGAAAACAGAATGGGAAACAATTCTGCGAAAATATGCCTCTTGCGAAAAAAAATATTTTTTTCGTGCGGTAAAAAACTTCCCGCAGCAAATTGAAAATACAAGGGAGATAATTCGAAATATGTCTGAGATAATTTAAAATATCTCAGACATAT
>CAJKQZ010000172.1 GCA_905202115.1 uncultured Prevotellaceae bacterium | reverse complement strand
TGTATTTTCAATTTACTGCGGGAAGTTTTTTACCACATGAAAAAAATATTTTTTTCGCAGGAGGACGATTTTTCATGAAACCTTTTGCATCCGTTTTTTCGCAGGAGTGCTCAGGTTTGTGTCGGAACTGCGTCCAACTGCCGATGATGTAATCTTCTCACGCTCCCGAAACGGTTTTCCTTGAAAGCAGGCGACCGAAATTGCGACAGCTTTCGGCAATGTCGTGTCGCATTACAAGGCACGCGGTAAGGAAATAGAACGCCGCCTGAGCCCAAAGCAGGCGATATTCAAAGGCTACCTGGTAAAGCCGCGCCCCCTCGCTGTTCAGCCGCACGAAGCCGTTTATGCCGGCCGTGGAGGGGATTAAATAAGACACATATTTCCAGAATGTGGGTACCGATGCGCCCGGCCAGGAAAGGCCGGAAATGAATATCAAAAGGAGTGACGTGAAGACGATAAGCAGCATACACGCTTCGCGCGACTTGATGAAGTGCGAGAGCGTCATGGCGAAGAACGCCACAGCCAGCAGGTAGGGCAGCATGAACGCGGCTATATCGACAAAGTGGCCTATGTGGTTCAATCTGAAAATAATCGGGACGATTCCGAGCACATAGAGCGCTACAACGGAGTATACCGCCACGTACAGCAGGGCGCGGCCGATGACGATAAGGCATGTGCCCGCCGGTTTCCGCCCTATACGGCTGTATGCGCGGAACATGTTTCTTTCTTTCATCGTTCCGGCCGCTACTCCTACGCCGAGGAGCATGGTTTGCTGGAGTATCAGCACGAGCACGGCGGGTATGAGAAATGTGGCCATGCCGGTGGTGGGGTTGAAAATGTTTACCTCCTCGTATTTCAGTGGGGCTACGGCAATTTCGTCCTGGCGGGCAGTGGAACCTCCGAAGTACCGCAGCTTTATGTCGGCATTCATGTCGAGCGAGACGTCGGTTGCCGCCAACAACAGAGATTTGTAATAAAGTAGCGAACTGAGGTCGCAGAAAACCGAAACGTTGGTACTTTGCCCGCGGTTGAGCTTTCTGCTGAAGTCCTCGGGAATCTGTATTATTCCGTATATCTTATGCCGCCTCATGAGCTCGCGCGCCTCTTCGAGGTCGGAGCAGCGACTCACCACGTCTACGCTTGCCGTGGCGTCGACAAGGCGTATGAATTCGCGTGAAAGCGAACTGTTCGACTCGTCTACCGCCGCCACCGGAATCTCACGCACAACCTCGTTGTCGTAGATAAAACTGTAGATGAGCGGATAGCCTAACGGCACAAGCAGTATGAAAACCAATACGGCCTCGTCGCGGAACGAAGTGCGGAACTCGCGGCTCCATACGAACGACATTCCTCTTGAAATACGCCGGAACACATGCAATATATTCTTCATAAAAACATTTTCACGGTTCATATTTAAATGCGAGCAGCGTGCCTTTCAGCCGGTGAAGCACTATAAGCGGAAGCAGAACGAACACGAGCAGCCACATGACCTCGCTCCACGAATAATAAAGGGGATAGCCGTTGAGAGCCTGGTCTACATAAATCAGGAAATAGTGGCGCAGCGGGAAACATACCGAGAGACCTTTTAAAGCAGGGTGCATGTCGGTAACGGGAAACGTGAAGCCCGACATCGAAACCGATAATATTCCCCACAGCGAGGCTATGCTCATTGCGTAACGGAAGTTGGGAAACAATCCGATGAAGAAAACGCCCAATCCCTGCGAGGCAAGCACGAAAAGGAAGGAAATCATCAGCATTACGGGCATACCGCACTTGCACGGAAAGTGCAGAACGCCGTAAAGAATAAGGTTGTAGACCGCCGCCATTGTGAAGAAAACAACCGTATGCGGGAGCAGTTTTCCCGCAAGTGCCTTGAACATCGAACCGTCTGCGAGAGCCAGCCACCGGCGTGCCGTCTTCTCCTTCAGTTCAGTGCCCAGAGAATAAACCGTTACAAGAAAGATTATAATCATAAGCACTGCGGGCAGCAAAGTATTGTTCAGATAGGCCGAATAGTTTATCCAGGGATTTCCGAGCGGGAACTTGTTGATGACTATCGGCTGGAGAATTTCCTGCGCCTGGGAGTCGCTCATTCCTTTCGCCCTCATTGTGGTGCGTGCGGCGGCTCCGGCGGCAAGTTCCCCCATTGTCTTGAAATCCTGAAAGGAGAGAGTGCCGGCTATCAGGTAGGCGTAGTTGCTGTAGTACGATATTGTAGGCTGTTGCTGGTTCTGCAAATCGCGCGAGAAGCCTTCGGGAATGTAGAACACGCCGTAGATTTTTCCGCGCTGGATTTCGTCGCGCGCTTCGTTGAACGTGCGGTAGCGGGCAACTATCTTCACGTGCTGGAACGCGTCGAGATTGCGCAGTATGTTGCGCGAATTTGCGGTGCGGTCCATGTCGACGACGCCCACCGGCAGTTCCGACGGCAGCCCCTTGCTCATGAGCGTCACGAAGAACACGAAGCAGAGCAGCGGAGCGCCTATCATGGAGAATACGTAAAGCGGACTGGTGAAGATTCGCCTTATCTCTCTGCGGGCAACGTTCGTCAGACTTTTCATTCCGTTTGTATTGTTTTCAGCGTCTTGTTTTCCGCCGGTCATGACGGCTTAGTGTTTTTGCGGGAAGATAACCGACATGCCCGGTCTGAGACCTTCGATTTTCTTATCGGAACGTGCCCGCAGTTCGAACGTTCTCAAATCGTAATCGCCTGTAGTTTTGGTGGCTTTCCATGCGGCATACGAGCCGATGTCCTTGAGATAGTAAACGTACAGTTTGACTTCGCGGTCGGAAAGTGCGGGAATTATGGCGGTGAACTCCTTGTTCATGCCTTTGTCGCCGAGCATGTCTTCGCGGATATTGAAAGTAACCCACATTTTGTCGAGCATGGCGATATTCATTATGGGAGCGCCGGTGCCCACAAGCTCGCCGACTTGCGGGAATATCTCGCTCACTTCGCCGTCGGCCTGTGCCAGCAGAACTGTCTCGTTTACGTACGACTGCACTTCGTCTACGGCACCGCGGGCACGGTCTACCATAGCCGCAGCTGCGGCCTTGTCCTCACGGCGTGCGCCGTTTACGGCCATGCTGTACTGCGAATGGGCCGCTTTCTCGGTGGCCTGGGCCGAGGCAAGCTGTGCGGCGGCCTCGTCGTATTTCTGTTCGGGCAGCACTCCCTGTTCAAAAAGTTCTTTTATACGTCTGTACGACTTCTGCGCTATATCGAGACCGGCTTTCGCTTTTTGCCACATGTCGAATGCGCTCTGAATCTGTTCGCTTCGTGTTCCGGCAATGGCCTCGTCGTGTTTGGCGCGCGCTGCGTCTTCGGCGGCGCGTGCCTGTTCGAGTTTGGCGGTAACGTCGGGCGCGTCGAGTATTACGAGCGTGTCGCCGCGATGAACGGTATCGCCCTCGCGCACAAAGAATTTCACCACGCGCCCCGGCACTTTGCTCGAAACACGGTATTCGTCGGCTTCGGCCTGTCCTTCCACGTATTCGGTAACAGGGCGGAGCATTATTATTCCCATTACGGCCACGGCCGCAACTACGGCGATGAAGATTAGCATTCCTGCCGAGAGGCGTTTTCTCTCTTTTGTGATTTTAGCCATATTGTATAGTTGTTTTATTCGTTTGGCGTGAATATTTTTATATTATTTTAACTTTTCGGCGAACCCTTTTCCGAGCCGGCGCAAAGCCTTTGTTCATGCGGCCGAAAATATCTCTGAGATATTTTAAATTATGTCTGACATATTTTGAATTATCTCAGAGATAATTTTTCTTACCTGCGGGAAGCGTTTTTTTACGTGCATGATGTAATGCAAAAAACAGTTAACAGATGTTTACGCGTGATAAGCGATTCATTCAAGTGTACCGAGCGATTTCTGCAGGTATATGCGTGTGAGCTGCATGTCGATTGCGGCATCCACTTTTTCCGACTGTGCCGACACCCACGCCGTCTGCGCTTCGAGCATATCGCTCGTGGGAATAACTCCGGCCCTGAAGCCCACGTTTGCCGTGCGGAGGTTTTCCTCGGCGCGCGCGCAGTTCTTTTCGGCGCGTATGAAGGCCTTGTTTGCCTCGTTAACGCGGAATGCGGCCTGGTTTACCTGCAGTTCCACCTTCTCTCGCGCCTCGTCGAGCTGGTATCGCGCAATGGCGGCCTCAGCCTTTGCGGCGCGTATCTTGTATTTCTCCTCGCCCCACTGGAAGAGCGGCGCCGAAACCATTACGCCGATGTTGAACATGCCCTTGAATTTCTTTTCGAATCCGTTGAATACCGACGGATTCGTGAGCAGGTAGTTGCCGGTGAGCGCTATCTGCGGAAGAAATTCGGAGCGGGCAATCTTGACTTTCTTGTCGTATATGTCGGAGGCGAGCTCGAGGCTGCGGAGCTCGGGGCGCATGGACATTGCGGTGGAGAGGTTGAACGAGGCGTCGGCAACGGCTTGCGTCTGGGGCTCGCGCGTCTCGTCTTCGAGCGTGAAACGGCTGTCGAGCGGCAGTCCGCATATCTGACAAAGCGACATGCGCGCGAGCGCAAGCCCGTTGTCCACTTTTGTGAGCGCCATTTCGGCCTCATTGAGCCTTACGCTTACCGTCAGGGCGTTGGCGCGCGTGGCTACGCCCGACTTTATCATTTTCGTGACGTCGGAGTCCATGCGCTGAAGCAACTGCACATAGCTTTCGGCCAGCTTTTTCTTGTGCACGAGCGACACTATCTGCCAGTAGGCCTCGTCGGCGCTGAGTATGACCTCCTGCTCTCCGGCGCGGTGCTTCTGCTCGGCCAGTTCTCGGGCATAGCCTGTAATCTGGTCGTAGGCGCGTATCTTTCCTCCCACGTAAACAGGCTGCGTTATGGTGAGCGCGCCGACGAAAAGGTTGTGCGTGTCGGTGCGGAAGGCATCCTTTATTTTCTGCCCCACTCCGTTCATGCCGTTTACCACGCTGCTTTCTAACGCACCCAGCTGGTCGGCCGCCTCGGGGTGGAACTGCCCTACCATCTGCCCCACCTGCTGCAGCGGTCCGCTCATCTCGTTTCCCAAGTTGCTGAGAGTGGAGCGGGCAGAGCTTGAAAGCAGATGTTGCTCGCGGCTGTTGCGCATGTATGAGGCCGTTGCCGCCAGCCTGGGCAGATAGTTTGTTTTCGCTGCCTTGTTTTCGTAAGCGGCGGCCTCTTGTTCTTTCTCACTTGCCAGGAGCTGCTTGTTGTTCGTCAGAGCCAGGGT
>CAJKQZ010000171.1 GCA_905202115.1 uncultured Prevotellaceae bacterium | reverse complement strand
AGACATATTTCAAAATATCTCAGAGATAATTTTCGCTGTGTATACACCTGTTGATTACCAGCAGCTTGCGCGGTGACCGTTTTTGTCTGTTTAGGAAGCGCATTGAGCACTGAAAGATTGCATTATTCTGCAAGCCGAACCGCTGAAAGCCGGCAGGGTCTTCAACGGTCATGCTTGCCATATCCGTAATGCCCGTAGCCGTAACCATAGCCGTATCCGTAGCCCCTACGGTCAAGGTCGATACCGTTGAGCACCAGCGCCATGTTGTTCAGCGTCTTTTCCTGATACAGCGTCTCGATATCGGGCAGCTGACGGCGGTCCAACCTGCCTGCGCGCACCACGAAGATCGTAAGGTCTACAATACGGTTTACGATAGATGCGTCGGCTATGATACCTACAGGCACATTGTCGACGATAATATAATCGTAGCGTGTACGCAACTCGGCAACCAGACTGTCAAGACGCCCGTCCATAAGCAGTTCCGCAGGATTGGGCGCAACTGTTCCTGCTCCGATCATATCAGGCGTCTTGCCTGCCTCGCCCTTTTGAAGCACATCGTCCAAGCCGAGCGAGTAATCGGCCAAATAATCGGTAATGCCTGAATGGCGTCCGGACAGCAGCAAACGGCTCAGCATGCCCTTGCGGATGTCGAGGTCGAGCATTACGACCTTTTTCTTGGCATAGATAAAACTCATGGCAAGGTTGCGGGCTATGAAAGTCTTTCCGCTGCCTTCATTGAACGATGTAAGTGTGATTACCTGCATGCGCTTTTCCTTATTCTTGCTCATGAACGACATTTTGGTGCGCAGTATGCGCATGGCTTCCGCGACCTCACGGTTACGGTCTTCTTCAGCGGCAGGAAGCTGCGGAGCCTTCCTGCCGCGGCGCCTTATGGCCTTTTTATCCAACGGCACTTCTCCGAGGAAAGGAACGCTTACCACTCCCTGCACGTCCTTGCGGTTGTGCACTCTTGTGTCCATGAAAAGAATCATCAGGAATCCCACGCCGGGAATGGCGATGCCCAGCAGAAAGCCAAGCAGCAGAATGCGGTTGCGGTTGGGCGAAATGGGCGAGTTGCCTCCGTCGGGAGTATCGACTATACGCGCGTTGTTGTCGGCCATTGCCTGCGACAGGGCGTTCTCCTCGCGGCGGTTAAGCAGAAACAGATAAAGCGTCTCCTTGATTTTCTGCTGGCGCTCGATAGAGAGCATCTTGCGTTCTTTGGTAGGAATGGTCGTTACACGCGCCTGTGCGCGCATCTCGGAGCTCTGCGCGTCTTTAAGGCGCACATTCAGGCTCACGATAATATTATCCACCGCGCGTATTATGCTCTGCTTCATAGAACGCAGCGAATTGTTCAGCTCCTCCACCACGGGGTTCTGGTCGCTGCTGTCGGAAATAAGCTTGTTCCTACGCAGCCGCATGGCATTATACTGGTTTATCTGACTTTCGAGATCGACGTCCTTTATGCCTGTATTGGCGGGAATAAGGTCGGTTTCCTTGCCGGGGTCGGTGAGATAGTCCTTAATGTAACGCACCAGGCGCAACTGCGTTTCCAGTTCAATGGCGTCGGCGTTGTACTTTTGCGACTCTCCCATATAGCGCCCCGCAACCGAACCTATATCGACAAGCTGGTTGCTGCGCTTGAACGACTCGAGGTCGGACTCCACGCCCCCAAGTTCCTTTTCGATGATAATAAGCCTTTCGTTAATGAAATCGGCCGTGTTCACCGCCACCTGGTTCTTGTCATTTATGGCGTCCTCGTTATATACGGTGATAAGTGTGTTCAGCACATCCTCGGCACGTTCGGGAGAGCTGTCTTTCAGCGAGAGTGTGAGAATGGACGACTCGGCCTCCTCCTGCTTTATGCCGAGATTATTTCTGTAGTATATGCTCATGGCCGACATCGGCACCTTCTTCACGACTATCGGCACCCCGAACCAGCGCTCATTGCAATAGTCGGTAGGAGTAATCTGAATCCTGCCTTGCCTGGTTGCCACAGTGTCGTTCAAACGAGCCTCAAAGGACGGTTCAGAGCTGTCGTTCCACGAAACTTTTGCGGTTTTCGAGTCTTTGAGCGTTACGGTAATACTCAGGGAATTCTCAGCTTCAGCGTCCGGAAACGTGACGATTACGGGAGTCTTCTTATAAAGTTCCTTATAGCGCAGGCCGTCTTTCAGCAGATAGCTCACATCGGCATGGAGCCTCTGCACCACCTCGCGCATAAGTCTCTTGGAGCGGAACTGCAGGATTTCGTTGGCCACATTCACCTTGTTTATGATGTTGTCATAGCGGTCCAGTCCTGCGGCTGAGGAGGTTTTGTTTGAAGGATCCTTAATTGTTACGGTAGCCGACCGGAAATACACTTGCGGAGTGCGGGCATAATGCAGCCACGCCAGACTGACACACAATACTACGGACAACAGGAACCACTTCCATTTCGACGCCAGATATGACAGTATGTCGAGCAGGTTTACGCTCTGATTGTCCTTGCCTGAGGATAAATGATTATTCTGCATTGTCTTTTATATATTATCAACTATTTGGTTGCCCATATTATAGAACATACAGCTGTAACCAACGAGAAAGCTCCGGTGATATATTGCCAAACCTTGTCGTTCTTGTCTTTCCTGCGGTATTTGGGCTCAACATACACGATGTCATTCTGCTGAAGATAAAAACAAGGAGAATTGAACAGATCGTGACTGCGGAGATCGTGCAGAAAAACCTGCCGTTCGTCACCTATCTCGCGTATGACCGCCACATTGTTCACACGGGCATTCGTGGCAAGGTCTCCGGCATTGGCTATGGCTTCCAGCAAGGTGATACGGTCTCCGTCAACACTGAACGTACCGTTGTTCCCGACAGCTCCCAATACGGTGTATCTGAAGTTAAGAAAATCAATCGACACCAACGGGTCTTTAATATACTTGCCTTCGATAATGCGGTTTTTTATAAGTTCCGTCGCTCCGCTTACGGTCATCCCTTCCACATGCAATTTGCCCAGAATGGGGAAACTTATGTTACCGTCGATGTCCACGCGGTATCCCTTTTCACTTACTTCGGCAGAAGCGTTGGAAGAAAGGGAAACGTCACCGTTGGTTGCGATTTTGAGTCCGCCGTTCTGCACATTAAAAGGAATTGCGAGTTCCGGCTGCTTGCAGCTTACGGTAATACTAAGCCTGTCGTCCCTGTGGATAAGGGCCTCATGTCTGATCTCGAAAGGATAACGTTCGCCGGCATTCATATCCTGTAGGTAAACGAAGTCCTTGCTGCCACCGCATGACGACAATGTCAGCAGCGCACTCATAAAAAGCATGAGCACATGGATTTTTTTCATTTTACACATTGCTTAAATCTTAATATATTTTTGTATTCTCTTTCTGTTATCGTTTGCCCGTGTCTGTTCCGTCTTTTTCATCCGCTGCCAATGAAGCGGCGCACAACCGGACAGCAGCTTCATCGGGACGGCATTCAAGTTTGCCAATCCTGACGGAAGTTATTATCTCTGTAAGAGTATCATACATACAGTCACACATTTCCTTGTTGTTGCGTATGGCCGAGCAACCCGGCAACAACGTTATAAAAGCGTCTACGTCCGTGCATGAAACAAAGCTATTCTCCCCGCTCTGACGCAAACGTACGATACCAGCCAAAAGACATTGCCTATTCTTGTAGCATGGTGTCTTTCCGCTCCACGGAGTGCCGTAGACGGTGACTTTACCACCTTCCGCACGAACGGTAGGATTGTCGTCATTCAGCAGCGTGCACTCCGGAAAATGCCGGAGCCACAATGCGGCATGCGTGCTTTTTCCTGTGCCGCTCTTGCCCATAAAAAGGTAAGCATTGCCGTTCAACACTACGGCCGCAGCATGCAATGAAATACCTCCCCTGAAAGGAACCGACAAAGAATAAACGATACGAAGCATGGAACTGAGAGCATGTCCCACATATGGGTCATTCCAAAGCATATTGACCCGTGCCAAACGGAACGTACGGTCGGCACACAGTGTATGAATCGGAGTATCGGACATATAATTCAGTTCCACAATATAGTTATCGCCATATTCCGACAGACGCACATGCCCCATATCGTTCTCCGCATCATCCAGTATACGTACTTTACAGCCGTCAGAGACAGGAACGTCGCAGGCCGTGAAATGAAACAGAATGTCATCTTTACCTGCATGTACATCTATCCCTTGATAGAAAGGGACGAATGACGGAAGCAGGCTATGTATGTCCTGTTCCTCGGGCAAGGAAACTTCAAATATGAACTCTGCAACCTTATAATAGTAATCTATCAGCATTTGATTTGTCCTTTTAAAAGTGTTGCCACTGTCCAGAAAAATTCTTCAGGAGCATATCGGCAGGAAAAACCTGCATTTTGCATAAAAGAGGCTGCCGTATGAAATTTGCGTCTCCATGTGGATTGCATTTCCCGTCTGTGCCCGTCCTTATATTGCCCGAAATTGCCGCCTGACATTATGATTTTCAACAAGGCGTCGCAGGATATATGTTTTTTCTTGTACGGCAAATAGCTTTCCGGCATTCCCAGCACTGTCACGAGGAAAGAATGCAATAACCGGCTCCAGCGGCCGAGACCCGCCCTGCGGTATATTTCCTTTATCTCATTGCCGTCGAAACTGTCATGCAGATTGCAGTAAGCGCGTGCAAGGTCGCAAAGCTGACGGAGACCGATACCCTTTCCCATTGCATGTTTCATAATATGACTATTGAGCAGCAACAGATTCAATTCAGGAGAAGGTATCATGATATGCGTACCGGCCGTACATTCCGTCGTCTGTACGACATATCCCTTTTCTCGTTCCACCGTTTTCAGATACGTCCTCAAAAAAGGATTGTGCAGGTCTACAAGTCTCGGATGATGCTCTATTTCGGCTCCATTCCAAAAGTAAGAGACACTTCCGTCCGGTAACTTATCTATAGAAATTCCTTTTTCCCGCACTAATTGTTCCGCATAAATACGTTCGGTTTCATCGGGAAAATAAAGATCGATGTCACCGGTTTCTCTCAACAGAGGATATTCATACATGCCGGCAACGCCCTGGCCTTTCAGCAGCACGGGATGTAGTCCATGCAAATCAAAAAAGGCGCATACACGATGTACCGTCTCGTTCATCTTCCGGCTATAACGCTCTATTTTATCAATTTCAACAGTCCAACGGCACAACAAATCTTCCGGTGGAAGAAAATTGTCCGGCAGATAATTCAACCCGCGATAAACAAT
>CAJKQZ010000170.1 GCA_905202115.1 uncultured Prevotellaceae bacterium | reverse complement strand
TATCTCCCTTGTATTTTCAATTTACTGCGGGAAGTTTTTTACCACATGAAAAAAAATATTTTTTTCGCGATGAGTACGATTCTATATTAAACCAACTCTTGCCATTTTCTCAGAAGCCGGTAGAAAAGAAGCGTAAATCCGCAATTTTACAAACCATAAAAAATCCCGCGCCTTTATTTGAGGGCGCGGGATTTTTATTATAAGATGTCAGAAAAATTATTTGACAAGTATTTTCTTCTTGCCCACAATGTATATGCCCTTACGCAAATTGTCAGTAGCTTCGGACATCTTGACATTACGCTTGACAAGCATTCCGTCGAGGGTATAGACGTTGACAAATTCACCGGAATTTTCGATTACCTTAATCGTCTTTACACCATTTATTGCTCCGCTTATCGAGATGGTCTTGTCGATAGAGCCCTGGAGGTCGGCTACTTTAGTTGCATCGATATATCCGCTGCGGCCGTCAATAGTAACAGGGCTGTCGGTGCAGATTTTAAGTACGGAGTTCAGGAAGTACAGGCTCGCTTCGCCTTTGGCAGTAGTGCCTTCGAGAGTTCCGATCAAACCGTTGGCAACGATAGAAGATGTATCGGTAACAGCTTCAGGCTCTGCCGACGGAAGAGCGAACGTGAGAGGCTGCAAGCCGTTCTCGTCGGGCTCGGCTGTTGTAATGAGCACGAACGGCTCGCCTGCTTCGAACTCGTCTTTCTTCGTAAGCGTGAGAATCGTCTCGGCCTCGGTATCACCGTCGGCAGGAATGGATACGACGTTGTTCACACCGTAGGTCTCAACATCCATGTTATACTCGCTTATCGCATTTTCGCCCTTCATAGCCCACGGCAGTGTCATGATGTTCGTGCTCTGCGCAGGATACCAGTTTATGTTCACGATACTCGTTTCCATTTCAACAGGCTCAAATTTCCAAGCCTGCTGGTGGTCTGTGCTCGCGCCCCAGTTGAGAACTATGTTCATGGAACCGTCGGTCTTCAGGCAATCGTCCTCATCCTCAACCGAAGACTGATGAAGCTTAAAGGCGCCCAGGCCGTAGTAGAAGAGCTCGTAAGCCGCCTTCTCGTGCGACATCAGCGGAGCACTCGAACCGCCCTGGCCGCGGTAAGCGCCGAAATACTGTCCCGTACCTAAGTTCTGGATTGCATACTGGTCTTCCTCGCCCTCGATAGGAACAAGACGCCAGATTGCGTACACGTCAAGGTAGGATTCTCCGGGATGACCGCCCACATGGAGATTGTCGCCCAAAGAAGTGCTGGCAAGGAAAATTGGCTGGTCGGTAAAGTTGGTACGGCTTGAAATGCTCTTTATATTATACCATACGTAGGGCTCAACCTTGCCCACATGGCTTATAAACTCGGCTATGGCGGCATTCATCTGCTCGGTAGCGGTGGTTACCTGCTCTTTCGTGGGCTGCGTAGGCGAAATAAGCGCACGGGCCGCGTCGAGAGCTGCGTCGAAATTGTCAATGTCGTTCTGACTTTCAACGTAACCGGGCTCATTTCCCTCTTCGGAACGCGAATTGGCGTCTTTCCAACGGGCGTAAATCTTTACAACCTCCGTAGTGTCGACATAAGCGTCCTGCAACTTGGCAAGCGCCGCCTTCAATTCGTCTACGGGAGCGGTACTTACTATATCGCTCTTGGTATAGGAAGAGTACTTGGCAACCATTTCCTCCAATTCGTCGGCAGCCAGACGGACATCCTCTATATAATTGTACTGAATGCTTTCGGGATCAAGACCTGTGTACATCTGGAACTCGCTGATGTTGAACGTAACGCCGGTAACATCGGGATTCCCGAACATACGTGCTTCGACAGTGCCGGCGTGTGTTGTGTTCTTCACCACAAAGCGGAAATACTTGTACTCGCCGTTAAGATCAATCATAGGCGAAGTGTAAGGAATAGTCAGCATCTCTACATCCTCGGGAAGCCCTTCGGTCAGCTCGGTAACGAATGTCCAATCAGAAGTACGGGCGTCGCGGGTATCGGCATACAAATCCTCACGATTGGTAGCGTAAACAACGATATGATTTGGATTGTCATGGAAAGTAGTACCCGTGCGGCCATAGAACTCAAAGAAGAACGACTTGACAGGAGAAGCAAGCTCAACACTCAGGTTATGGTAGCCCGCTCCGTTACACATGGGATTGCTGGAGATAAGCTCTTCCCATTCGCTGGCCGTGATTCCTGCGTTTGCCATATCGGTTCTCCATATTGTTTCGAACGCCGAAGAATAATGCGTATTGCCGTCAAGAAGAACGTTGAAATCGCACGAAGTAGAGCTGCAGCTGTTGGTTGAGAATTGCGAGCCGCTCGAAATAAGAGGCACGCGAGCACCGGTAGCAAGCGAGTGAGCGTCGTTAGCGCTTGAGAGCAGAGACCTCAGCTCGCTGTAAATAGCAGCGCGGTCAACGTAAAGTTCGTCTACCAGGCGATAAGCATTCTGCAGCGCCGTAACGTCGGCCGATGTTGCAGTGCCGGCAGCGATTTTACCGTTCGTCTGTTCGACTACAGCCGAGAGCGCATCGCAGGCGTCTTTCATTCCTTCGACAACGTAGTACTGCGATTTTTCCGTAGGCTCGGGATCGTAAATCTGAAACTCGCTTAGGTTAAACGTAACACCTGTTCTCGAAGGCTGGGCAAAGGAATTAGCGCGCACGGCGCCTTTCATCATAGTTGTAGTGTGCTTCACTACGAAACGCAGATACTTGTAAGTTTTTCCGCCAAAGTCGATAGCGGGCGAAGTATAGTCGGCACCGTTAACGTTGTCGGGGAAGTTGTATTCCTCTTTGGTCATATCGACTATCATATCCCACTGCAGCGAATCGGCCGAGGCAGTGCTTGCACCAAGCGCGTCATCGTTCGTTCCGTACAGGGTTATATGGTCGGGCGTGTCGTGATAGTCGCTGTCGGTGCGGTCGCGGCCATGCATATAGAACTTAATCTTTCCCACGGGCTCGTTGAGAGTAACCTGCAGGTTATGCCAGCCGTAGCTTTCACCATATTGTATGGTATTTGCGAAGGTTGCATCCCACACAGAATGGAAAATCGTGGAACGGTCTCCGTCGATAAGATTGGAGAAAGACCCTTCGGCTCCACCGGTAGGAGCATTCGAAGATATCTGGGAGCCATCTACGATAAGTTCTTTATACTCGTAGGCTTTGGAGATAGAGATTTCGGCGGTATCCAGAGCCAGTTTCAAGGCTTTCGTCACGAGGGCCGAAGAACCGATGTTGGTGAGCTTATCGATAAGTTCCTGATCGGTGACCTTGTGTAAATACCATTCCGAGCAGCTGCTGGCTGCGGAATTCATGCTCCAGGGAACAACGGTTCCGTTCTTTCCCGCACCGCTAAGGTGTCCTGCGGAATGATAGCTTATATCGTTTGCGGTGTTGGCAATAAAGAACAGGCCGGGATAGTTGCGGTCCCACTCCAATGTCTGGTCGGTTATATGAGTGTCCGACATGGGAACTACCTTGCTCTGCCCCTCCACGGTATTTATATATTTGCCCGTAGCCACATTCCTGATAGAATAATACCCGTTGTCGAGCTTTGTTACATACCACAGCTGGGTAGCGTCGCTATTGTCCTGCGAATCCCACGCCAGCTGGCTGTCTGCATTCACGCACATGGCTTTCCATGCGCCCTGCCAGTTGTAGAAAGTCTCGAACGAGTTTATGAAATTATAATATCCAGTCTCGACTTCGCGGAATCCGTTAGCAAAGAAATTGTCGATATGCTTACGGAGCTCCGACAGATAGGCCGTATATTCCTCGGGCGTATGATCTTCGTACAAAGCGTCGTAGCACCGTTCCCTGCATTCTATCATAGGCTTGTATACAACGCTGTCCACATATCCTGGGTCGTTGCCGAAAGCCACGGCATAGGTAGAAAGCGCTTTGTCGAGGCTGTCGACAACCACCTGCAGCTCCTCGGCCGGATCGGTAACCACATAAGGCTCGTACATCTGGAACTCGCTCAAATCCCACGTGATACCCGTAATTTCGGGGAAGTTGAACGTGCGGTCGGGAGCCTGGCCCGCATGAGTGGTGTTCTTGATAACGAAACGCACGTACTTATATTCGCTGCCGAGCTCGATAACCGGCGAAGTGTACGGCACGGTCTGCACGATTACATTCTCGGGGAAACCCTCGGTAAGCTCGGTAATTTTAGTCCATTGCGCCGACTCGGCCGATTTGGTGCTCGCACCGAGCGCGTCGTCGTTCGTAGCGTAAATCTCGATGTCGTTAGGATTGTCGTGCCACGCAGTATTGCGGCCATAATATTCGATTTTGAATCTGCTAACCGGCTCTTCGAGCTGCACCTGCAGGTTGTGCCAGCCCGGATCGGTATTGCCGCAGGCCTTAGTGGCAAGACGGGCAATCCACTGCTCCTCGGTAAGTTCGCTTGCCTTCATGTCGGCGTGCCACACCGACTGAAACCAGGTTTGCTTGTCGCCATCAATAAGACACGAAAGCGGATTTGCGCTATACTCCCAGCTGTTGGTGCTGAGCTGCGAAGCGTCTACTATCAGTTTTCGTAAAGCCGTCGTAGCCTTCGTTTTCGGTTTTGCAGGCCCCGTAGCGGCCTGTGAATAATTTAATTGTGCCCCGAACGTAATAAGAACGATAAGCACTGACAAAAAGTTTTTCATATAAAAAAGACTTTAAGGTTTGTTTTTTATATTATAGTTTCCAAATCTAAACAAATATTGGTAAATACAAACAAAAAAGAATGATTTTTTTAAAGATTTTTTTCTTTAAGCTTATTCGCTTTTTCATGCCGTATCATTATGCGACATAGCATGATACTCTGAAAATGACAATTTTTAAGTTCTTATCCCCCTCCTGCCGACATTGAAAAAGACATCTACCGCTTGTAAAAAAATTATCTCTGAGATATTTTTCGGGATTCTTTTCACATCCTTTCAAAGCCGCATGACAAAACATCTGAAATATTAAAGGAGAAATCCGTTTACGGCCTCTACCGCCAATTATCTGCAGCACCGGAAAAAGCCAGACATCTCAGTAGCGACGCACGCAGCATGCAACTTTCAAGGAAAGCCCGAAAACAAATAAAAGACGGCACACAAGGTTTCGTTTATTGTCCTTGCATGCCGTCTTGTCTTTTGCGAGGTTATTTTTTACCGCTCGGCCGAAAAAAGCCGGACCTACGTTTAAAAAACACCTTTCACTGTTTTGAGCCTCTTGTCGGATTCGAACCAACGACCCCGAGATTACAAATCACGTGC
>CAJKQZ010000169.1 GCA_905202115.1 uncultured Prevotellaceae bacterium | reverse complement strand
GTACGTTTTCGCCTTTGCCGTATACGGGCAGCGGTTTGCCGTGGCGGATGTTGTTGATGAACAGCGGTATCAGTTTCTCCGGGAACTGGTACGGGCCATAGTTGTTTGAGCAGTTGGTAACAATAGTAGGCATCCCGTAGGTGTCGTGATAGGCGCGGACAAAATGGTCGCTCGAAGCTTTTGAAGCCGAATATGGGGAGTGAGGATTGTATTTTGTGCTTTCGAGGAAAAATTCGGTGCCGTAGGCCTCGTGCCCGCCGGCCGAAGCTTGTGTGGTGAACGGAGCGGGCACGCCTTCGGGGTGTGTAAGTTCCAATGCTCCGTAAACCTCGTCGGTGGAGATATGGTAAAATAGTTTTCCGTCGTATTTTTCGGGAAGCGTATCCCAATATTCCTTTGCAGCCTGAAGCAGAGAGAGTGTTCCCATTACATTGGTACGCGCAAAGGTGAACGGATCCTTAATGGAGCGGTCCACATGGCTTTCGGCGGCAAGGTGGATTATTCCGTCGATTTCATACTCCTTGATTACGTTCCGCATTTCGTCTAAGTCGGCAATGTCGGCACGGACGAATGTATAATTGGATTTTTCCTCTATGTCTTTGAGATTTGCGAGGTTGCCGGCGTAGGTAAGTTTGTCGAGATTGACAACCCTATAGTCGGGATATTTGTTTACAAACAGGCGCACTACATGGGAACCGATGAATCCCGCTCCGCCTGTGATGAGAATGTTACGCTTCATAAGTTGTGATGTTGTTTATGCAGGTTTTGAGAGAATCGGTCCAATAAGGTACGCGAAGTCCGAAAGTTGTTTTGAATTTTGTCTTGTCGAGAACAGAATAAGCGGGGCGTTTTACCGGCGAGGGGAACTCATCAGAATGGCAGGGTTGGATGTCGCAACCGGCATTCCCCGCCATAGAGGCGATAGCTTTGGTGAAATCGTACCATGAACAGACTCCCTCGTTAGAATAATGGTAGATTCCTTCTTTGCCCTCGTAGTCGCGGCGTTCGATTATGCAGACTATCGCATTGGCAAGGTCTTGGGCGTAGGTCGGCGTGCCGGCCTGGTCGAACACGACCTTCAATTCGGGCTTTGTTGCCGTGAGATTGAGCATGGTCTTGACAAAATTTCTGCCATATTCCGAATAGAGCCAGGCTGTGCGGAATATAAGTGCCTTGCACCTGCTTGCTGCAATGGCTTGCTCGCCATGCAATTTGGTCTGGCCGTACACGCCGGTAGGTGTGCCTGTCATGTTTTCTCGGCAGGGAGTGTTATACGGTTCTCCGCCGAACACATAGTCGGTCGAGATATGTATAAGTGTGCCGTCGTTGGCCTTGATTGCCTGCGCAAGATTATCGACGGCCGTGGCGTTAAGCAATTCGGCAAAAGCTTCGTCACTCTCGGCTTTGTCTACATTGGTGTATGCCGCACAGTTTGCAATCAACTTGACATCGTTCTCGTTCACCATTTTTGCAACGGCTTCGGCGTCGGTGATGTCGAGTTCGGTAACGTCGGTAAATATGTAATTGTCGGCCAAGCCTTTGGCTGCTTTTCGAATGCAGTTGCCAAGCTGACCGTTTGCACCTGTTACAAGTATATTCATTTAGTGGGAAATCTTTATTTGAATGTGAATTCGATATAGGCGGAACTGTTTTCCTGCAAAAACATATCGGGCTATAAATCGGAGACGGTTTTTCGTATAGTTTTACAGACAAAAACGGTCAACAGCCAAGCACTTGAAAATCAGCACGTGTATATATAGCAAAAATTATCTCTGAGATATTTTGAATTATCTCAGACATATTTCAGATTATGTGCCTTGTATTTTCAATTATCTGCGGGAACTTTTTTACCGTGTAAAAAAAATATTTTTTTGCTTGAGACCTATTTTCCGCAAAATCTTTGTCAATCCGTTTTTCTGCGTATGCAACCTTGTTTTATATCGATTCAGGGTTATTTATATCGAAAGGCGTATCGAAATTCTTAAGAAGCGGATGCTTCAAGTCTTTTTCGGATAAAACGGCCGTGGCGGGGTCGATTCGCCAGTCTATGCCGAGCGACGTATCAGCGATTGATATGCCTCCGTCGGCCTCGGGATGATAATAGTTATCGCATTTGTACTGAAACACGGCCACATCGCTAAGCACTGCAAAGCCGTGGGCAAAACCGCGCGGCACGAAAAACTGGCGGTGATTCTCCTCCGAGAGTTCTACGGCCACATGTTTGCCGAACGTGGGCGAACCTTTGCGGATGTCGACGGCTACGTCGAGCACGCGCCCCTTGACGCAGCGCACAAGTTTGCTTTGTGTGAAAGGCGGACGCTGGAAATGCAGCCCGCGCATTACTCCTCGTGTAGACATAGACTCGTTGTCCTGTACAAAATCTATGGGGCGTACTTTTTCATCGAACTCCCGTTTGGAATAGCTCTCGAAAAAATATCCTCTCGAATCCTTGAATATGCGCGGCTCTATGATTACCACGCCTTCTATGTCGGTCTTTATTACTTCCATTTCAATCATTTTTTTCGCTTGCACATCCGTCGTCCTCAATAACTTTCATAAGATATTGTCCGTATTGGTTTTTGAGCATGGGTTTGGCAAGTTCTATAATCTTTTCCTTGTTTATCCACCCCTGACGGTAGGCTATGCCTTCGAGACAAGCTATTTTCAGGCCCTGACGCTTTTCCAGAACTTCCACATATATGGATGCCTCGGCCAAAGAATCGTGTGTACCGGTGTCCAGCCAGGCGAAACCGCGCGGAAGGGTCTGAACTTTCAACTCTCCTGCTTTTAAAAATACCCCGTTCACGGTTGTAATCTCCAGTTCGCCGCGGGCAGAGGGTTTTATTTCGTGAGCCACCCCGACTACCTTATTCGGATAGAAATAAAGTCCCACTACTGCATAATTCGACTTTGGATGTTCAGGCTTTTCCTCTATGGAAAGACAATTGCCCGCGTTGTCGAACTCGGCAACGCCATAACGCTCGGGATCGTTCACCCAATAGCCGAACACGGTGGCCTTGCCGTCTTTTTCTGCCGTATCGACGGCCTTCTTGAGGGTCTCGGAAAAACCGGCTCCGTGAAAGATATTGTCACCGAGCACAAGGCATACAGAATCGTTGCCTATAAAATCCTTGCCGATGATGAAAGCCTGGGCGAGACCGTCGGGCGAGGGCTGCTCGGCATAGGAGAAATTAACACCGAAGTCGCTGCCGTCGCCGAGCAAGCGTTTGAATCCCGGCAAGTCGGTAGGAGTAGAAATAATAAGAATATCGCGGATTCCGGCGAGCATGAGCGTCGAAATCGAATAATAAACCATAGGCTTATCGAAAACGGGCAGCATTTGTTTGCTGACGCCTTTTGTTATCGGATAAAGCCTTGTGCCGGAACCGCCGGCTAAAACAATGCCTTTCATAATTTAAAATGGTTGAAATTCCGCTAAAAAATTCAATTCTGAAACATTCTCTTATTTAAATATGTCTATTGCTCATCTTTACGCTTTACGCAACAATTGGTCGTAGTTGGATGTTCCGTAAATCTCACGGTCTATGAATTTACTATAATCTTCCAGTTCCTTTGCGGAAAGGAATCTGGCTGAGGCGTAGAGTAAGTTTCTTAAAGCGCAAAGGCGCTTGCGGTCAATACCGGAGCAATTGTCGAGGCAGTGGCGGTGCCGCTCGAAGAGCTGTTGTTTGAAAGTTTCGGCGTTGCGACCTTCGTAGGCATAAAGATCGGCTTCGAGAAGAATGGCTACTTGCTGAATAGTGTCATAGTCGGAAGAGGATTCACAACCGGCTTTGAGCTTTTTATACCAACGTTCTGTACTCAAGCAAAACCATTGCAGCGGACGACCGAGGAATGCCTTTTCCTTGAAATGTATCGCCCGCCCGATTGCGCGATAAAGCGCGTATTCGTCAACCGATTTGTCACCATGAATACATGCTTCGAAAGCCGCAAGTCTTATTTTGTCAAGATAATCCTTATCGGCGTGTTGTCGACAGGCTATCCTGTACATAAAATCGTAAGTGTCTGCCAGAGACAGCGCCTCGCCTGGTGAAAACGAAATCATTCGTGGAGTTACGGAATCAAGCCAACGTTTTGCAAGTCCGACAAGCCGCACAACCTCTTTCGACCGGCGGGAGGCATTCATCAAAAACATTCCCAAATCATTGGCTTTTGACAATATCAGCGACGCCAATCCGCTTACATCGTCAATGTTTCCGAAATCAATTGAATCGATATCTATTGTCTGATATGGAAGTGAAACTACAAATGTCTGCATTTCAAATTATACGGCAAATTCCAGCCAAGCAGGCAACTCATACGATTTTTTCAACATCCTGAGGCTCGATAAAGACAGTGACACCTCCTAAAAGAGGCAGACTGACTATCAAAGTATGACCTCCGTCGGAATTCTCCCTTATCTCTCCTTCAAGCCCGCAAAGCGAGCCCCTTATTACGCGTACATTGTCGTTAACCTTGAATACGGTCGGAACAAAATCGACAATATAATCCGACTGTCCGAGCATAAACTTCAGTTTTTCAATCTCGGTGTCGCTTATTACCGCCACCGGCCTGTTGAGACTGCCGGCAGCAGCACATCTGTTGACCATAAAGCGGTAAATATACGGAAGGCTGACAATAGAACGGCGCTGCTGTTCCGTGCAATGCACGAAAACCACCGACGGAATGACCACACGGTCAATCATACGACGTCGGCCGTTCTTCCATACGCGAGTCTCTTGCTGTATGGCTACGTAATTCTCTATGCCCGATTCTTTCAAACGTTCTGCAACTGCTTTTTCATGACGGGCATTTACTACGGCAACAAACCATTTAAATCCGGATACGCCTACGGCGCCGTCAACGCCCGCAGGCACCGCCGTAACACAGTCTGTTGTCCCCTCTGTATTCATTATTGCAGAATATTCAGAAACCCTCTCTTGGAAAGAGATACTTGTTTGTAATGCAAAAGTATGTAAAAACTTTGATTTGTCGCACATAGCGAGATAAAAAACAGTGGGGAATGTCTGAATACTCGACGAAAAAACAAGAAATGTTTAACTGTTGTTTTTTTGTTGTAGTTTAAATGTTTATACATCAATATTTTAAATTTAGATTAAATCTCTTTCCAAGAGATTTGTGTTCAAAAATATTCCTAATGGTGAACGTCTGTCATCAACAAACACACTTCCAAAATAAATTACATTAAATCTATACAAACATCATAACTTTTCGCAATAAAACAGACTTGACAGAAAATCCGCACTGCCTTGCCAGCAGGTTTTACAGACAAAAACGGTCACTCGCCAAGCACTTGAAAATCA
>CAJKQZ010000168.1 GCA_905202115.1 uncultured Prevotellaceae bacterium | reverse complement strand
ATGTCTGAGATAATTCAAAATATCTCAGACATATTTTTTGCTACATATACACGCGCTGATTTTCAATTACTTGGCAGGTGACCGTTTTTGTCTGCAAATTTCTCCGGAAGGGCATGGCGGATTTTTGTATGGAACAACAAACCTTTATTAATATCAGGCGATGATAAAATTCTATAAGAATATGCCATATTTAACGTAATTTAACTTGCGGGGGGGGGTGGAAGTATGATTATATATGTTTATATTTGCGAAAAAGATATGAATTATCGTTTTTTCGCTTGGTGCAGTGTGCCGGTCGGCGCATGTCGTTCGGCGGTAGATTCGGAAATCCAATTTATTAATTAAAAGATATTTGTATGAAAAAAGTTTCACTATGGTTGGCAAGGCTTTCTGCCTTTGCTCTGTTGCTCGTTCTGGCCGGTACGGGCAATGTGGTCGCCCAGGAGTTGGAGAGCGGCTACTATTACATCAGCCGTACCAACAGCAACGGGCTGTTTCTGTCGTACCCCGGCGAGAACGACGGCCTTAACTGGAGAATGAAAGAGTCGGCATACGAGGCTAATTCCGTGCCTACGAATGCAGATCTTCCCTACATCTTCAAGTTCGTAAAACAAAGCGACGGCACGTTCAAAATCCAGAACATGGAGAACAAAAAATGGATAGGACGCGATTCGTCGGAAGGATATGGCGAAGGTCTGGGGCTTGTTGACGACGCCCATCGCTATCAGCTTACCTACGATCAGAACCAGCTCGGCTATACCATGCAGGATCAGGACGAAAGCAACCTGTATTGGATAATGTCGTGGGGAGACGGTTATGCAAGCTACGTGGCCAACGGCGGTACCGACATGAACCGCGTGTGGGATTTGATAAAGGTAGACGACGACCTGGTGGAAAACATGGAGGAACCCGAAGTTGTTGAAGGTTCCCTGGCCGACGGATATTATCTTATTAATCTTCCCAACTACGACGAGGGTAATGTATATATGTGCGCCGCTCCCGACGAAAACATGAACTACCGTCTGCAAGGATACATGATAGACGGCGATGTCTACGACGACGCTTTCATCTTCCATGTAACGAAGCTCGGCAACGGTAACTACCGCATTAAAAACTGCGGCTCGCAGAACAACACCTATATCGAACCTTATGTTTACGGCAACAATACCACACCCGTGATATTCATGTCGGGAAACAAGGAACTCGAACACAAGATAGAATTCCTCAGCACAGGCAATAATTATATATATACCGCAGGGCAGGAGTTCGGCTATCATCTGGTTACTAACACCGGAATGGTAGAGACAAGTACGCTGCAAAATGCGGCATCTACCTGGAGATTCATTCCTGTAGCGGAAACACATATAACTTCTGAATTGAAACTTAGAGAAATAATAACCGACGCCAAAGGAGGAAACTACGTAGCCGGCAGCAATCCGGGCATGGTTCCCCAGGCAGCGCTCGATGAATTCGAAAACGTGATAGCCGAAGTTTCGGCCTCAGGAGGCACCGACCTTGCAGCTGCTGCAGAAAAAATAAATGCGGCTGTCGAGAAAATAGAGGCGCAGAAAGTACCCCTTTCCGACGGATACTACCGTTTCGTGAACTACGGAGAAAATGATTATCTTATTCCGAGATATGTTTCGGCCGACGGAGAAACATGCTGGTGGTTCGGCCACGGCATAGTTGACGAGATAGACCCCGTAAGCTACTGGAAGGTTTACACCGACGGCGAGGGCAGACGCGTAATGAAAAACAGCGGTCCTCAGGAATGCACTTACATACGCACTGTTACCGAGGGCGACAACTGGAGCCACCTGAAGATGACAGGTACGAGCCAGACCACCCAGTCGTTCAAGCAGGTGAGCGGAAACATGTACCAGATTTTCGGCAGCGACAACCTTTATCCTTATAATGCAGGAAACTCAAATCTCATTACCAACAACAAGGATTATTATGTGTCGGCTTTCTGGTATATAGAAAAAGTGGCCGACGAGGATATAAGCCTTCTCATCCGTCTGAGCGAAGCCATAACCGATGCCGCAGGCGTGCTGGCCGACGCGAACGTGGGCCCGAACCCCGGACAGAACGCGGGAGACCCTGCAGAGCTTGAGGCCGCAATAAAGAACGCGCGCGAAATGTATAACGAAGGCATTGCCTCGGACGCCGAAATAGACGAGATGATCGAAACTCTCAAGCAGGCTTCCGACAAGTTCGCGGAGCAGGATCATTCGATGAACCAGGTGACCGACGGTTACTATTACATCGTTTCGGCCGGCTATACTCATCAAAATAGCGAAACGGCGATGTACACCACGACAAACAGCCAGCTGAAATGGGCGGTGTTTGAAGAAAAAGCACCCGAATTCCTTTTCAAAGCTACCGACAACGGCAACGGAACCTTTACGCTGCAAAACATTAAATACCTTAACTATGTAGGCAAATACTCGTATAACGATCTTACGGTGCTCATGACTGCCGAGCCGGAGGTTGCCCAGACTTTCTCCTACCTCGGAAGAGAACAATGGAACGTTTCTAACGTTTCCGACAATACCTCCTATAATCTCCAGACCTACGGACATGATACCGGCGGCTCTATACGTCTGTGGAACGGCGGCCTGAACACTTATGCTTCGTGGTATCTGCGCAAAGTGACCGACCAGCAGCTTATCGACAGCATTATAAACGCCGGAGCACAGGCCGGAATCACCCAGGAACTGAAGAACGTACTCGTAAAGGCAGAGCCCGCATACAAAAACACATTCAAATATACCGTAGACCACGGAGACGGACTCCTTAGAGAGGTAAACGAGACTAATCCGCACGAAGGACAGATTTGGGGATCACAGGAGCCCGGCGCAGTAAACGACGGCTATTCCAAATATGCAAACCTCATCGACGGAGAACACAGCACTTGTTTCCAGTCTACTTGGGACGCAGGCGTGGCAACTCCTCCGCAGCCCTTGCAGGTGGACTTGCGCAACGAACCGGTTAAGGACTTCGAATTCTACTTCGGCCTGCGCGACGGAGACTGGGGCATGAAGGAAATGTGGACAGACGTAAGTCTCTATGCAACCAACGACCCCGAAACCGCAGCCGAAAGCACCGTCGACGAATCCAAGTGGACTTTCGTAGGACGCTATACGGATTTCCCCACAGATTTCGAGTATGCAGGCAGCAACCGTGGCTTCTATTATCGTATTACCGACATGGACCAGGAATATCGTTATCTCCGCTTCCTTGTGAACAGTACATACGAGCCTCAGGCGAATATGATGTACACGATAGGCGAATTCCAGGTTTATAAGGTTGAGCTCGACGAGGAAAATTCTCCTTATAATTATGTTCCCGGCATGAAAGAAGCCGCAGACAATCTTAAAGCTCTCATAGACGGGGCTTACGAGAAAATTGCTGCGAATACTGTTACGAAAGAAGATACCGAGAACCTCAGAAATGCTATGCAGACGGTGCTCGATATGACTCCCGACACCGATCCTCTCGAAAGCCTTATCAATTCCGCCAAAGATTATGTGGCAAAATTCGATACAAACGATCAATGGGGCGACGTTACTCCGGAAGAATACAATGAGATAGAAGACGCTATCGCAACAGCAGAGGAATATGACCACGAACGTCCTCTTCGTTCCGACCTCGACACCCGCAAGGCTGCGCTTGAAGAAGCATTCGCCCTTTACAAGAGCCGCCAGAAGCAGTTTGTTCCCGGTGAATGGTATTATATTTCAAATACAGACGACAGCCGTGGAGGTAATACTTCAGAAGGAGGTACTGGCAGCATATGGGATACATTCGTTTACGGAAATGTAATAATCGCTCCTAAGTCTAATAGTACGAGAGCGGCATTTTGGGATGATCAGAATAGTGCTTGCCCGTGGGGATACTATAATCACGCGACTGGCGAGCGCGACGAAGATTCTTTCTTCGATCCTTATACTATGTGGCGCCTGGTCGACATTTCCGAAGACGGTGTAAGCGCGGATGACAAGGTTTACGCTTTGCAGAACAGGGCAACCGGACTTTACCTGGAGGCTACGACATCCCGTTCGCAGCGTATAGGACTCAGCGCCGAGCCTGCTCCTTATGCAATCAAGCTTCTTGCTTCCGGACAGTATCAGATTACATGCCAGGTTGAGGAGAACTGGGAAAAACTTCCTCTCCATGCAAGCGGTGACGGTTACATATGCCTATGGGAAGGCGGTGTAAGCAGTCCTTCTTCCTGGAATTTGGAATCTGTTCCTGAAGATATAGAATTCCTTTACACAAAGATAAAGGACAATAGCATTCAGATTATGTCTCTGCCGTTCGCTCTCGATGAAAAATCTTCTGAAGAGAATACAAGCTACGGAGTTTCCACATACGCAATAAACGGAATTTCTGCCGACGGTACGGAACTGTATCTTAAGAGCCGCAGTACGTTCGAAGCCGGCGAGCCGTTCATCGTCGTTGCCAACGATTACGAAAGCTTCGACGCCGGATCGGACGAAATGGTTCCATTCGTAATGCCTCTCGTCGATGAGTTCAGTTTTGAGGGTAAGACAGCAAACGGCCTTATCGCTACAATGGACTACACTGTTCCCGGAAGAGCCGGTTATGGAATCTTCGTAAATTCCGTGATTGAGTCTACGGCCGCCGATACCGGTATAAACGGTCACAGCGGATATATAAACACAGGTCTTATTGTCAATGGAGAGGGTGAAGCCGACCTTACGATAACTATAAAGGAAGGTCTCCTTAACGGCGTCAAGAATGTAGTTGTGAACAAGGCCGGCGAGAAAGTAAACGTCTATACTGTCGACGGAGTTCTCGTTAAGCGTAACGTTGCCCGCAAGAATGCAACCGACGGTCTGAAGTCAGGAATCTACATAGTAGGAAAAGACAAGATCTTAGTTAAGTAAAAAAGATATGTTTTGAATGAAATAATAATGTATTAAGGATTATTCTGTCACCCCTCTTGCGGCTCTTTATAGAGTTGCCGGAGGGGTGATTGGATTTTCCCTTTTATAAATAAGAATACTTATGAAAGCAAGAAAATTATTAGTGCTCATGGCAACGGTCCTTACCGTAACGTCGGGCGGCTTTGCCCAGGAAACCGAGCCGCGTATTTTCGCAGCGCTTACAAACGCCGATTATCCCTACGAGCGCGGGCAATGGACAAAGGAGCAAGGAGATGCCTGGGCTGCTAAATACGGGCCGATAATCGGAGTGAATTGTCCCTTACCTCCTTGCCCTGCGGTAAGTGATGAGGAAGCCATTGCAAAAGCTGCTTCGTTAGGATTTAATTCGATACGTTGGTGGCCGGACGGCAGTAGTGCCACCAATTACATAAACAGTGTGGAGAATTATGCGGCGCT
>CAJKQZ010000167.1 GCA_905202115.1 uncultured Prevotellaceae bacterium | reverse complement strand
AGACATATTTTCGATTATGTGCCTTGTATTTTCAATTATCTGCGGGAAGTTTTTTTGCAGTGTGATTTTTTTATTTTTTTTATTTTTGCGAAAAATCCGGTTTAAGCAGGAATCTTTTGCCCGCAGGCTGTTTGCTTTGGCGGAACGGTATCTTGCTCCTGAAACAGCACAGAAACACAGGCAGGCACGGGGAACAAGTCTCTGCGCCTGCCTGTGTATAGTTCTTATCGTTGATAACATTCCGCTTTTGTGCTTCGTCGCATGTTCTGAACGGCGTCGCGACAGGGCGAAATGTCCGGAATGTTTGTTTTATTCGGGCTTCATGTTGGTGTAAACGGTCTGAACGTCGTCGAACTCTTCGAGCTTCTCTACCATTTTGTCAATGGTCTCGCGCTGTTCGGGAGTAGCTTCTTTCAAATCGTTGGGAATGTATGTAAATTCAGCGCCGATAACGTCAAGGCCCTTGTCTTCCAGGTATTTCTGGATTTGTCCGAAACTTTTCGGGTCGCCGTATATCGTTACCGAGTTTTCCTCTTCGTCGGTGTCGAACTCGTCGTCCACTCCGTAGTCTATAAGTTCGAGAATCATTTCGTCCATGTCGAGATCGTCCTTTTTGTGGAAAGAGAAAACGCTCTTGTGGTCGAAAAGAAAGGCCAGCGAACCCATTGTTCCGAGGTTTCCGGAGAATTTGTTGAATATCGAGCGCACATCGGCGACGGTGCGCGTGGGATTGTCGGTCAGGGTGTCTACGAATATTGCTATTCCGTGCGGGCCGTAGCCTTCGTATGTCATGCTCTTGTATTCGCTCTGGTCTTTGCCCATAGCGTTTTTGATAGCACGCTGTATGTTGTCGTTTGGCATGTTCTCCCGCTTGGCGTTGGCTATTATAGCGCGCAAATGCGGGTTGTTTTCGGGTTCCGGTCCGCCTTCTTTTACTGCTATGGCTATTTGTTTACCTATTTTAGTGAATGTGCGGGCCATGTGTCCCCAACGTTTCAGCTTTGCAGCCTTGCGATATTCAAATGCTCTTCCCATTGGTTCGGATATTTGTGTTTTTTATATTTAAATATTTTGTTTATCGTTGTTTTGCGCCGAGTTTGTTTTCGAGATTGCGCAGAATGTTGCCCATAACCTTGTCTATGGTCGTGTCTGTGAGCGTGCGCTCTTTGTCTTCAAGTATGAAGTTTACGGCATAGCTCTTCTTGCCTTCCGGAAGTTTGTCGCCTTCGTAGACATCGAACAGCTCTACGCTTTTTAAAAGCTTCTTTTCCGACGAATAAGCGGTGCGCTCTATTTCGTCGAACTTTACGCTGCTGTCTACAAGCAGTGCGAGGTCGCGGCTTACGGGAGGGAATTTGCTCAGCTTCGAATAGTACACTTTGTTCTTGCTCGTGAGCTTCATAAGGTTCGTCCAGTTTATGTCGGCAAAGAATACGTCGCACGAAATGCCGAACTTGTGGATTATTTCGCGCTTTACGATACCGATTTCCGCTATTTTACGGCCGGAGTGGTCGGTATATGTGAGTGCGGCGCTCAGAAGTTCGTTGTCGGATGTCTGTTGCATTTTTACTGCCGGCAGAGGTAGCCCGACGCGGTTGAATATGTTGAGCACGCAGGCTTTGAGAGAATAAACGTTTGCGGCTTCTTCCTTCTGAATCCAGGAACCGGTTTTGCTTTTGCCTGCCAGCCAAAGGCCCAGATGAAAGTCTTCGCTGTATGCGGAAAGGGGCTTTTCGGGATTGCGCCGTTTCTCGTCGAAACGATAACAGTTGCCGTATTCAAAAAAGCGCAGATCCTCGACTTTACGGTTGATGTTGCGCTGAATGTTCTCCAGTCCGCCGAAAAGAAGTGTCTGGCGGAGAGTTCCGAGGTCGGAGCTTAGCGGATTCATAATGCTTACTCCTTTTGCAAGAGAGTAGGTATCGAGTCCGTCGTAGTAGGACGTTTTTGTGAGCGAGTTGTTGAGCACCTCGTTAAAGCCGCAGCCGACCAACTGCTCCCCTACGAGATTCTGTAACTTGTTGGAGCGGTCGGCTTCTCCCTGTATCGTTATGGTAGAGTTAAGGGTTGAAGGTATTTCAACGTTGTTGTAACCGTAAATTCTGAGAATGTCTTCAACTACGTCGCAGGGGCGTTGAACGTCCACGCGGTATGGCGGTACGGCGAGCTTGATGCCGTCGGCGTTCTCCTCGAGAATTTTCATTTCAAGGCTGGTGACGATACTTTTTATCGTGTCTTTGCCGATATGCTTGCCTATAAGTTTGTCTGTATAGCCGTAATTTAAATCTACAACGAAGTCTTTCGGCTCCTGTTCCCTTACCATGCGGATTTGCATGGATATTTTTCCTCCTGCAAGCTGTTTTGCAAGAATTGCAGCCTGTTTGAGAGCGTAAATCTGCCCGTTAGGGTCGATTCCTCTTTCGAAGCGGAAGCTTGCGTCGGTCGAAAGCCCATGTCGGCGCGCACTTTTTCTTATCCATGAAGGATTGAAATAAGCGCTTTCGAAGAGTATGTTCGTTGTTGTGTCGTATGTTCCTGAGCCTTTGCCTCCGAATACTCCTGCTATGCACATAGGTTCTTCCGAGTTGCAGATTGCGAGGTCGCGTTCTGAGAGCTTGTGGGTAACGCCGTCGAGTGTTACGAAAGGAGTGCCCTCGGGCATTGTACGCACTACCACTTTCTTGCCTTTTATCATGTCGGCGTCGAAGCAGTGAAGCGGTTGGCCGTAGGCGAACATGATGTAGTTTGTAATGTCTACGATATTGTTTATCGGGCGCTGCCCTATTATTTGCAGTTTCTGCTTCAGCCAGTCGGGGCTTTCGGTTACGTTGCAGCCTTCGACAGTTACGGCGCAATAGCACGGGCAGGCTTCGAAGTTTTCCACCTCGATGTTTATGTCGAGGTCGTTGTTGTCGACGCTGAAGTCGTCTTCCGACGGCCTGTGAAGGCTTGTCTCGTATCCGTTCTGCACCAGCCACGCGTATAAGTCGCGTGCAACGCCGTAGTGCGAGCATGCGTCGGCTCTGTTGGGCGTTATGTCTACCTCTATCATGTAGTCGCTCTCAAGGTGGTAGTATTCTGCGGCGGGCGTTCCGGCTTTCGTTTCTGCGGGAAGAACAATTATTCCGTTGTGGTCGTTTCCTATTCCGATTTCGTCTTCAGCGCAGATCATGCCGTAGCTTTCCACGCCGCGTAACTTGGATTTCTTTATCACGAATTCCTTGTCGCCGTCGTACAGCTTGCAGCCCAGAGTGGCTACTATAACCTTTTGGCCTGCGGCAACGTTGGGCGCGCCGCACACTATCTGCGAAGGCTCGCCGGCACCTATGTTTACGGTGCATATATGCATGTGGTCGCTGTCGGGGTGAGGTTCGCAGGTGAGCACCTCGCCCACAACGAGTCCTGCCAGTCCGCCTTTTACGGCCTGCACTTCTTCTAACGAACCTACTTCAAGACCTATCGAGGTCAATGCTTCGGCTGTTTCCTGCGGAGTAAGACTGAAATCAACATACTCCTTGAGCCATTTATATGAAATGTTCATTGTCTTTATCGTTTTTCGCGCGCAAATTTACAATATTTTTATGAAAGACGCCTACTTCCTGCTTTGCGCTTGTGGGTTAATGTGACGAAAGTTTTTTCAGAAAGGAGGAGCGTTGTCTACAGGCGGAATTCCGGCAAAGGGGTCGTCTTCGGCTGTGGGAGGCGGCACGTTGGCGGCTCCGGCATACTGCGGAGCACTTTCGTTGCCCGAAACGGGGGAGTAGGCCGAAACATCGCTGGCCGAAGCTATGATGTCGTCGTCGGGGTTCTGGAAACGTGCGAATTGCGATTTGAATCTCAGTACCACGTCTCCCACTGCGCCGTTACGGTGTTTGGCTATTATGATTTCGGCCATGCCATGCATGTCCTTGCCGTTTTCTTCGTAAATGTGGTAATACTCTGGGCGGTGTATGAAACAAACTATGTCGGCGTCCTGTTCTATCGCGCCCGATTCGCGCAGGTCGCTCAGTTGCGGACGTTTGCCTTCGTTGCCCTGGCGTGTCTCAACACCGCGGTTCAGCTGCGACAGCGCAAGGATAGGTATGTTCAGTTCCTTTGCAAGTTGCTTTAGTGCGCGGCTTATGTTCGAAACTTCTTCCTGGCGGCTGCCGAAATTCATGCCGCTTGCGTTCATGAGCTGCAGGTAGTCTATCATTATTATCTGTACGCCATGCTCGCGCACAAGGCGTCGCGCTTTTGTCTGAAACTCGAAGATTGAAAGCGAAGGAGTGTCGTCTATATAGAGCGGTGCGCCGTAAAGTTTCTTGATAGACTGGTCGAGCTGCACCCATTCATAGGGTGCGAGCTGTCCGTTCTTGAGTTTTTCGCCGGGGATTTCGCAAACGTTTACTATAAGTCGGTTTACGAGCTGTACGTTGCTCATTTCCAACGAAAAGAAAGCCATAGGCTTTTTCGCGTCCACGGCAATGTTTTTTGCCATAGAGAGGGCGAACGCCGTTTTTCCCATTGCCGGACGCGCGGCGAGGATAACGAGGTCGGAGTTCTGCCAACCGCTCGTGAATTTGTCGAGTTCGGTGAACCCGCTTGCAATGCCGCTTAGTCCGTCGTTGCGTGCCGCGGCCTTGTGCAGCACTTCGTACGCCTCGTCTATCACGGGGTCGATCTGTGTATAGTCTTTTGTGGTGTTTTGCTGCGAAAGGGTGAACAGTTTCCCCTCGGCTTCCTGCATGAGTTCTTCCACATCCTGCGTTTCGTCGAAAGCTTTTCCCTGTATAAGGCTGGTGTATGATATGAGCTGGCGAAGCAGATATTTCTGTGCTATTATTTTTGCATGGTAAATCAGATGAGCGGTCGAAGTCATCTTCTGCGTGAGCTGCGCTATGTAGAACGGTCCCCCCACGTCCTCGAGGTCACCGTTGGTTTTCAGTTTTTCACGCACGGTCAGTATGTCTATAGGCTTCTGCTCGTATGCCAGACCCTGAATGGCATTGTATACAAGCTGGTTCCTTTTTTCGTAGAAGCTGTCCGGCTTCAGAATCTCGCTTATCATCGAATAAGCATCGCGCTCTATCATAAGTGCGCCGAGCACGGCCTGTTCCAGGTCTACGGCCTGAGGCTGCAGGCGGCCGAAATCGTCTTCCGCAGGGGCTTCGGCCGTGCGTTTTCTTGTATATTTCCTCTTCTGTTGTTCGGGCATGTCTTATTTTTTGCTTGCTGTGTAATGCTGACCGGATAGTCAGCGAAGCAAAATTAAATAATCTTGCCGATAGAGCAAAGCCTCTTTTATATTATGGTATGTGTAGGGGATTATTTTATGGATTTCTGCAGCTTTTCTGTCCGTACACCTTGCCGTAGGAGTTTGCAGACAAAAACGGTCAGCGGCCAAGCA
>CAJKQZ010000166.1 GCA_905202115.1 uncultured Prevotellaceae bacterium | reverse complement strand
ATACACCTGCTGATTTTCAAGTGCTTGGCCGTTGACCGTTTTTGTCTGCAAAACCCTTGCGTCAGGGCGCTGCGTACTTTAAGGGCGCAATGCCTTTTTTCCGTCTTCGGGAGAGCTTGTGCTTTTTCGGTATCTTGTGCGGCAAAACCTTGCGCGTCAGAACGTATGAATCCTGCGGATTGCAATGGCGGCTGCAAAACCGGAAAAAAATGCGCGGCTTTATGAAAGTTTATTCGTTTTTCACTTTTTTTCAACTGTATGAAGCGACGGCGTATTGTTGCCTATGCTATCTTTGCAGGCAAGGGAAGACGATAAATCTTTCCGAAGAATTAAAAAACAAAGTTCAATCTAAAAACAATAATGCTATGATTTCGGAAAAATTAGTCAAGGCTATCAACAAGCAGATTGCCGCTGAAATGTGGTCGGCAAACTTGTATCTTTCAATGTCGTATTATCTTAAAAAAGAGGGGTACGACGGCTTCGCGCACTGGCTTAAAAAGCAGTCGCTCGAAGAAATGGAACACGCCTACGGGTTGAGCGACTACGTCGTGAGTCGCGGGGGCTCGGTGGTGATAGGAAATATCGATGAGGTTCCCAGAAAATGGGAGAGTGTTGCTGCTCTGTTCAAGAATGTTTATGAGCATGAATGCAAGGTGTCGGCTCTTATCGACGAACTTGTTAACGTGGCTTCCGAACAGGGTGACAAGGCTTCGGAGGACTTCCTTCAGGGCTACGTGCGCGAACAGGTGGAGGAGGAAGCCACTTCCCGCGGCATAATGGAACGCGTAAACAAGGCCGACTGTACGGCTCTGTTCTTCCTCGACGAAAAGATGTCGCAAAGAGCGTGAAAAGACCGCTCTTGCCTTTAACCGGTGCGTAGCTTTATTGGCTGCGCACCTTTTTTATATGCACTCGAGAAGCAGCCATACGTTGAGCGCGGTTACTAAGGCCGCAAGCGAGTAGAGCATGGCGGAGTACCATCGTTTGTTGGCGTACTGGCCCATTACCTTTTGCGACGACGTGAGATAAACCTGTAGAAAAACCGTTAAAGGCAGCTGGATGCTCAGCATTGTCTGCGATATTATAAGTCCTCTGAACGGGTCGCCTATCATACATATTATTATTAGCGCCGCTACGAGCGACAGGGCCACGCCCGTGGCGGAGTGTATGTCCTTTATGTTATAGGGCTCGCCGAATATGCCGGCGAATATCGTGCCCGCCGCCATACCGCTTGTCACCGTCGACGACAGGCCCGCCAGCAGCAGCGCCACGGCGAACACCGTGGCCGCGTTGCCGCCCAAAAGAGGCGTGAGCAGCGACTGTGCCTGCCCTAAGTCGCTTACCGTCTCGCCGGCCTTGAACATGGTGGCCGCGGCCAGCAGAATCATAGCGCTGTTTATGGCCCAGCCCACTATCATCGAGAACAGCGTGTCGAACAGCTCGTAGTCGAGCGCCTTGCGAATGCTTTTGTCGTCGCGCTTGTTGAACTCTCGGCTTTGAACTATTTCGGAGTGCAGGAACAGGTTGTGCGGCATGACCACTGCTCCTATCACGCTCATTACTATAAGCAGGCTTCCCTGCGGTATAGACGGCTTTATGGCTCCGACGGCCGCCTGCGTCCAGTCTATGTCGATGAGAAAGAGCTCGTATATGAACGACAGGCCTATTATCGACACGAAACCTATTATCGCTTTTTCTATGCGTCGGTAGGAGTTCGTGAAAAGCATTATCGCCGTGAACGCCGTAGCCAGTATCGAGCCGCAGATAATGGGAATGCCGAACAGCATTTGCAGCGCAATGGCGCTTCCGAGTATTTCTGCCAGCGATGTCGAAATGCTCGCACACACCGCCGTGGCGAGAATAGGGCGGCTCACCCACCGGGGCGTGTGCCTCGTGGCGGCCTCGCTCAGGCAGAGCCCCGTGGCAATGCCCAAGTGCGCCACATTGTGCTGCAGCATTATCAGCATGATTGTCGACAGCGTTACAACCCACAGCAGGGCGTAGCCGTATTCAGAGCCGGCGGCGAAATTGCTGGCCCAGTTGCCCGGATCGATGAATCCTACGGTTACTAAAAGTCCGGGGCCTATGTATTTGAAAATTTCCAGCCCTCCTAAGCGGCGGGGGTGGTGTCTGCGTTTCAGTTCCTTTATTATGTTTTTCATTTTCATGCGTGTTGTTGTATGCGTTCACCCTGTACCGGCGAAAGTTACGCAATAAAATGTTGCCGCGTGCGGGGAGTTCCGCAAAATACCCGTTTTTCGCTGTAGGAAGCGGTAAAATACCCATGCAGGGGTAACTGTGTGAGTATGCGTAACCATTGTTCAGCGGTATATGTGCGTTTTCCTGTGGCGGTTCTGCCACATTGCGGCAAGGCAGCCACCGTTAAAGACCTTAATGCCTCTAAAGTTTTTAACGACCCTCGGAACCGTAGAGTTTTACAGACAAAAACGGTCACCTGTCAAGCGCCTGGAAATCAGCGTGTGTATACGTAGCAAAAAATATGTCTGAGATATTTTAAAATATCTCAGACATATTTTCGATTATCTCCCTTGTATTTTCAATTTGCTGCGGGAAGTTTTTTAACCGTGCAAAAAAAATATTTTTTTTCGTGGGGGTGCGGATAGAAAATCTTTATGGCCCGGTTGTTTTCGGGAATGCCCCTGTGTGGCTTTCCTACATGGGGCGTCTCTGGAGCGTGAAAAGAAACTCTAAGCCGCCGCCCTTGCGGTTGCGCACCGATATGTTTCCGTGGTGGAACGTCACGGCATTGCGTACAATGGAAAGGCCCAATCCCGAGCCGCCGAGCTCGCGCGTGCGTCCCTCTTCGGCACGGTAAAACCGCTCGAACAGCCGCGGCAGGTGCTCTTCGGGGCAGCCTTTGCCGGTATCGTAAAACACGAAGTAGCAGAAATCGTCTCCGCTTTTGTAGCATTCTGCATGTATCTCGGCGCCGCGTCCGGCGTAGCGCACGCTGTTTTCCGTAAGGTTGCGGAATATAGAGTAAACGAGCGAGTAGTTCCCGTAAATTTCGGTGTCTTCACTTATCAGGCACTCTGCTTTCATATCTGCGTCGTTTATCCTGGTGCGCAGCTCTTCTATGACTTCGTTCATAATCTCGGCGGGATGAATCATTTCCTTGTTCATCGTTTCGGGAGCCTCTTCAACCTTTGTTATGATTGCAACGTCGCGTATGAGTTCGCTGAGCCGCAGCACCTGGTCGTGCGCGCGTTTGAGAAAATACCGTTTCCGCTCGTCCGGCAGGCCGTCGCATTCCATTATGGTCTCTATGTAGCCGCGAATGCTGCTCACCGGCGTGCGCAGTTCGTGGGTTATGTTGTTGCTCATCTGTTGCTTGAGCACGCGGTTCTTCTCGGCGCGCGTAATGTCGTGGAGCGTTATCTCGAAGTCGCCGTCCGAATACATCAGCACCTGCACCGCAAAGTGTGCGCTGCCGGCGTTTATGGTGAAACGCGTTACAGGAGCTGTCTCTCCGGCCTTTAGCGAATGGTTGTTCAGCTCTACGAACTGCCGCGCGGGCAGAAAAGCGTTGTCTTCCCATATTGTGTTGACATTGCCCGTAGGGTTGGGCAGAATAGTGTTTACATATTGCGTGAAACGGGGATTGGCATAGATTATCTCGCGGTGGGCGTTGAAAATAGCTATGCCTCCCTCGAAATAACGGAAGTGTTTGAGCAGCCGTTCGCGGTCGGTGCGCGCCTGACGTCCCTTTTCTTCTATCTCCTTGTAGGCTTCCATGATTTTGCGGCCTATATCGCCCAATTCGGAGTGGGGAAAGTCGATTTCCTCGTAGGGCACGTGTCCCCGTTCTGCGTCATTCATGAATTTCCGGAGCCTGGAAACCGATTTTCCCATGCGGTCTGACAGATATACGAGCATTACGATGACAACAGGAAAGACTATGAGCACAAACCACAGGAATACGCTGCTCGGGCGCAGGAAGTTGCGGATGTCGGGAGTGTAGGGCAGGGCCACGCGCACTATGAAGTGCGGATAGGATTTGGCGTAGTAGAAATATTCTACGTTGGTGGTGGCCGACTTTCTTATGTCGTAGCCTTCTTTTCCCGAAAGAGCCTCGGCCACTTCGGGACGGCCGGCGTGGTTGTCCATTCTGTCGGGACTTTCACCGCCCGATTCGTAAAGTACCGCCCCGTTGTGCGTTATAACTGTGAGCCTTGCCGCACTGTCGGGCATGGTTTGCAGCATTCGCGCCAGTTCCGCGCGCGTACTGTCGCCTTGTGCGCTTTCTATCATTCCCGCAGCCATGTCGGCATAGCAGCTCAGGCGCTCGCGCAGCAGGCGTGCGCTGTAATTTTGCTCGTGGCTCATCTCGAAAGCCACGAGTACGGCCGCAAACACGGCGAATGTGGCCGTGAACGACAGAAGCAGTTTGTATTTGTAGCTGAGTCGCATTATCTGTTTTCGATGAAGCAGTAGCCGTATCCCTGCCGGTTGGTTATCTGTTTTCCTTCCTCGCCCAGTTTGGTGCGTATGCGCGCAATGTGAACGTCGACCGTGCGGGCCAGTACGAATGTGTCGTCGCGCCACACGCGGCTTAGAATCTCCTCGCGCGAGAACACGCGTCCCCGTTCGCTCATAAGCATGGTGAGAATGCCGAATTCTTTGGGCGTGAGCATTATCTCGCGTCCTCCGGCCTTTACCGTCTTTGCGGCGGTGTTTACTTCTATGTCTCCGCCGCTTATGGTGTCCTTTTCCGCGTCGCCAGCGGTGCCGGCGGGTGATTTGCGCCTGCGCAGCACGGCGGCCGTGCGGGCCAGCACTTCGTGAATAGAGAAAGGTTTGGCTATGTAGTCGTCGCCACCTGTCGAGAAGCCTGTGAGCAGGTCGTTTTCGGTGTCCTTTGCCGTGAGGAATATCACGGGAATGTCGTTTTTCAGTTCGGTGCGCAGCTTTCTGGCCATAGCAAAGCCCGACATGCCGCCTAACATGACGTCAAGCAGTATCAGGTCGTCTTTTTCGCCGAGTTTTCCGAGAGCTTCCTCGGCCGAAGCCGCTGTAACTACTTCGTATCCCGCGTTTTCGAGATTTACTTCGAGAATTTCCCGCAGGTCGGGCTCGTCGTCTACAACTAAAATTCGTCCTTTACTCATATATTATTATATAATTGTGTGCAATATTACGCATTTGCCGCTTGGCAGGTGTCATGCTATATGTTAAGATTTCATTAAGAATGCCCGCGGCAGTCTGCGGCGGGGCGTTCAGGAGGCTTTTCTGTCCTATAGGGTATTTAAGACCTTAAAGACTCTGAATCCGCATGGCTTTGCAGACAAAAACGGTCACCTGGCAAGTACTTGAAAATCAGCAAGTGTATATGTAGCAAAAAATATGTCTGAGATAATTCAAAATATCTCAGACATATT
>CAJKQZ010000165.1 GCA_905202115.1 uncultured Prevotellaceae bacterium | reverse complement strand
AATATCTCAGACATATTTTTTGCCATATATACACCTGCTGATTTTCAAGTGCTTGAAAGGTGACCGTTTTTGTCTGCAAAGCCCTGCGGATTTAGAACCTTTAATTACTTTAAAATTATTAAGGTCATTAAAGGCTTAATGAAGATACATTTCTTTGCACCAGCCGCCACGCCAAAACGGAAGAAATCCTATTTTAGGCTTAATCCTTTTAAAAACTCCGTAAAAAAGCCGATGAAATCTGCTATTTCTGAAATTTTTATATACTCATCGGCCGTATGTGAACGCGACGAATCTCCAGGACCTATCTTCATCGTCGGAAAAGACAGCAGAGCCTGGTTGCTAAGCGTGGGCGAGCCGAACGGTTTCTTCCCTAACTCGACCGCGCGGCGCACAAGCGGATGATTTTCGCCTATACGCGAGGAATTAAGACGGAACGAACGCGCCACAGCCTCGCTTTTTACATTTTTCCTGATTTCATCGAAGATTTCCTTGTTAGAATAAAGCTCGTTCGACCGCACATCAACGGTAAAAACACATTTGTCGGGAATCACATTATGCTGCGTGCCCGCATTTATAATAGTTACAGTAGTCTTTACCTTGCCGAGCAACGGCGATACCCGTCCGAACTCATGCCGTTCAAGCCATTCTATATCGGCTACAGCCTTATAAATGGCGTTTTCTCCCTCGTCGCGCGCCGCGTGTCCCGAACGACCGTGTGCGGTAAGGTCTATCACCATTAATCCTTTCTCGGCCACAGCCGGTTGCATGCCGGTGGGCTCGCCTATTATACCGGCATCGATTTTCGGCAACAGAGGCAGCATTCTTTCTATACCGTCACGCCCCGAAACTTCTTCTTCGGCCGACGCAGAAAACACTATATTATAGTCGCGTTTCTCATTCAGCATTATCGAATAAACCTGAAGAAGCGAAACAAGACTGCCGCCATCGTCGTTTGCTCCGAGGCCATAAAGCAAATCTCCCTCCCGCGCAGGCCGGAACGGGTCGCGCTGCCATCCCGAAACGGGCTTCACCGTATCTATGTGGGCATCGAGCAAAAGAGTGGGAAAAGCTTCGTTGAAATCGGGGCAAACCGAAGCCACATTGTTACCCTCGCGCAACAAAGGAAGACCTTTTTCTTCGATGAAATCTGAAATTTTTGCAGCCGCAGCACTCTCATCCCTGCTCGTCGAGGGAATGGCTATCAACTTTTCAAGCAGATTAACGGCTTCGAGCGTATATTTATCCATTTATGATTGTATTTTCCGTCACAAAGTTACTTCATGCCGGAAAAAGAAAGAAATAATCCCGTTCTTATTTGTTTTCCGGAAATTCTGCCGGCATTTTCACACGAAAACAGCCCCGTGCATGTTTCACTAATGTGTAAAAATCTTAAGCAACAGCCCGATTGTGAACAAATAAAGCACTATTTTTGTAATAAAATCCGTTTGCTATGGTCGAAAACGTACATTTGTCGCAGCTGATAGGCGTGCAGGCCTCGAAATCAGGCAGCCGCGTGGCGATAATGTACAGGGATGTCTGTGCAGGTTTCTGGCACGAAGTGGCATGGGGCGTACTCGCAGGAACAGTGCGCCGAACGGCAGACGCATTTCTTTCGGCAGGCGTGGAACAGCGGCAGAAAATAATGATATATGCCGAAAACATGCCGGAATGTATATACACGAGCTTCGGCGCATACATGGCAGGAATCACTGTGATACCTGTATTCGCCACACTTAACGTGGCACGTCTGAAATATATTATCGACGAAGCCGAAGTGCGCTACGTGTTCGTTGGAGAACAGCAGCAATACGACAATGCTTTTGCGCTTTACGCTCTCTGCCCGTCGCTCGTTAAGCTCATAATCTTTAACCGCAACGTCGCACGCAAGTCTGTCGACAGAATGTCGGTATATTTCAACGAATTTCTCGGGCTCGGCTCATCGGAAAACCATAGCGGCGAACTCGCAAGGCGAATGAAGAACGCCAGCTTCGACGACATAGCCGACATAATATACACCAGCGGAACAACAGGCGAGAGTAAAGGCGTGGCTATCACCTACGGGATGTATCACGAAGCGCTGCGGGCAAACAACTTGACAGTGCCGCTAAAAAATGACGACATCGTGCTCGATTTCCTGCCGCTGAGCCACATTTTCGAGCGGGCGTGGGCATTTTTCGCCCTGGCAAAGGGCTGCACATTGGCACTCAACCTCCGTCCGAGCCATGTGCACCGCTCTATCTACGAGATTCGCCCCACGGCAATGTGCGTGGTACCCCATTTCTGGGAAAAAATCTACGAGAAAGTAATCGATGAAATGGAAAAAAGCACACCCGAGCGGCGCGAAATGATAAAGAATGCTCTACGTATAGGGCATGAGCGCAACGTTGTATACATCGGCAACGGAAAAGAAGTGCCGGAAGAATTGGAAAAACAGTACAAGGAATGCGAAAAAGGCCTGTTTGCCGAACTTAAAAGCCGTCTGGGGCTCAAGCGTTCGCACCTGATTCCCACGGCAGGGGCAACCGTTCCCGCCGAGTTAGAAGATTTCGTGCGTTCCTGCGGATTCGGAATAATCGTGGGCTACGGTCTCACAGAAACAACGGCAACCGTATCGTGCGACGACGTTACGAAACCGCGCAGCATAGGTTCGGTGGGGCGCATAATCGACGGCCTTGAAATAAAATTCGGAGACAAGAACGAAATACTCCTGCGCGGCAAGACGATAACGCCCGGATATTTTCACAGAACCGACTCCACACAAAGCGCGTTCCGCGACGGGTGGTTCCATACGGGCGACGCAGGCTACATCAAGGACGGCGAACTTTTCCTTACCGGAAGAATCAAGGATTTGTACAAGACGTCGAACGGCAAGTACGTGGCCCCGCAAATGTTAGAGGCGAAACTCTGCATGGATCTTTACATAAATCAGGTAGTAATCGAAGCCGAGCAGAGAAAGTTCGTCTCGGCCTTGATAGTTCCCGACTATATAAAGCTCGAAGAGTACGCATACAAACACAAGATAAGATTCTCGTCGCGCAGGGAGCTTTGCGAGAACGAGCAGATATGCGAAATGATGGCCGAACGCATAGAAATGCTGCAACAGGAGCTTGCCGGATATGAGAAAGTGAAACGTTTCGTATTGCTAAGCCGTCCTTTCGACACAGCTCGGGGCGAACTGACCACCACCCTCAAAGTTTGCCGCAAAGCCGTGCGCGAGCATTACGCCGACGAAATAGAAAATTTATACCGTAATAACAAATAAAACGAATATAACTGCCGATGATAACAGCAGAACAACTGAAAGAATTGCAACAACGCGCCGAAGACCTCGGCAAATACCTCGAAATCGACGCCAAGAGCATACAGCTCGAAGAAGAAAAGCTGCGCACGCAGGCGCCCGACTTCTGGGAAGACCCGAAGAACGCCGAACAACAGATGAAAAAGGTAAAAGAGCTTGAGCGCTGGGTTGACGGATACAAGGAAGTCGCCACACTCACCGAGGAACTGGTGCTCGCATTCGACTTTCACAAAGACGAAATGGTTACCGAGGAGGAAGTCGACGAGGCTTACGACAAAGCCGTTGAAAGCGTCGAGGCGCTCGAACTGAAGAACATGCTGCGGCGCGAGGAAGACGAAATGGCGTGCGTGCTGAAGATAAATTCAGGCGCCGGTGGCACGGAAAGCCAGGACTGGGCGGCAATGCTCATGCGCATGTACCTCCGTTACGCCGAGGCCCACGACTACAAAACGACCATAAGCAACCTGCAAAACGGCGACGAGGCGGGAATAAAGACCGTAACCATGCAAATCGAAGGCGACTACGCCTACGGATACCTCAAAAGCGAGAACGGCGTGCATCGCTTAGTGAGAGTCTCTCCCTACAATGCGCAAGGCAAGCGCATGACCTCGTTCGCGAGTGTTTTCGTCACTCCGCTCGTTGACGACACTATCGAAGTATACGTCGACCCCTCGAAAATAAGCTGGGATCTCTTCAGAAGCGGCGGCGCCGGCGGTCAGAACGTCAACAAAGTGGAAACCGGAGTGCGCCTGCGATACCAGTACAAAGACCCCGACACGGGCGAGGAGGAAGAAATCCTCATCGAAAACACCGAAAGCCGCAAACAGCTCGAGAACCGCGAGAACGCCATGCGCCTGTTGCGCTCGCAACTCTACGACCGCGCGCTGCAAAAGAAAAAAGCCGCCCAGGCCAAAATCGAAGCCGGCAAGAAAAAGATTGAATGGGGAAGCCAGATACGCTCCTACGTGTTCGACGACCGCAGGGTAAAAGATCACCGCACCGGCTGCCAGACGAGCGATGTGGGCGGCGTAATGGACGGAAAGATAGACGGATTCATAAAGGCCTACCTCATGGAATTCGCCGACACGCAGGACAACGTCTGAACAATAACACACTTAACCATAAAAACCAATAACCATGAGCCAGAAAAGAAAAAACAAAATCTCAGCCCGCGAAAAGAAGCAGGCGCAGCAGGCCCGCAAAATAGTGAACGCCATATTCATCGTTCTTATAATATTTGTGGTGATAATACTTATTGCTGCGGCCATTGCGGCAAACTGAAAAAAACGCACCCCGCCGAGCGCGAACGGTATAGCCGCAATGCCCGCCACATAGCGGGACAAGCATATTTCTCCCGAAGTCCCGCAGGGATTTCGGGAGAAATCTTATATAACACAAGCCACAGGCCGAAAAACAAAAGCCATTAACCATGTCATTCGAAATAGAACGCAAATTTCTCGTAAGCGGCGAATTCAAAAGCGCCGCCACCTCGTCATCGCGCATAATGCAAGGCTATATATGCAGCGGCAAAGGCGCAAGCGTAAGAATACGTATCCGAAACGAACGCGGATTTCTGACCATAAAAGGCCCGTCGTGCGACGGCGGCCTGTCGCGCTACGAGTTCGAAAAAGAAATCACGCCCCAAGAGGCCGGAGAACTCATGAAACTGTGCGAACCGGGCATTATCGACAAGCGCCGTTACTTAGTGCCATTTGCCGGTCACACGTTCGAAGTAGACGAGTTCTTTGGTGATAACGAAGGTCTGATTATGGCCGAAGTCGAACTTTCCTCGCCCGACGAACCTTTCGAGCGCCCGCCATTCCTGGGCCGCGAAGTAACCGGCGACAAGCGTTTCTACAACTCGCACATGCGCACTTTTCCTTTCAGCATGTGGAAAAACACACTCCCCGAATTCAAAGACGAATAACTCTCCATTTCTTCGCGCTTGCTTTTCGAAAGCCCTTTTTCATACGCCGCAACAGAGACGCTGCAATGCCTTGACCGGCACCGGGCTTTTCAGAACATGACATTTTTGTCAGATGCCAGTACTTGCCGCCGACACACGGAAAAAAACTTCCCGCATGTGAGAAAAATTATCTCTGAGATATTTTGAATTATGTCAGACATATTTTAAAATATCTCA
>CAJKQZ010000164.1 GCA_905202115.1 uncultured Prevotellaceae bacterium | reverse complement strand
ATATTTTGAATTATCTCAGACATATTTTAAAATATCTCAGAGATAATTTTTCGGGCTACTTTTTACAAGCAGAAAAAAACACCTGACATTTTTGTCAGGTGGATAGAGAAACCTCGGTTTCCGTATTTTTTTAATTATTGCTTCGTCAGGAAAAAATTTTGTTGCTGGCCGAAAAAACATGTCTGAAATATCCTCGGTTATATCATACATGTTCCTTTTTGTATGTGGGAGCGCCGTGTGCGTTTTTCTGTGCCGGCATAGCGCTTATGGTATGTATTTTCTGTAAGCGGCTGCTCTGTTTTTCCGTTTATTGTTTCCCTTTTTTCAGTGAAGCGTTTATGCCTGCTATATAGGTAAGCATTTCATCTTTGCCCGATTTCCGCTGCGATGATGTCACGAATATCGGCGGAAGTTCTTCCCAGTACTGTTCGAGTGTGCGTTTCATGGCCGTAATATTTCTTTTTACGGTCTCCGAGTTGGGATGATCGGCTTTGGTGAATACTATTGCTATCGGTATTCCGTTGGCTCCGGCGTGGTTTATGAAGTCGATGTCGATGTTCTGTGGCTCCAGTCTTGCGTCAACAAGTATGAAAAGGCATGTGAGCGATTCGCGCTCGTTGATGTAACGCTCCACGATGTCGCCTATCTTGTCTATTATTTTTTTGCTCCGTTTGGCGTATCCGTATCCGGGCAAATCGACAAGATACCAGCTCTTGTTGATAATGAAATGGTTTATCAGCAGTGTTTTGCCTGGCTTTGACGAGGTGAGCGCAAGGTTCTTGCGGCCGCACAGCATGTTTATAAGGCTGCTTTTGCCCACGTTGCTCCGTCCTATGAATGCATATTCGGGCAGATTGTCCGACGGGCAGCGTGATATGTCGGTGTTGCTTATAACGAATTCGGATGTCGTAATTCTTATTTTATCGGAATCGTTCGGCATTGGTGAAAAAGGTTTCTGTGTGCAAAATGTAATGTGTGGCATCTATATTTCGTGCAAAGTTATGAGTTTTCACGGAGTTTTGTTAACTTTGCAGCTAATATTTGAAAATGGAACAGCAATATCCGTCAAAGCTACTTTCTCGTGCGGTAGAGGAGTTTTCCCGTCTTCCGGGTATCGGTCGCAAGACAGCTTTGCGCCTCGTGCTCCACCTTTTGAGGCAGGATGAGAAAACAGTCGATGCATTCAGCGATTCGGTGCGCGAGCTGCGTCACGAAGTGAAATATTGCAGATTATGCCATAACATTTCCGATACGGATCTGTGCGGCATTTGTTCCGCGCCAGGCCGAGATGAAACTACTATATGCGTGGTCGAAAACGTGCAGGACGTTCTTGCGGTGGAAAACACGCAGCAGTATAACGGATTGTACCACGTGCTCGGCGGAATGATTTCGCCTATGGACGGAATAGGTCCGGCCGATATAGAAATAGCTTCACTCGTGGAAAGAGTGGAGAAAGGGGGCATAAAGGAAGTTATTTTTGCTCTTAGTCCGACAATGGAGGGCGATACGACGAATTTCTACATTTCGCGACGCCTGTCGGAGTTCGATGTGAGGCTTTCGGTGATTGCCAGAGGCGTTACCGTGGGAGACGAACTGGAATATACGGACGAAGTGACCCTCGGACGTTCGATAATCAACCGCATAGAGTTCGGTAAATCGGAACGTAAATAACAGAAAAACAGCAGAAATGGAACAAAATATAAAGCAGCTCGTCCGAAAGTTGCAGGTCGAGTTTGCGATGTTTTATATAATAATCGCGGCCTTTGCGGCGGTTTATGAATTGAATCCGGCGGCCCAGGGAATTGTCGTGGGCAACGTTATGTCCGAGTATGTGCTCGAAACTGTAAGCGTTCTGCTCACTCTGGCGGTCGTTCCGCTCTCGCTGAAGCTTTTCAGTGTAATGCTCCTGCGCCACCGCTCGCTTGCCATTGAGGTGAAAATCCGCTATTACCGCATGTTGAGCGCAACACGTCTGCTGTCGTTAGGCATGGTAACGGTGTTCGATTTGTGGATTTACTATGCTACATTGAATAATATAGGAGGTTTTTGTGCGTTAGTATGTATGGTAACGGCTTTGTTCTGCTGCCCTACCCGTAAACGCGTATGCAGCGAACTTGAAGTTAATGAACGCTAAAAGTGAAGATAACCTTTCTGATACCTCCTTCTTTGCACGGCCAACGTCCTGCCGAACGCAGTTCGGGCTGTACGCACGTGGTGTATCCCACTCCGAATATTTATGAACTTACTGTGGCGGCCCTCGTTGAAAAAACGGGACTCTTTACCGTGGCGTACAAGGATTTTACTTATGAAAAGGATGAATTCGGAACATTCATAGCGGAGGACGACAGCGATTTCTATTCAATCTGGACTGTAAACCTTTCGGTTGAGACAGATTTGAATGCGGTATCGGTTATCAGTTCGCTCAGACCCGAGGCTTACTGCCTGCTTATCGGTCCCGGCTCGACATATTATGTGGAAAAGTGTCTTGTAAATGAAAAGACTATAGTCGTTCGCGGAGAACCCGATCTCGCGCTCTGCGAAGTGCTCGAAGCTTTTGAAAAAAAGGCAGACTGGAGGCAGGTTGACGGAATTTCTTATCTGCAGGACGGAAAGGTTGTCAACAACAAGCCGCACGCCATTTTGCGCAACCTTGATGAGCTTCCTTTTCCCGCACGTCATTTGCTCGGCAATCGCGTCTTTCATAATCCCAAGATAAAAGTAACTCCTTATACTCCCGTCTTAACTTCGCGCCAGTGCCCTTTTAAATGTATTTACTGCGTTCCGAGTTCGCTTACCTTTGCAAGAGAAATAGAATTCCGGCGTGACAACGGGCGGAAGCCGCCTGTTTCGTTCCGCTCTACAGAAAATGTGGAAAAGGAACTCGAACTTCTTTCGCGGCAGGGCTACCGTTCCATAGGTTTCATGGACGATAATTTTATATGGAACGAGAAACGCACGGGCGAACTGTGTGCTGCGCTGAAAAAATACGGTTTCCGCTGGGGGTGTCAGGCACGTGTAGACGCCATAACCGAACCTATAGCAAAAATGCTCGGAGATTCTAATTGCGATTATGTAGATCTGGGCGTTGAATCGTTCGACGATGAAATACTCAAGTATATAAAGAAAGGTATAACGCGGGAACAGATATACAATGCCGTAGGACTTCTGAAAAAATACGGTGTTCCTGTGAAACTGAACATACTTATCGGAACCTCTCCCCTTGAAACCAAAGATTCTTTGCGGGATACTTTGCGTCGTGCAAGGAATATAGGCGCCGATCAAATAATGTTCAACATCGTTTCGCCTTTCCCTGGCACAGAATTCTACGATTTGGCCAAAAAGAATGGGTGGATTGCTACGGGCGACTATGTTCCCACCGATGTGCAGCGTTCTTCGATTGTTAATTACCCTGATCTTTCGGCAAAGGAAATGGAGAAAATCCTTTATCGTGCCAATCTCCGTTATTTTCTTTCTCCTTCGTTCGTATGGAAGCAGTTGCGCCGTTTCCATGATGTCAAAGAATTTGTATGCGCTCTGAAAGCGCTGAGGATAAAACTGTTCGGATAGCTATGCTTTTGTCGGTGATTTTGATTACGTGGAATGGAAAACAGCTTCTGACCGAATGTCTGAGGTCAATGGCGTTTCTTATGGCGCGTACGGACGTTGAAATCTTTGTTGTCGACAATGGAAGTGACGACGGAACGGTCGAATTTCTGCGCGAAAGGTATCCGCTCGTGAAGGTTATTGCTTTGAAAGAGAATTTCGGCGTTGCATATGCCCGCAACCGTGCTCTTGAACGGGCTACGGGGCGTTATTTGTGGATTCTCGACAATGATACGGAAATTTCTCCCGAAGTATACGACGGTATGTTGCAGTATATGGAAAAACATCCCGAGGTTGGGCTTGCGGGGTGCCGTCTTATCGATTCCGACGGCCTTGTGCAGGAGAGTTGCAAGCGATACCCGGGGATAGGAGAGAAGGTTCGCAATATTCTGTTGAAAAAAAGCTATCGCTACGCTTACGGCCTTGAGCGTATGAAGCATGAATTCGAGCCGGTTTACGTTATCGGCGCCTGCCAGTTCATACGTCGGGAGGCTTACGAGGCTGTAGGGCCGCTCGATGAAAAAATATTTTACGGTCCCGAGGACGCAGATTTCTGTATTCGCATTCGTAAAGCGGGATACAGGATAATGTATCTTCCCGACTTTACGATTCTTCACCATTGTCAGCGAATTTCGCGTGCGAGAGTCTTTTCTTTCATAGGCCGGCGCCATATAGCCGGACTTATACATTTGTATTTCAAGTATAAACGTCTTTTCTGATGTTGCTTCTTGCCGATGAGCGCGTTCGCTTGCGGGCCGTTGAGCCGCAGGATCTCGAGATTGTTTACCGGATTGAGAACGATACGGAGCTGTGGGGCTGTTCGGACACAAGCGTCCCTTATTCCCGTTATGCTGTCAAGCAGTTTCTGTCCGATACGGCCAACGATATTTATTCCGATCGTCAGATAAGATTGATTGCCGAGTGTGTTGGCAACGGTGTTCCGGTAGGTTTTGCCGATCTTACCGGTTTTTCTCCGCGTCATCTCAGAGCGGAAGTAGGCGTCGTGGTATTTCCGGAATACCGGTGTGCAGGGTATGGTGAATCTATAATTTCTTTGCTTGAAGCGTATGCCTGCCGACATTTGTTGATTCACAATATTTACGCGGTTGTGGCCGAAAACAACGAGCCGGCCGTGCGTCTGTTCCGTAAAGCCGGTTTTGATTTCAAGGCTCTTCTTGCCGATTGGCTTGCCTGTGCCGACGGATACAGCAATGCCTGGTTGTGTCAGAAAATTCTCTGCTGACGAAATGCCTGTTAGTTTTGTAAGATAAGAAAACATTTAATTATAATGGCCGACGGAAATTTCAATAGAAACATTCTCCCGTATAATAATTACCGTAGCGGAGTGCGTGCGGGACGCTCAGCCGAGCGTGCGCGCGCCGTGAAATTTTTTGCCGATATGCTTGCTGAGGAAAATCTTGTTTCGGGGGCCGACGAGGCAGACCGTCTGGTGCAAAAATTCCGCAATAAACTTTTCGAGGATAAAATGTGAGTTCAGCCGTTTTTGGTCAGTTCCGAGAATTACGGCGTTCTATCTTTTTAAAAATAAGTCTGAGATAAATTAAAACATCTCGGGCTTATTTTTTAGAGGTATAGATTCAATGAGGCCGACAGGTTATTCCGATATAATTTGATAAGGCGTTTTTCGCTGCTTTTCTCATGTTGCCGCATTCGCACTTTCTGCAGTAATTTGCACACGCCGCGTCCTACTGTTTTAACTCAGCAAACGGTATTGGACTTTTCAGAACATGACATTTTTGTCATGTGTTCGAACCTCCCGTCGGCAAAGGAAAAAATTCTTCCCGCTTGTAGAAAAAAATATGTCTGAGATATTTTGAATTATCTCAGACATATTTTAAAATATCTC
>CAJKQZ010000163.1 GCA_905202115.1 uncultured Prevotellaceae bacterium | reverse complement strand
AATATCTCAGACATATTTTTTGCTACATATACACCTGCTGATTTTCAAGTGCTTGACCGCTGACCGTTTTTGTCTGTAAACTATGCCGGCCGGGCTGTGCGGATTATATGCGAGGCTGTGATTTCTTTTTACGTGCGTGAGGCTGCGGAATGGGTTCCGGAAAAATTGCGCGAGGTTCCGTGCCTGTCCCGATTTTTCTAACGGGTGTTTTTTTGTGAGTTTTCTGTTTTGCCGCACTTGCGAAAAAACGGGCGTTATATCCCTCTTGCCGCGAAGAATTTCTTAACTTTGCGAAATTGATTCCGAAATACGTAAATAAATTATATGGTAAAAAAGAGTAATAATACGAGGAAAAAGAAAAACAAACCGGCTGCTACTGCCTCAAATACGGCAAAAAAGGAAAAATCATTGTTCTCGGGTGAGAATGTGTGCTTTCTGATAGGTCTTGTATTGTTGCTCGCTTCTTTGTATATAATATTGTCTTTCGTTTCGTTTTTCATAACCGGAGCTTCAGACCAGAGCGTTATAGAGAATTATCATTATGTGGGCGACAGTTCCCGCCGGATGATGAGCAATTATGCAGGCTCGCTCGGTGCAAGGACGGCGTATTATCTTATAAACGATTGCTTCGGAATGGCTTCGGTTTTCATTCCCGTTTTCATGATTTTTGCGGGCATGAGGCTTATGAATGCCGGTCATATAAGACTTTGGAAATGGTTTGCAAACTTTGCTTTCCTTATGATTTGGCTTTCTGTGGCCTTGCAGTTCTTCATGCCTCAGCACATATTGAACAGCCTGTTTTTTCTTCCCGGAGGAAAACACGGTCAGTTTGTGTGTGATTTCCTTTATAGCGAGGTAGGTGCTCCCGGTATAGTCATCATTTTGTTTATCACTGCGGTTGCTTATCTTGTTTACTTGTCGGACGAGACAGTGCGTGTTATCAAAAAAGCTGCGTCGGGTGTGAAAAAGCCCATAAGCATGTGTATGCGTAATTCTTCGCAGGCTGTAGAGGCAAACGGCGGAGAATGCGGAGATTATGCCGGACAGCGTGGAACGGATTCTGGCGAAAGAGCCGAATCGGAAACAGGTGCGTTGTCCGATAGTCAATATGAGGAAGACGAAGCCGCCGGCAATGAGAACGATAAAAGGCCGATATCGCCGGATGAGCCGTTACGCCGCAAGACTGAGCCTGAGACGGAAAGCAACGAAGATGAAAAAGGGGATGAGGCGGAGGTTTATAATCCGCGTCTTGACCTTGAGTATTACAATTTCCCTCCAGTCTCTTTGCTTAACCATTACGAAAGCGATCGTGTGTCTGTCGATAAGGTGGAACAAAAGGCTAATGAAGAACGTATTATAAACAGTCTGAAAAATTTCGGCGTCGAGATTTCGAGTATAACGGCCACTGTCGGCCCTACGGTGACATTGTATGAAATAACTCCGGCGCGGGGCGTACGTATTGCCAAAATAAGAAATCTTGAAGACGATATGGCTCTGTCGCTTCGTGCTTTGGGCATTCGCATAATAGCTCCGATTCCAGGAAAAGGTACTATAGGAATAGAGGTGCCCAATCGAAACCCGAGAATCGTGTCTATGGAAAGCATTTTGTGCAGCGAAAAATTCAGGAATTTCAATGCCGAGCTTCCAGTGGCATTGGGAAAGACCATTACCGACGACGCTTTCATGTTCGACCTCGCAAAACTTCCGCACCTTCTCGTGGCCGGAGCAACAGGACAAGGAAAGTCGGTGGGACTTAACGCGATAATTACCTCGCTTCTTTATAGAAAACATCCTGCCGAGCTGAAATTGGTTCTGGTCGACCCGAAAAAAGTGGAGTTCAGCATATATTCTTCGCTCGAGAACCATTTCCTCGCGAAAGTTCCCGACGAGAATGCCGATCCGGTGATTACCGATACCGATCGCGTCATATATACGCTGAACAGTATCTGTAAGGAAATGGATACGCGCTATGACCTGCTCAAACGTGCCAGAGTGCGTAATATAAAAGAATATAACGCGAAATTCTGTTCCAGAGTATTGAATCCCGAGAACGGACACCGCTATATGCCTTATATAGTTGTAGTGATCGATGAGTTCGGAGACCTGATAATGACAGCGGGAAAGAACATCGAGACTCCTATCGCACGTATAGCACAGCTGGCGCGCGCCGTCGGAATTCACATGATAATAGCGACGCAGCGCCCGACTACCAATATTATAACCGGAACAATAAAGGCCAACTTCCCCGCACGTATAGCCTTCAAGGTGGCGTCGGCCGTTGACTCGCGTACGATACTCGACGGAACAGGGGCTAATCAGCTTATCGGGCGCGGCGACATGCTTTACGTATCGAGCGGAGAGCCCGTGCGCGTGCAATGCGCATTTATAGATACTCCCGAGGTTGAAGGAATAACCAGTTATATAGCGAAACAACAGGGATATACTTCGGCTTTTATGCTTCCGGATGTTCCTATGCCAGAGTCGGATAATAAAATGTTTTCTTCAGACAGTGACAGTGAGCACCGCGATCCTCTTTTTGAGGAGGCGGCGAGAGTTGTAGTAGAAACGGGACAGGGCTCCACGTCTTTGATTCAGCGCAAGTTCTCGATAGGATACAATCGTGCGGGAAGAATCATGGATCAGCTTGAGAATGCCGGAATTGTAGGGCCGCAAAACGGAAGCAAGCCTCGGGAAGTGCTTTGTTCCACGACTTCCGACCTTGAGATGAAGCTGAATAACGCCTGAGATACGTGTATTCTAACGGTAAGGCAGGTTACCGTCGGCGACAAGCCTTAGGGAAATACGATCATATAATTTATAGAAAAGAAAATAAGCATTTAAAATATGAGCAATTACATTGTATCGGCACGCAAGTACCGCCCTACGACATTCGATGACGTTGTAGGGCAGAAAGCTCTCACCCAAACTTTGTGCAACGCTATCACGAGCGGGAAATTAGCCCATGCATATTTGTTCTGCGGCCCTCGCGGAGTGGGTAAGACGACTTGTGCGCGTATTTTTGCCAAGACAATTAATTGTGAACACCGTTTGCCGTCGGGAGAGGCGTGCAATGAATGCGAAAGCTGCCGTTCGTTCGATGAGGGTCGAAGCCTTAACATTCATGAGCTAGACGCGGCGTCGAACAATTCCGTTGAAAACATTCGCGACCTTATCGAACAGGTGCGAATTCCGCCTCAGACAGGAAAATATAAGGTCTTTATCATCGATGAGGTGCATATGCTTTCGTCCGGAGCGTTCAACGCGTTTCTTAAAACGCTTGAAGAACCTCCTTCGTATGTTATTTTCATACTTGCAACCACAGAAAAGCAGAAAATAATCCCCACTATTCTGAGCCGTTGCCAGATTTACGATTTCAAACGCATAGAAATCGATGATATAGTGGGGCAACTAAAAAAAATAGCCGACAATGAGGGCTTGAAGTACGAAGACGAAGCGTTGCGCGTTATTGCCGAGAAGGCCGACGGAGGAATGCGCGACGCTCTTTCCACGTTCGACCAGGAAGTAATCTTTACAAACGGAGACATTACTTATCAGCAGGTAATAAGGAACCTCAATATATTGGATTACGACTATTTCTTTGCTCTTACCGACTTGTTTCTCAAACGTGATATTTCAAAAACTCTTCTTACTTTCGACGAGATAGTAGGCAAAGGTTTCGACGGAGGAACTTTCATTGGAGGCCTGGCGAAGCACATGCGCAATCTGCTGGTTTGTTTCGACGCAGCGACGGTTCCTTTGCTCGGAGTTTCGAAGCAAGTGGCCGAGCGTTATCGAGAGCAGGCCCTGCGCTGTAATATCAAGTTTGTTTATAAGGCTTTGAAGCTTTGTAACGATTGCGATCTGAACTATCGGATGAGCCGCAACAAACGTCTGCTTGTAGAGATAACTCTTATCGAGATCATACAGGCTGTGCAGGAGGGTGGCGAGGCTTCTTCGGATGACCCTCTTCCGGCTGTAAAGCAGGAAAGAACCTCAAAAACGCTTAAAAGCATATTCAAGGAAACTCAGAAAGCCGCACCGCAGAATGCGGTGCAGCCGACTCAGTTGCCGACTGGCGAAAATAATTCGGCGGTTGATATTTCCAAGCCTTCGGCCGGCATGTCGGAAAGCACAGTTTCCACGCAGGGGAATTTAGCCGAGAATATTTCTTCCGCGTCGGCGTCTAATTATAATCCGGCTCAGCCGCGTAGGCCTTTGCAGCCGGTTCAAACGGCAAAGAAACCGAATGTGATAAGCGTTACTTCCATTCGCGGGTTGCAAATGCAGAGCAAAGGAGGTGATTCTCCTGCGGGAGCGCCTGCGCAGCAGGTTGGAAACGTTTCGCCTGTGCCGGATAATTCGATAGGCCTCGATAGCTACGACGAGAGTAAGTTTTCGGTAGCATGGCTTCAGTTCGCAGAAAATCTGCCTGTCGAGGAGAGCGATGTTGCAGGGCGTATGAAAGGTATGAAACCGGAGCTGGTTGCCGACGGCGGAGTGATAATAACAGTGGAAAACCCGCAAGTTGAGAAATTCATGCAGCCTTTGCTGCCCCGTCTCGAACATTTTTTGCAGACAAGGCTGAATAACAGAAATGTGCGGGTTAAAATCCGCATTTCGGAAGCAACTGAAACATCTCCGGCGCTTAATTCTACAGAGTTGTTTAAAAAAATGATAAAGGAAAATCCTTATCTTTCGAAAATAAACGACGCTTTTCAACTTGAAATAATATAGTATAAGGCGTAATATCATAAATTATCCCCGGAAAGCCAGTCGTTTGATATCGTGTGGGGCTTTTCGGGGATTTTTTGATGTTTCGGATAGTTTTTTATACACCTGACATTTTGTCATGCGGTTTTGAGGTATCCTGAAAAATACCATAGAAAAAATATGTCTGAGATAATTCAAAATATCTCAGACATATTTTAAAATATCTCAGAGATAATTTTTTTTACATGCGGGAGGTTTTTTCCTTAATGCTGACGGGAGGTGAAACGACCTGACAAAATTGTCATGTTCCGAAAAGCCCAGTGCTGTTTCTGAGCTACTGTAGTTGTGTCGTGGCAGCGTTGCTGCAGCATAAGGCTGCTCATATGAAATAAAGAAAAAGAGGGGCAGGAATATTCTTTTATAATTAATGGAAACGAATGTTTCATTCTCATTAGGTATCGAAAGAATTTGTAGAACTGTGGAGTTTGTGGTGGAATAAGGCAAGCGATTGTGGAAGAACAAATTCTCCACAACCGCTTGCTTTGTTTTGAGTGTATCTGTCTTGTTAGGCTCAGAATGAAACCGTGCCCAGATTGCGGTCTACAAGTATACCGTCTTTAGCTTTCAGACTGTATTTGCCGGCTTTCTTGGCCTTGAACTTGATTATGAAAAGTTCGTGGCTGCCTTCTTCGAGCAGGAAGTTGTTCCCTCTGTTGACGAAAGTGGGGTAAAGTGCTTTTTCTCCGCTGGTGTGCAGACGGTCGTATGTAAGATTCTCCATTTCCTTCATGTTTTTGAGTTCGGTGCCGAGATATTCCAGTTCGTCTGTGTT
>CAJKQZ010000162.1 GCA_905202115.1 uncultured Prevotellaceae bacterium | reverse complement strand
TTTAAAATATCTCAGACATATTTTTTGCTATATATACACCTGTTGATTTTCAAGTACTTGGCCGCTGACCGTTTTTGTCTGTAAAGTCTTATGGTAAGGCAGCGCGAGTCTTACAGGAAACAATATTTTTTCCGCATGAAAGCATTCTGACTGAAAATCATAAAGACAGCCTTCCTTTAGTCCTTTTTGCGTAACAGCAAATAACTATTAACGTAAGCAGTTCGGACACAGGAACAGAAAGCCACAAACCCACCTTTCCTATTACAAGCGGCAGCAAAACAAAAGACGGCACTACAAACAACAGTCCGCGTAAAAGCATAAACCAGAAAGCGGCCTTGAAACGGCCAATACTCTGAAAATAGCCAATATATACCAGATTCAAAGCAAAAAACAGAAATGCGATTGAAAAATAAGGAAATCCGGCTTTAGCTATGCTGCAGGCAGGGGCAGTATCAGGCAGGAAAAGAGATACAACCAGGCTGCTTTTCATCATTCCGCCCAGCATGGCCAACAAACCGCACACGAAAGCTATCGCAACCGAGAGGCGGAAAGTCTGCACCACCCTGTGCTGCAATCCCGCTCCTTTATTGTAGCTTATAATCGGTTGGGCAGACTGGGCAATCGAGTTTCCTATCATGAAAACAAGCGGAAAACAGTAGCAAGCCACACTGAAAGCCGCCACACCGTCCTCGCCGAGATAATGAATGAATACGAAATTTCCTGTAAACATCATGCACGCGATTGCAAGTTCGCCAATCATCGACGGCGCACCGAGCTTTATCTGATATCCAATGTTGCGCAGCGTAAGACGAACACTTTTAACCGTAAACTTAGGCTTGTAAAGATGAATGTTATTATTGAAACTCAAAAAATATAAGCCTATCAGCAATCCGCTTGCCACCTGCGCGATTCCCGTTGCAAGCGAAACACCCTCAAGACCCATGTTCATCGGAAAGACAAAGACATAATCGAGACCCACATTGACAACGGCCGGCAAAGCATTGCACAGCATTGCATAAACAGGACTACCGTCGAGCCTTACCACGAACAATCCCACGCTCATAAGCATTCCGAACGGCAACGAAGGAATCACCCACGACATATAAACCTTGACATGAGGCAGCAAACGGTCGCTGCTTCCCATTATACGCGCGGAAAACTCGGGAAAAGCGATTACAAACACGGCTATTGCCGCCATTATGAAAAAAGATACGGTAAACGCTTGCGTCACATTGATGTCGGCCGCCTTTCGCCGCCCTTGCGACAAATGCATCGAAGCTACAATCGAAACGCCCGAGCCGAACATCAGTCCCACACCAGTAGAGATAAGAAAAAACGGGGCCACGATATTAACCGCCGCAAGAGCGTCGCTCCCCACCCCGCGGCCTACAAAAACACCGTCGGCAATGCAGATCGTTGACGCAAGCAACATTCCCAGTAATGTAGGAACAAACATTTTGCGAAACAAAACAGGGATGTTCATCTTTCCAAAATCAATGCTGTCTCTCTTCATCATTATCCTATTTTTACTTTGCGGGCGCAAAGATAGGGCGTTTAATACTTCGTTCCGCTTTCAGTTTAATAAGAAAACCGGTACTTTTGATAAAAACCGGCAACATTGCGCCGTCGGAAAAGTTATATCACTGTATATTCTGCTCTACCGGCAATAATAAGTACGGATAGCCAACACAAGTTAACGGCACCCGCACAGATTTAACCGTAAAATTATCACTTCCGAGCTTTTTAATACGCCCGACAGCAGATTCGACAGATGTTTTTGCTAAATTCGTTTTTCAAAATAACGAATCAAGGCTTTCTTCAAATGAAATACGCTTGTATAATAGGAGAATCCGACATGAAAGGTTTCACGCCGTGGTGGGAGCAGCACCTTCCGGCATGGATAATAGTTTATTGTTATAGCGGAGAAGCCGAACTGACATTGTTATCCAGAACCTACGGCTTCAGACAAGGCATGACCGCAATCATAGCTTATGACATGTACCCCTCTTTCGCCTCCGCCACAAACGATTTCAAGACTTTCTACTGCCTTATTGAAACAGATTTTGCCGAGAAGTCGTTCTACGACATGCCATACGCCTTTTTCGAAGCACTGTATGCAGAGCCTGTACTGTACGCGAGCGAAACGATGAACGAATGGACAGGAATTTTTAATGCCGTATCGGAAAAGAATGAGAATCCGTACCGGCAAAGCATTTTAGCAGACCTTCTGCACGCTTTTATGCTCGACTATTACGAGAAATGGAAACGACAATACGGCAACCGTAACTCAAAAAACGGGCGCACGTCGGCCGAATCGATCTGCACAAGGTTCTACGACATGGTATTCAACCACTTTAAAGAACACCGGAGCACAGCTTTCTACGCCGACAAGCTATGTATAACTCCCTGCTACCTTGCTATGGCTACAAGGCAGGTATGCCATGAAACACCCAAGCAAGCAATAGACCGTCAGGTTACTATGGAAATGAAATATCTGCTGAAAAACACTAACATGACGGCAGAACAGATTGCTGACTACCTGCATTTTTCCGACGCTTCCTACATGTGTCGCTTCTTTCGCAGGCAAACGGGCCTATCTTTGTCGGGATACAGAAAAACCAACGGTATCAAATAATACCTGCTACTCAACAATACATCTTTGCCGGATACAAGACTGCAAGATTGACATAAAAAAGCTAAAGCCCTGTGTAAACGGCAGACATTGCCGCCGGCACAAGGCAACTTTCAAACCGATTCCGGAACCAGCGGGCCGATAAAGAAATACCTTTTACCTTTATCGTACAATCACTTCACGTATCTCACATAATCGTCCTTGCGAGGTTTGGCCGCAGACTGTTCATCGTGCAAGGGATAACCGAGCACACAATGGCCAATGCCTTCATAATCGCCCTCTACACCCCACTCTTCGAGCAGAGCTTTGCCTTCTGGAGAAGCAAATACCTCTTTTGCGCGATGAATCCAGCAACTGCCAAGTCCCACGGCATGAGCCGCTATCATAAGGTTCCCCATTACAAGCGAACCGTCGTAAATATAAGTGGGATACTTCTTCTCTGCAAGAACCACAAGCACCACGGGAGCTCCGTAGAACGGATCGTTGGCGGTTCCGAGCACTTCGGCATTAAGTTTCGACAACAAATCGCGTGTTTTCCTGTTAGTCACAGCCACTATGACAGGCGATTGGGCTCCACGCCCGGTAGGAGCGTACGTACCAGCCTCGATAACGGCGTCGAGCAAGGATTGCTCGGGCATTACATCGGGATTGAACGCACGCAGGCTGCGACGCGTTTTCAAAATTTCGAGAACTTTATTTTCCATTTTGGTTTTGATTTTTCTTTTGTGCAAATTTATTCATTTATGCAATGAATATTCATAAATCCGTTCTTAAAAATATCCAAAAAATTCCCCACGTTTCATGACGCCTTAACGGGGTTAAAAAAAAGTTTCGGGACTTCGAAAAAAATATGTCTGAGATATTTTGAAATATGTCTGAGATAATTCAAAATATCTCAGACATATTTTTCAATCCTGAAAACATTGGATTTTCCGGCACATACAAAAACAAAAAAACGAGACCGGCGTTTTCACAAAACACCAGTCCCGTTTTTAAAATCTTTCTGTATAAAAATTCATTTCCGACAGAAATCAGAACCAACGCACATAGCAGAAGTCCTGACGGTGGGGAAGCAAATCGTTCTTGGGATACATGCGGAATGCAAACTTCGCCGTTCCGGCAAAATCCACATGGGTCTTGAGTTTGAAAGTATACAGACTTCCTTCGCGCTTGACAACCTGCATGGGAATGCTGTCTATGAGATATTCCTCATTATTCTTTTTAGTTCCTACGATAACCAAATCTATTCCTATAGAATTGTCAAGCCCTTGTTCGTCAACCACGTGAGTAATCTCGAACTCTACACCGCTTTCAAGAGCTGCGCTCTTCAAGCTGTCGCTCATTTCGGTAGAAACAACCTTGATTGAAGGCCAGCGCTGAGCCACTGTCTCTTTCCATGCCGCTATCTCGATAGCTTTCTGGTTATTATTGGCCGACAGCATACGGAAACGTTCGTATTCCTTGTTGTAAAATTTGGAATAGTAATCGTCGAGCTGGCGTTTCATAGTGTAATGAGGCGCAATCTTGGCAATGGAATTCTTGATGACGGCAACCCAGTTCTTCGAATAACCCTCGGTGCTGAACGAATAATAAAGAGGTATGATTTCGTGTTCGAGTCTGTTGTAAATAGTAAGTGCATCGAGACGATCCTGATAGGCCTGGTTCTGATATATCTTATCGGCCGTGAGAGCCCAACCGGCACCCTCGCGATATCCTTCATACCACCAGCCGTCGAGAACAGAGAAGTTTATCACACCATTCATCAAAGCTTTCTCGCCAGACGTGCCCGACGCCTCCATAAGGCGCGTAGGCGTGTTCATCCAAATATCTACGCCCGAAATGAGGCGGCGCGCAAGCTGCATGTCGTAATTCTCAAGGAAAATAATCTTGCCGAGAAATTCGGGACGCTGGGAAATTTCGTAAATCTGTTTTATAAGTCCCTGGCCGGCACCGTCGGCAGGATGAGCCTTGCCGGCATATATGAACTGCACGGGGCAATCCGGATTATTTACAATCTTCGACAAACGCTCAAGGTCGTTGAACAGCAAATGCGCACGTTTATAGGTTGCGAAACGACGGGAGAAGCCTATAAGCAAAGCATTGGGATTGATCTTCTCGCGCAACGAGATAACACGTGTCGGATCGCTCTGATTTTTCAGCCAACTTTCGCGGAAACGAAGACGGATATAATCGACGAGCTTGGTCTTAAGAGCCACGCGAAGATTCCAGATTTTCTCATCTGGCACATTATATATTGCTGACCAGATATTCTCGTCGCTCTGATTACCGAGAAAACTCTTTCCGAAGTATTTATTGTGCAAAGCTTTCCATTCCTTTGCGGCCCAAGTGGGATAATGCACGCCATTGGTAACGTATCCCACATGACTTTCTTCGGGGAAATATCCTTTCCAAATGCCGTTGAACATCTTTTGACTTACAATTCCGTGCAAAAGGCTTACACCATTGACTTCCTGACACGTGTTGCAAAGGAATGTAGACATGCAGAACTTTTCTCCGTGGTCGTCGGGGTTAGTACGTCCCATTCCGATGAATTCATCCCACGTAATACCCAATTTTCCGGGGAAAGAGCCGAGATATTTACCGAACAGATTCTCATCGAAATAGTCATGTCCTGCCGGAACAGGAGTATGAACAGTATAAAGCGAGGAAGCGCGTACCAGTTCCATAGCCTGGTTAAATGTAAGTCCGCTCCGCACATAATCGACAAGGCGCTGAACATTACAGAGAGCCGCATGTCCCTCGTTGCAATGATATATATCTTTCTTTATACCGAGCTTCTTTAGCATTATCACGCCACCGATACCGAGCAGATACTCCTGCTTAAGACGATTTTCCCAATCACCGCCGTAAAGAGCCTGCGTAATCTTGCGGTCGAACTCCGAGTTCATGTCATTGTCGGTATCAAGCAGATACAAAGT
>CAJKQZ010000161.1 GCA_905202115.1 uncultured Prevotellaceae bacterium | reverse complement strand
CATATACACACGCTGATTTTCAATCGCTTGACCGCTGACCGTTTTTGTCTGCAAACTTCTACGGAAAAACACCGCCGGTTTTCTGCCGAACATACTTTTGCCGCAGAAAACAATCGCTATCATACAAAGCCCCATCAATACGTTTTTGCCGCAGCCCGATTGCTTATATTTCGTATTTTTCTTAAATTTGCATTCGTTCACATTGTGCGTTCCGCGCACAAGCGCCCGTCCATAATAAGAATGTCTTTGATTACAAGTATATTACCCCCCCCCGCAACAAATTCTTGCATACGCAAGTAAGGCTTTTTGCGCAAATTCAATAAGGGGGTTGCGACGGTCGCTGCCACCGAAAAAACATTCCATACAACAACATCAAAACAAAAAGCATATATCAGTCAACACTAATATATGCTTTCTGTCGTGCCCTTTGTTTAACCAATCATAATCATTACACATTATGAAAAGAATCATTACAAAAGTACTGATAGTCATCCTTCTGTGGGGAAAAGCAGCTCTTGCCGCAAGCGCAGCCGGAACGGTCGAGAACGTTCATGTGGCAGAGCCCGGACAACTCGAGGATTTAATCTGCGACCTCGAGAGCAGCCGTATCAGCCACCTCACAATTACCGGCACGCTCAACGCCGCCGACCTTATTTACCTGCGCTCCGGCGCAGGCCGCATGGCTAAAATCGAAACACTCGACATCTCCGGCATTCAGCTGCAGGCCTCCGACGAACCTTACTGCAACCTGCATACCGACGCGGCACCTTACAATTCCCTGCGCTATTACATTGCCGACAAAGATTCGGTAGCCACCGGCTACGACGAATCCCCCGGCTGGATAGTGCACGACACTTCTTACAGAGAGGTTTACGGCAAACGGCTCGAAGGACTTTTTATCGGCGTAAACTCGTTTACACACCTCATTCTGCCCTCCTGCATGAACGCCGCCGACTATAACTTTGCCGACAACACCGCAGTAGAAACGATACAGTTCGCCACGGCGCCGGCCCAAATAGGCGCAGGCACATTTTACCAATGCACCGCACTGAAAAGCGTGAACCTGTCGCCCAACACCGATATAATAGGAGAAAACTCCTTCAACGGTACTGCAATCGAATCATTGGGCGACTGCGCTCCTTCGGTAATAGGCGATTGTGCTTTCAAAGGTTCCGCCCTTAAAACGCTGAACTCCGACCGCATAAAGGAAATAGGCAAAGAAGCGCTGTCGGGATGTCAGCTCACGGGCATACTGAATCTTGAGAATATCACCGAAATTCCCGCTTATGTGGCCTACCGCACTGCTATAACCGGAGTAAAATTTTCACCGGAGTTGAAATCCATAGAAAGAGAAGCATTTTATGCCTGCACAAACTTGACCGACATCACTCTGCCCGAATCGCTGCAGTTTATCGGCCAACGGGCTTTCAACGGGGTGCCGTTTATGACCGAATTGCTGAAAGGGCCGCACACCAACGGCGTTTATTATCTCGGAAACATCGCCTATCAAATCGACAACGACTGGGCAAATACCAACAATGAGCTAAGTTTCAAGGAAGGCACAACGGGTATAAGCGACGAATTTGCCAGATATCAGAAATTCACAAAGGTAAACTTTCCCTCCACGCTGAAACGCATTGGCGCAAATGCCTTTTATCACTGCGAGAAACTGCAAGCCGCCAATCTGCCCGAGGGCCTGGAAAGGATTGACGACGAAACGTTCCAGGCCTGCACCGTTCTTGAAATCGACAGCTGGCCCGAGAGCATGAAATATATCGGAAGCTATGCATTCGACGGCTGCGACAACATCTACGAAGTCACTCTGCCGGAAAACCTTGAGTACGTCGGCGAAAGGGCTTTCGGCGGAAAATCCATTTCTACGGTTCGCCTCAACGCGCCACGGCTCGAAGGAAAATATATATCGATACCAAGTGACGGTTCCGGAGCGATTTCCCGACTGGTTATCGGCCCGAAAGTGCGCTACCTCTCAAACGTTTTTTCCAGCTCGAATCTGAGAAAGGTAGAAAGCCTTGCACGCGAGGACAACGTGCCTTTCGAAATGGAGGAAGATTGTTTCAACGGCAACAGCAGCCTGAAATCCGTCGCTCTGCCGCAAACCACCATATCCTTGCCGACAGGTTGCTTCCGGGATTGCAACAATCTCACTTCCGCAACGTTTATCTCACCCAACACAAGCAACAATTTTACAATCGGCGAGGCAGCTTTCGAGCAGTGCACCTCGCTAAGCACATTCGAACTCCCCGTTTCGACCGAGGCAATCGATTCAAAAGCATTCAACCAGTGCACTTCGCTAAGCAACATCGCGTTGCCCGACGGCCTCAGAAGCATCGGAAGCAGAGCGTTTGCCGAAACAGCCTTGACCTCTATCAACTGGCCGTCGCAGCTCGAGACTATAGGAGGAGGCGCCTTTGCCGGAAGCCTCGACGGCTTCGACTTCACGTTCCCGTCTGCCCTCAAAAACCTTAATACGGAGAACGAAGGAAGTTTCTACAGCATTTCCGCACTTGCAAATATGCTGGTAAAGTCTATCGTCGTGCCGGCAAAATGGGCCGACAGGGAAGTGGACTTCGGCGACTGCATAAATCTGGAGACAATCACATTTGAGCAGGAAGCCGAAAAGATTAACTGCAACGCTAACAACACCAAACTCAAAAACCTGTACATTCCCGACGGAGTGAAAGCTTTCGAAAGCTATATCACGATAGGTGAAAATTCCGAAGGAATAGAAACCGTTTCCTTCCCCGCCGAATGCGCACGGATAACCGGCACTATCGGCGGCAGCACCGGCAATTACTTCCAGGGCAACATCAAAAAACTTGAATGGCGCATTCCTAAAAACTACACCTACACCGGTTCGACCGAAGGAAACATCATTCAAGGCTTCTCCAGAAACAGTATAAGTTCTGACATTGTAATTCCCGAAGGAGTGGAAGAATTAGGCAAACGCGCCTTTGCCGAGAATTATTTCAATAAAATCGAGCTGCCTTCCACCATTAAACGAATCGAGAGCGAGGCATTTTACGAGAGCACCCTTACGGTCATTATCTGCCACGCTGTCGAGCCTGTCACTATCGTTCGCGAAGACAATCCCGATTACCCGTATCTTTGGAACAAAACCAACCCCAGATACGGCCAAATCTACGTTCCGGCCCAGAGCGTGGAGGCATACAAGGCCTCGGAGTACTGGAAATACTTTGACGTATACCCCATGACGCCCGATATGGTGAACAGCATAAAGGACGTGAACGCCGAACAAAACGACTTTGCGGCTACCGAGGTGTACAATCTCGATGGAGTGAAAGTGGCCGGCAGCACCGACAACCTCCCCGCCGGCATATACATTGTGCGCAATGGCTCCAAAACATCGAAGATAGTAGTACAATAAACCGCACCTGATAAAACAGCGCTATTAAACCTGCAAGACCAACCTGCACGGCACAATCCGCTCACGGCATTCCGCGCAAGGCCATACGTTCCCGAGGCGCGAATCTGCATTAACGGATATTAACGTTTCCGAGGCTTCGGACACAAATTTGGCAGACAAAAACGGTCAACCGACAAGCAATTGATAATCCGCAGGTTAGAATATACTGAAAATAAGTCTGAGATAATTTAAAATATCTCAGACTTATTTTTGATTATCTCGGACATATTTCCGATTATGTCCGAGGTATTTTTTTAGAACTGCAAAATAAATGAGAAAATACGGCAGACGCACTTTTACGTTTTTTTAACCATTAGCAAATTCACGGGGACATTCTGCCCGGCTTTGCCGGAAGGCCGCTCTACGGCATACCGGCGGGCGAGGAATCAGAACACAATCTGTTCGGCCTCTATATCGCTCGCCATGAACACCGACGCTTGTTTGCGGAAAAGTTCGGCCGACTCGGAAGTGAGATAAACGCACGTTCCTCCGCGTGTGCAGCGCTGCGCCATATCTGCATGCCGCTGCAGATAATCGGCCAAGCTCGGCGCCACATAGTCGCCCTGCGGCACAATGCGTATACCGGCCGGCGTATACTGCCGTATTTTGTCTATCATAAGCGGATAATGCGTGCAGCCGAGGATTATGGTGTCGATTTCGGGGTCGCGGCCGAGCAACGAATCGATATACTTGCGCACAAAATAGTCGGCTCCGGGCGAATTGTGCTCGTTGTTCTCGATTATCGGCACCCACAGCGGGCACGCCTGTCCGGTAACAACGATGTCGGGGCACAGCTTTCTCAGCTCCATGTCGTAGGAATGCGAATTTATCGTTCCCGCGGTGGCAAGTACGCCCACATGGCGCGACACAGTGAGCTTTCCTATCGCTTCGGCCGTGGGGCGAATCACTCCGAGCACCCTGCACGTGGCGTCGAGGCGGGGCAGGTCGTTCTGCTGTATCGTGCGCAAGGCTTTGGCCGAAGCCGTATTGCAGGCAAGTATCACAAGGGGACAACCGCGGGCAAAAAGTGCCTTCACGGCCTCGAGCGTAAACTGATATACTATCTCGAACGACCGCGAACCGTATGGCGCGCGGGCATTGTCGCCGAGAAATACATAATCGTACTGCGGCAACAACTCGCGTATGCGCCGCAGTATCGTAAGTCCGCCGTATCCGGAATCGAACACGCCTATCGGGCCCTGCACAGCCTGTTGCCCGTAAGCGTTCATTCCTTTATGGCTTGCAGTTTCAGCTTCACGAGCTCGGTGATGTCCTCGCCGAGACTCATGTTTATAAAAGGAAAGGCGTGGGCGTCGGTATTCATTATATATTCGTAGCCCTTCTCCATGCCCACAAGCTTGATAGCGCTGTCGAGTTTGGCTATAATAGGCAGTTCAAGCTCTCTCTGAGCGTTCGTGAGCAACTGCGATATGTCGTTGCGGAACTGTATTCCCCGCTCCATAGCATTCTGCAGCTCTTTCTGCCTTTTCAGCATAATGGTCTGGGGAAACTCTTTCTGTCCCTGCAGGAACTCCAGATACATGCGCCTGAAATCCTCCTCGTTGTGCAGCGTCTCGGCGTCGTATTTCGCCTTTATCTCCTCCAGGCTCTTTTGCGCGGCATCGTATTCGGGCATCGACTCGAAAACGGCACGATAGTCAAGGAAGCCGAACCTATATTGCACGGGCTCGTCCTGAGCTCCGGGCTGCACATCCTGAGCCACCGGCGTTGCGGTCTGCTCCGCAGGCTGAACCGTCTGAGCCGACACCGCCGCAGCGGCAAACAGAAACAACGCTGTCAGAATCTTTTTCATATCCTTCGTTTTTTATGTTGCAATCAGTGCAAATGTAAGCGTTTATTTCGGCTTTTCCATGATTTTTCCCGTCAAACACACACATTTGCCGTGCAAGACGCATGATTTTTCCGCCGCCACAGCACAAGTCTCCCGCAGGCAACAGGCATTACCACAAAGAAAATAGAAATAACAAAGGGCCCGATACAACAGCCAACGCTTACGGCAACAAATACACGCCCGATAAAAAATCCGCAATGCTTTGCAGTAGGAGTTTGCAGACAAATACGGTCACCCGCCAAGCACCTGAAAATCAGCAGGTGTATATGTAGCAAAAAATAT
>CAJKQZ010000160.1 GCA_905202115.1 uncultured Prevotellaceae bacterium | reverse complement strand
AATATCTCAGACATATTTTTTGCTACATATACACCTGTTGATTTTCAAATACTTGGCCGCTGACCGTTTTTGTCTGCAAAACCCTACGGCAAAGCACCGCTAAATTTACATAAAGCAGCAATATTTTCCACGTGCAGAAAGATTCCCGCAAAAAAGGAATTCACACACCCTGTGACCGGAATTCCATATCCACGCGAACGGACAACGGCAGGAAAAAACAATTATGCACAAAAAATTAAGCAAGCTTATTTTTTTATGCACCTGCCTTTGTGTACTTTTGTAGCAATTACATAAACAACAAATGGCAATGGACCATAACGACAGCATTGTAATCATTCCCACTTACAATGAGAAAGAAAACATAGAAAGTATCATACGTGCAGTCTTCGGGCTTGAAAAGAAATTCGACATCCTCGTTATCGACGACGGCTCGCCCGACGGAACTGCCGACATAGTACGCAATCTGCAAAAGGATGAATTTGCCGGCAGGCTCAACATGATAGAACGGAAAGGCAAACTCGGACTGGGCACAGCCTATATCGCCGGATTCAAATGGGCCCTGGAACAAGAATACGACTATATTTTCGAAATGGATGCCGATTTCAGTCACGACCCCAACGACCTGCCGCGGCTTTACTCCGCCTGCGCCGACGCGGATAACGATGTTGCCGTTGGTTCGCGCTACGTAAGTGGCGTGAATGTGGTGAACTGGCCTATGGGACGGGTGCTGATGAGTTACTACGCCTCGAAATACGTAAGACTTATAACGGGTATACCCATCCACGACACTACCGCAGGCTTCGTATGCTACCGCAGCAAAGTTCTGAAGACACTCAACCTCGACGAAATCCGTTTCAAAGGATATGCTTTCCAGATAGAGATGAAATTCACGGCATACAAGTGCGGTTTCAAGATAAAAGAGATACCCGTAATCTTCGTAAACCGTAAACTCGGCACAAGCAAAATGAACAGTTCCATATTCGGCGAAGCGATATTCGGAGTATTGCGTCTGAGGCTCGACGGCTGGATGAAGAAATACCCGAAAGCATAAACAGGAAAACGGTTCCACCTATACAAAAGGGCATCTGCACTTAACCGCAGAAATGATTTACATTCCGAACAAATGATTTCCGTTGTAAAAAACGCCACAATAATAAACGAAGGCAGGGAATACCGCGCCGATATCGTCATAGAGAACGACATCATAGCCGACATCGTTCCTCCTGAAACACATCTTACTGCAGATGTGGAATATGACGCTTCGGGACGTCTTGTACTGCCCGGAATAATAGACACCCACGTGCATTTTCGTGAGCCGGGAATGACCGAGAAAGCCGACATCGCAAGCGAAAGCAGGGCCGCTGCAGCCGGAGGAGTGACGTCTTACTTCGACATGCCCAACAACAAGCCGCAAACAACCACACGCGAAGCGCTGGCGCATAAAAAAGAAATCGCAAAAAGCGACAGCATTGTAAATTACAGCTTTTTCTTCGGCGCCACAGCCGACAACATGGCGGAAATAAAGCAACTCGACCCCCGCTATGTATGCGGAGTGAAAGTTTTCATGGGAGCCTCGACCGGAAATATGCTCGTAGACAACAAAAACGCGCTTTACGACATATTTTCGGGCACAACCCTGCCCATTGTCACCCATTGCGAAAACACGGAAATAATAAACAGAAACGCCCGACGCATACACAGCCTCTACGGAGACGAAGCCGACATAAGCTTTCACCCTGTAATACGCTCCGAAGAAGCATGCTTTGAATCGACTGAATTAGCTGTAAATCTGGCAAAGCAAACAGGAGCCAAGCTGCACGTAGCCCATATTTCCACAGCCAAAGAGCTCAGCCTTTTCGACGCACATTCAGAAAAAATAACGGCCGAAGCCTGTCTGCCGCACCTTATGTTCTGCGACAAAGACTACCCCAGGCTCAAAGCTCTGATAAAATGCAATCCCGCAATAAAGTCAGAAGCCGACAGAAATGCGTTGCGCGAAGGATTGACAAACGGAAAAATCAGGACAGTCGCAACCGACCATGCCCCGCACCTGCTTAAAGACAAAGAAGGAGGGGCACTGCAAGCAACATCGGGCATGCCTTTCGTCCAGTTCTCCCTCATATCAATGCTTTCTCTATGCGACAACGGAATATTACCGATAGCACGGGTTGCAGAACTGATGTCGCATAATCCAGCACGCCTGTTCAACATCGAAAAACGCGGATTCATCCGCAAAGGCTACTATGCCGACCTCGCAATAGTGAGCAACAACAAAAAATGGACGCTAAGCAAAGACGATATCCTGAGCAAATGCAAATGGAGTCCCCTCGAAGGTGAAACATTCAACTGGCACGTTGAAAAAACATTCTGCAACGGAGCCTGCGTGTACGACTACCGTTCAGGAATATGCGACAACACTCACGGAAAAGAAATCGAATTTTGCCGATGATAAGAACTTTATCATACAACATCTCGGATATAATAGATTTCATAAACTGGACATACTTTTTCCACGCATGGGGATTCGCGATGAAGTATTCCGCAATCGCAAACATACATCATTGCAACGCCTGCGTAAAATCCTGGATAAACAGTTTCCCCGAAGAAAGCGAACGCAAATGCGCCGCAGAAGCCTCTGAATTATATAACGATTCCCTAAAGCTTCTTTCCGAATTCAACGGCAGATACAAAAGCCACGCAAGGTTCGGAATTTTCGAGGCAAACAGCAATGACGACGACATTATAATATATGAAAGACACGGAAAGAGCCACGTTCTTCCCTGCCTCAGACAGCAATACGACGCCGAGGCTGACACGTGCTTGTGTCTGGCCGATTATATCCGTCCGAAAGCACAAAACATAAAAGACCACATAGGAATATTTGCCGCTACCGTTGACAAAGACTTCGAAAAGCGATACGCAAACGATGCTTACAAACACATGCTCTGCCAAACCCTCGCAGATAGAATAGCCGAAGCAACTACGGAATTAATGCACCTGCAAGTCAGGCGGACTTACTGGGGTTATGCAAAAAACGAGCGACTGACAATGCAAGAAATCTTTGCCGAAAAATTTCAGGGCATACGTCCTGCTATCGGTTACCCTTCCCTGCCCGACCAAAGCATAATCTTTATTATCGACAACATAATCGATTTATCCGAAATAGGCATTAAATTAACCGATAACGGAGCAATGAGCCCGCACGCTTCCACTTGCGGACTGATGTTTGCCCACCCTAAGGCAAAATATTTCAGCGTAGGAAAAATAAGCGAGGAACAGGCAGATGACTATGCCCTGCGCAGAAAGTTGCCTAAAGAAGATATATATAAATACCTGCAATCAAATCTACAAAAATGATATTCCGGATTAGTTTTCTACTGTTTTTTCTTCTAATCGCTCCTGCGGCATTTATTTACGCCAAGAAACTTAGAAAGAAAAGCCGCTTGTGCAAAGCGCTGTTCCTGCTGCCTAACATCGTGTTGCTGGCACTAACATTCTACTACATGTTCAACGACGGCAGAATAGACAAAAATGCCGACAGCATAGGAATTTATCTGCTCGCAACCCTTCTCGTTTCGATTCCCGAGCTGATTTATTCGATTATGCTCGGCATTTCGTTGCTTTTCAAAAGCAAAAAAGCCAGAAACATACTCACAAAAACAGGCCTGGGGCTTGCTTTCATTCCCGCGGTCATAATAATATTCGGCTACATATCATGTTTCACTGTAGTCAATGTGGAAAACCACGATTTCACCTCTCCCGATTTGCCCGAAGCCTTTAACGGATACAAAATAGTACAGGTTTCCGATCTGCACCTCGGAACGTATCACCTTCATCCTGGAACTGTCGACCGGATAGTAAAGAAAATAAACGAACAGCAGGGAGATGTGATATTCTTCACCGGCGATCTGGTAAACTTCTCGCCCGACGAGATAAAACAGTTCCACAGCAAATTGAAACAGCTGCATGCCCCCGACGGAGTTTTCTCGGTTTTAGGCAACCACGACTATCTGCAATACATCCATTATAAAGAGCCGTCGCAACGCCTTAACGGCATGGAAGAACTGAAAAGCCTGCAGCGCGAGGCCGGCTGGGACCTGTTGCTGAACGAAAGCAGAGTTATACGGCGAGGCACCGACAGCATTTACATTATAGGCTCCGAGAACGACGGCACGCCGCCTTTCCCCGCCGAAGGCGACCTGCAAAAAGCGCTGAAAAATGTTCCCGACAGCGCATTCAAGGTTCTTCTGAGCCACGACCCCACGCAATGGAAACGCAAAGTTTTGCCAAAAACGAACATTCAGCTAACTTTGTCAGGACACACCCATGCAGGACAGTTCAAAGTGTTCGGACATTCGCCTTCCTCGCTCGTATACGATGAATGGAACGGCATGTACAACCACGGGCCGCGCTCGCTGTTCATAAGTTCCGGCATAGGAGAGGCATTGATACCGTTCCGTTTCGGAGCCTGGCCCAAAATAGACATAATAACATTACATTCAGCACAATGAAAATCTTTTACAGAGCATACCAGTTGATAATCGCCACTCCCGTTATTTTAGTGGCAACGATTCTTACCTCGTTCGTCACTACGATAGGGTGTCTGATAGGCAACGGTCACTTTTGGGGATATTACCCCGGCAAGATATGGTCGCACATTGTGTGCGGAATCCTGTTGCTACCCGTCAAAGTGGAAGGGAGCGAGAACCTGAAAAAAGGGCAGTCATACATCTTTGTAGCCAACCACCAGGGAGCGCTCGACATATTCATGATTTACGGATTCCTGGGACGTAACTTCAAATGGATGATGAAAAAAGAATTGCGCAAAATGCCTCTCATAGGAATAGCATGCGACAAGGCCCACCACATATTCGTTGACAAATCGGGGCCGAAGAAGATAGAAGAAACCATAGAGAAAGCGCGCGCCACCCTTAAAGACGGAATATCATTGGTAGTGTTTCCCGAAGGAACGCGCACCTTTACCGGAAAACCCGGAAGGTTTAAAAAAGGCGCATTCATGCTCGCCGACGAATTGCAGCTGCCGGTTGTGCCGATAACCATAAGCGGATCTTTCGAGGCCCTGCCCCGCACTCGCGGAATGGTCAATTTCGTAGAACGCCACACACTGCGCCTGACACTGCACACCCCCATTCCGCCGCAAGGCAAGGGCTTAAACGACATTCAGGAAACGATGCAAAAATCCTATCAGGTAATCAGCGATTCACTCAGCGCAAAAACGCATTAAAAAGAGCAAGAAAATCCATATTCTGCTTCAACGGAAATCATATACGGCAGAAAAACTTTACCACATACCCTATATCATGGCACATCGTTGCGGATGTGCCATGATTTTTTAAAATAACAGCAAACATACACTTCGATTTTGCCGTCAGCTTCGCGCAAAAAGACCAAGCCTTTCGCACGTAGAAAGAAGATTCTGTTCCCTGTTAAATCCGTAATGCTCCGCAGGCGAGTTTTACAGACAAAAACGGTCAGCGGCCAAGCACTTGATAATCAGCAGGTGTATATGTGGCAAAAAATATGTCTGAGATATTTTAAATTATCTCAGACATATTTTGAATTAT
>CAJKQZ010000159.1 GCA_905202115.1 uncultured Prevotellaceae bacterium | reverse complement strand
ACACCTGCTGATTTTCAAGTGCTTGAAAGGTGACCGTTTTTGTCTGCAAAGCCCTACGAAAAGACATCTTCTATTTCACGGAAAACAGCATTTTTCATCAACCTGAATAACCTTAGTCTGAAAACCGGAGCAGTACTAAATTTCCGCAAAACCTTTTTCCTTTGCAAAGAATCATCGTTATTATACCAAACCCACATCATTAAAAACATCTCCGGCATGAGCCAACAGTTTGTAGGGCGCCTTTATTTCAAGCCGGCACATTTTGACAGTACGGGGTATTTTTCATAAATTTGCGAAAACATCTCCTATTTTTAATATTCTACAAACTAAAATAACATGAAACTATTGAAAATTCTGTGCCTTGCAGCAAGCACAGCGGCGGCAACATCTGCTTTTGCGGGCAACATGCTGCCCGCAGGAAATAACAACGACCGTAAAAAAGAACCATGCCTTAAAAACATCACGTGTAACATCGTGCCCGCATGGGGCAACGAACCGTTGGAAACCGACACGCGTGTGATTTCATACATCAGGCCCAAGAATATATTGTGGACACAATCCACATGGAACGCAAAAATAGAAAATCAAGAGGCTCTGCTGGAAAATAACTACGGACAGGCCGTGCTTGCAGGCGTCAAGATGTGCCACATCAACAACGCCGGCGACGGCACGAACTCGCTGCTGTTCGACTTCGGGCGCGAGATTCACGGCGGAATACAGATTGTAACGGGAATGTCGGCCTCGAGAACGGCAAAAGTGCGCGTGCGTTTCGGCGAGTCGGCCGAAGAGGCGATGTGCGAGATTGACGGTAAGAACGGAGCCACGAACGACCACGCCATGCGCGACTTCATGCTGGAACTCCCCTGGCTCGGAATAGCCGAATGCGGAAACTCGGGCTTCCGTTTCGTACGTATAGACGTTCTCGGCGACGACACCGATATTCTGCTGCAGGAAGTGCGCGCCGCATTCAAACGCCGCGACATCCCCTACCTCGGCTCGTTCGAATGCGACGACAAACGATTGAACGACATCTGGATGACAGGCGCGTATACCGTACACCTGAACATGCAGCAATACCTTTGGGACGGAATCAAGCGCGACCGCCTCGTATGGACGGGAGACATCAATCCCGAGGTGCACACCATAGCAACCGTTTTCGGCTTCAACGACGTTGTAAACAAAAGCCTCGACCTCTCAAAAGAGATATACCGACCCGAACAATGGATGTGCGGTCTTTCGAGCTACTCCGTGTGGTGGCTTATCACGCACTACGACTGGTACATTTACACGGGAAACCGGAAATATCTTGACGAACAGCGCAGCTATATAGAGGAGCTGCTCAAAGTGCTGCTCTCGAAAGTAGACGACGAAGGCTACGAAACGCTCGACGCGCGCTTCCTCGACTGGCCGTCGTCGACAAACGAAAAAGGAATAGATTCGGGCCTTCAGGCTCTGCTTGCGATAGGATTAGAAAACGGCGCGCAAATGGCCAAGATTTGGGGGAACGACGAACTCGCCGAAAAGTGCAGGCAAACATCCGACAAGATGAAAAAACACCGCCGCGACTTCAACGGTTCAAAGCAGGCGGCCTCGCTGAACGCCATTGCCGGAATGACAGACGCCCTGCAGGCTGCGGAAGAAATCATTCTGCCCGGAGGAGCAAAGGGATTCTCCACTTTCTACGGGTACTACATGCTCGAAGCTCTCGCCTTAGCCGGCAAACACACCGAAGCCATGAAAATAATGAGCGACTACTGGGGCGGAATGCTCGACCTCGGAGCTACGACTTTCTGGGAAGACTTCGACATAGACTGGATGAAGAACGCCGCACGCATAGACGAGCTTACGCCCAAAGGGAAAGTGGACGTTCACAGCGCATACGGCGACTACTGCTACAAAGGCTTCCGCCATTCTTTCTGCCACGGCTGGGCTTCTGGCCCTACAACGTGGCTCAGCCGCCATGTGCTCGGTGTGAAAGTGCTCGAACCAGGCTGCAAGAAAGTAGCTATCGAACCGCATCTCGGAAACCTTAAATGGGCCAAAGGAACATTCCCCACTCCTTACGGCGTAATAGAAATCTCGCACCGCGTAGACGGCAAAGGAAAGGTAGTCTCGCAAATCAAGGCCCCGAAAGGCGTGAAAATAGTAAAGAACAAATAATACGAAACACCGAATCAACATGAAAACCCGCACATATCTACTTGCCATTACGCTTGCAGCAATATGCACGAGCATTGACGGCGCGGCGCAGCCGCAGTTCGTCCAGGCTCCGATAGCGACGCTCGAAAAAACATTCAGACAGATTCCCGACAGTCAGAAACTCGCGGTGTACTGGTACTGGATGTCGGACAACATTTCCAAAGAAGGCGTCGTGAAAGACCTGCAGGCCATGAAAGAAGCAGGAATAAACCGCGTGCAGATAGGATGTATCGGCGGCCAGAACGTACCCTACGGAAAAGTCAAGTTCTACTCGGACGAATGGTGGGAGATTCTTCATGCGGCTCTCAAGACTGCAACAGAACTTGACATAGAAGTGGGCATTTTCAACTGCCCTGGCTGGAGCCAAAGCGGAGGCCCGTGGATAAAACCCAATCAAGCCATGCGCTACCTCGCAAGCTCGCGCCTCGCTGTGACAGGCGGAAAACAGATAAAGGTAAAACTACCCGACGCCGGCAAAGACGCGGAAGACGTAAAGGTACTTGCCTTCCCCGATCTCTCGGTAAACAGTCCGCTCAAGGCACAGCAGCAAATCGGCAGCGCAGGAAATCTCGATTTCCACAGCGACACGCCCGTCACTGTGCGAAGCATTACGCTCTACGGCAAGGAAACGACGTTTTTCAACCACGCAACTCTTTACGCAAAGGCCGGCAATGATTACCGTCCGGTAAAAAAACTGGTTTTAGACCGACGCAACGCCGAACTGAACGTAGGTTTTGTTCCATTTGCGCCCATTGCGCTGTCGCTTCCGGCAACCACGTCGACCGATTTCCGACTTGTTTTCGAAGGCGACGCAGATAAATTCAACGACATCGTTCTTTCGCCGAATCCTGTGGTAGACAGTTATCCCGAAAAGACTTTCCAGAAAATGTGGCAGACGCCTCATCCGTTCTGGTACGACTATATGTGGAACGAAAGCCCCGAATGCGACGACGAGAACCTGATTGTAAAATCGCAAAGCGTCATCGATATTACCGACAAGCTTTCCAAGAACGGCACCCTCACCTGGAATGCTCCCGAAGGCCGCTGGATTATCCTGCGCACCGCAATGCGTCCCACCGGCACGACAAATGCGCCGGCTTCTCCCGAAGCTACGGGCTTCGAGGTAGACAAAATGAGCGAGCAACACGTTCGCAGTCATTTCGATGCCTATCTCGGAGAGATTCTCAGACGCATTCCAGCAGAAGACCGCAAGACTTTCAAAATCGTGGTCGAGGACAGTTACGAAACGGGAGGCCAGAACTGGACCGACAATATGATTCCCGAGTTCAAGGAACGCTACGGTTACGATCCCGTGCCGTACATTCCAGCGCTCTACGGCGTTGTTGTCAACTCGCAAGACCTTTCCGACCGTTTCCTTTGGGACGTGCGCCGTTTAGTGGCCGACCTCGTGAGCTATGAGTACGTGGCAGGTCTGCGCAAGGTCAGCAATGAGCACGGCCTCACTACCTGGCTGGAATGTTACGGTCATTGGGGATTTCCCGGAGAGTTCCTGCAATACGGCGGCCAAAGCGATGAAATTGCCGGAGAGTTCTGGAGCGCAGGCGACCTGGGCGACATAGAGAACCGCATTGCCTCGTCGTGCGGACACATTTACGGAAAACGCCGTGTGTGGGCCGAATCGTTCACGGCAGGTGGTCCGGATTTCTCACGCTATCCGGGAGAAATGAAACAGCGCGGCGACAAATTCTTTGCCGAAGGCATAAACAGCACCTTGTATCACCTGTACATACAACAGCCCGACGAGCGTGTGCCGGGAATAAACGCTCCGTTCGGCAACGAGTTCAACCGCCACAACACGTGGTTCTCGCAGGTGGACGTGTTCAACCAGTACATAAAACGCTGCAACTACATTCTTCAGCAAGGGTACTACGTGGCCGACGTCGCCTACTTCATAGGCGAGGACGCTCCCAAGATGACAGGTATCCGCACGCCCGAAATTCCGCGCGGTTACTCGTACGACTACATCAACGCGGAGGTAATAGAGAAAAGCGGCCGCATAGAAAACGGCAAACTCGCTATCGACGGCGGCATGTGCTACAACGTACTCGTTCTGCCCCCGCAAAAGACCATGCGCCCCGCGTTCATAAAAAAATTACAGCAGCTTGTAAAAGACGGTCTTGTAGTTGTCGGCCCGAAGCCTGAGCGCTCGCCAAGCCTCGCGGAATATCCCGAGGCCGACAGGGAAGTGCTCGCCATTGCCGACGAAATGTGGCAGGGCGACAAGTTCTTCAACCGCTGCGCGAGCTACGGAAAAGGCCGTATCTACACCGGAACGTCTCTCGAGGAAGTCTTTGCCGAGCTCGGTGTGGTTCCCGATTTCTCGAGCAACGACCCTGTGCTGCCGCTCATGTTCCTGCACCGTTCGCTGCCCGACGCCGACATTTACTTTGTGTCGAACCAGGGCTCGCAAACCATTGAATTCAACGGTGCTTTCCGCGTAAGCGACAAAACTCCCGAGCTATGGAATCCACAGACGGCCGAAGTGCGCCGCCTGCCCGAGTTCCGCCGCCTGAGCAAGACTACCGAAGTACCCATGAAGCTCGAACCGCTCGAAAGCGCGTTCGTCGTATTCCGCGCTCCGACCGGAGAAGCTTCGGCCAACACCGGAAACAAGTCCGAAACTGTTGCGAAAAACTATCCCGAAAAAGAAGTGGTGGCAACGTTCGACACTCCGTGGACAGTCAAGTTCCAGGAAAAACGCGGCGGCCCCGAAAAACCTGTAAAGTTCGACACACTCACCGACTGGAGCAAGAGCGACAACCCGAAAATAAAATATTTCTCGGGCACAGCGGTTTACACGAATACCATAAAACTCGACGAACTGCCCGCCTCACAGCTATACATAGACCTCGGCAAGGTTATGGTAATGGCCAAAGTGAAAATAAACGGCCAGTACGCCGGCGGAGTATGGACACCGCCTTACAGACTCAACGTAACCCAACTGCTCAAAAAAGGCAAGAACACCGTAGAGGTGGAAGTTGTAAACAACTGGTGCAACCGACTGATAGGCGAAAAGAACCTGCCCGAAAACGAGCGCTTCACGTTCCAGACATTCACCTATTTGGGCAAAGACACTCCTTTGCAGGAATCGGGACTGATTGGGCCGGTGGAAATCCAGGCCTACGGTTTCTGACAGCAACACACTTGCGTGAAAGCAAAAAACGAATTTCACGAAACAACAAAACTTCCGCACCGCCCAACAGACGGTGCGGTTTTTTTCATAGCCATACCGCCATTCAGGCAAACGGCACTATAACTCCTAAACAGGCTCCGCAGAAAAACCGTAAGACAAATATTTTATTTTTATACGGGCCTCGTGAAAAAAAATATATTTTTTTTACACTGCAAAAAACGTCCCGCAGATAATTGAAAATACAAGGGAGATAATCGAAAATATGTCTGAGATATT
>CAJKQZ010000158.1 GCA_905202115.1 uncultured Prevotellaceae bacterium | reverse complement strand
AAAAAATATGTCTGAGATATTTTGAATTATCTCAGACATATTTTCGATTATCTCCTTTGTATTTTCAATTTGCTGCGGGAAGTTTTTTACCACATGAAAAAAAATATTTTTTTTCGTAAGAAGCTGTTTTTTCATAAACCTTTCTCCGCCTGTTTTCCGCCCGACCGAAAATCATCTCTTGCAACGCGGCTGAAACCGTAAGATTCCCCTCTGCCATACAAACGCATAAAAGCCCCGATGATATGTACAGATTTGGATATTTCGCACACATTTTTCCGCACATCGGCAAAACGGCATAAAAAGAGTTAAATATCATCCTTATCCGTACTTCCGACAGATTTATTAGTTAAATTTGTAACGATAACTATCAAAACAGAATCGAAATGAAAAGGAATGCAATAACAACTATAACTGCCGCATTCGCGCTGATGCTTTGCCTTGCGTTCACCTCGTGCGAATCGGACATCCACCACCGCTACTACGACAGCGATTTTTACGGAAAATGGTACTCCACAAGCTACGACGGATACTATCTCACGACAATAACATTCTACAGCGACGGCTTCGGAATAATCGAAGACTGGGAAGGCGATTTCATAGTGTCGAGCGACAGATTCGAATGGGAGCCCGGCTCGAGATACCTGCACATATATTACTATGACTACGGCACGGAAGACCACTGGGCTTACAGATTCGTAGACTACGGCCGGCTTTACATAAACTTCGGCGGAGGGAACTACGCATACTTCGACCAGGTGTGGAACCGCTCCGCAAAACAAAAAGAAAACTGACTATGGAAGAACAACCCATACAGATATACCGGCACAAACTTCCCGTACAATTAAGATTCAGCGACGTAGACCAGTTCGGACACGTGAACAACTCGGTGCTTTTTTCTCTATACGACCTTGCCAAGACCGAATATTTCAAGGCCGTACTTGCCGACATCACCCGAAAATACGACATCATTCCCGTGGTAGCCAATATCAACGCCGACTTCATACACCCTGTTCTTTTCGGCGACAAAATAGCCGTTGAAACATCCGTAGCCCGACTCGGAAACAAAAGTTTCACGGTAATGCACCAAATAGTGAACGTGAAAACAAAATGCGTTGTCAGCGTATGCCGCACGGTTATGGTGTGTTTTTCCGTAAAAATAGGCGACAGCGTGGAAATACCCGACGAAATACGCCGACGCATAAAAGAATACGAAGCCAACATACTGCTCTGACAACACACAAGAAACAAAGACCGCACGCAAGGGCACTTTTTTTATAATATAGCCCTTGCGGTATACCGTTGTAATTGCAGAAAATTCATAACTTTGCAATCGAACTACGCAATAATCAAAGAAATGAGCCAACAAAAGCCAATCAAAACAGCCCTCATCTCGGTTTTCCACAAAGACGGGCTTGAAGAAATACTCAACAAACTCAGCGCCGAAGGAGTGAAATTCCTCTCCACCGGCGGTACACAGTCGTTTATCGAAAGCCTCGGCCACGAATGCACTAAAGTGGAAGAAATAACCACATATCCCTCCATTCTCGGAGGACGCGTGAAAACACTCCACCCCAAAATATTCGGCGGAATACTCGGCCGGAGAGAACTCGAAAGCGACGCAAAAGAAATGCAGAAATATGAAATCCCGCCCATCGACCTCGTAATCGTCGACCTCTACCCCTTTGAGGAAACCGTGAAAAGCGGAGCCTCCGAAGCCGACATAATCGAGAAAATCGACATAGGCGGTATATCGCTCATACGCGCCGGAGCCAAAAACTTCAATGACGTGATAATAGTTCCCTCAAAAGCGGAATACGCCGACCTGCTTGCAATGCTCAACGAAAAAGGCGCGAACTCGTCGCTCGAAGACCGCAGGCACTTTGCTGAACGCGCTTTTGCCGTAAGCAGCCACTACGACACCGCCATACACGAATACTTTGCAAACGGAAAGTAAAAAAACGAAAAAATCAATCACAACACCAAAACATTAACCAACCGGAAGCAATGGGATTCTTTTCATTTACCCAGGAACTGGCAATGGACCTCGGCACCGCCAACACAATCATCATAAGCGATGACGAAATAGTGGTTAACGAGCCTTCGGTAGTGGCACTCGACCGTCAAACCAACAAAATGGTCAAGGTGGGCGAAGAAGCCAAGCTGATGTACGAAAAATCGAACGACAACTTCCGCGTGATACGCCCGCTGCGAGACGGAGTGATTGCCGACTTCTATGCCTGCGAGCAAATGATGCGCGGACTTATAAAGAGAGCGAAAAAAGGAAGCCACCTATTCTCGCCGTCGTTGCGAATGGTAATCGGAGTTCCCTCCGGCTCGACCGAAGTGGAGCTACGTGCCGTGCGTGACTCGGCCGAACACGCCGGCGGACGCGACGTATATCTGATTTTCGAACCTATGGCCGCAGCAATAGGCATAGGTGAGGAACAGAAAGAATCGGGCATGGACGAAAAAGACTGCCTTAACGTCGAAGCGCCCGAAGGAAACATGATCGTCGACATAGGCGGAGGCACAACAGAGATAGCCGTAATATCGCTCGGCGGTATTGTGTCGAACAACTCCATAAAAATGGCCGGCGATGACTTCAACGCCGACATACAAGCCTATATGGCCCACCAACACAACGTGAAAGTGAGCGAACGTATGGCCGAACGAATAAAAGTACACGTTGGAAGCGCACTTACCGACTTAGGCGACCAGGGACCCGAAGACTATATAGTAAACGGACCGAACAGAATAACGGCACTGCCTATGGAAGTGCCCGTATGCTATCAGGAAATAGCCCACTGCCTTGAGAAAAGCATCGCAAAAATAGAGGCAGCCGTACTAAACGCATTGGAAAACACACCGCCCGAAATATATGCCGACATCGTACACAACGGTATCTACATAACCGGCGGAGGAGCATTGCTCCGCGGACTCGACAAACGCCTTACCGACAAGATAAACATCAAATTCCACGTGGCGAAAGATCCCTTGCTCTGCGTGGCAAAAGGTACGGGCGTGGCTCTCAAGAACGTAAACCACTATTCATTCCTAATGAGATAACACACCGGCAGAAAATATCCGGTTTGACAAAACGACAAATGGTTAGAGGGCAATACAAAAATGCTTCCTCTAACCATTTTTGACCGTTAAACACACAAATAAGAACTTCAAGCTCCGCAGAAAGACGGCAGAGGAATGCACAATCTGATAGAATTCTTTAAAAGCTACTTTCACTGGTTCGTATTTCTCATACTTGAAAGCGCAAGTATGGTAATGCTGTTCCGTTTCAACGACTACCAGGCAAGTATTTGGCTTACTTCGGCCAATGACTTCACGGCAGCAGTGAACAAGAAGTATTCAGATATAATGGCATACGTAAACCTCGGAAAAATAAACGAGGATCTGACCATGCGGAACATAATGCTGCAACGGCAGGTAAATGAATTGCGCGACGCACTCCGGTACATGGGTGCCGACTCAGCGTTCATCGACGAAAAACAGCACACACTGCTCGGCTATTACGATATAATTCCGGCCACAGTGACTTCAAACAGCATAACAAAGGCAAACAATTACATCGTAATCGACAAAGGCGAAGCCGATGGCGTACGTTCTGAAATGGGAGTCGTAGGAGGAGGCGGAATAGTAGGAATCGTTTACCTTACAAACCGACATTACAGTCTGATTATGCCGGTTCTGAACAAAAAGTCAAGCATAAGCTGCCGCATTCGGGGACATAATTTCTTCGGATACCTAAGTTGGGAAGGCGGCAGCCCGCTTGTAGCATATCTTAACGACGTACCGCGATACGCCCGCTTCAAAGTGGGAGATTATGTGGAGACAAGCGGATATTCATCGGTTTTTCCGCCAGGACTGTTCGTAGGAAAAATCCTGGCAATCGGAAACTCGCGCGACGGAATGTCCTACAGAGTGAAAGTGAACCTTGCCACAGAATTTGCAAACCTTAGAAACGTATGCGTTATCTCAAACCGCAACAAAGCAGAAGTAGACACACTGCGGGTTCATGCAGCCGAAGCGGAAACAAACCGCAATTGACATCACCACAAAGCACACCCGAAAGAAAAACCAAGACATCATGATTAGCACATTCTTGAAAAGACTCGGCTGGTTCATGCTTTTGTTAGCGTTGCAGGTGCTGGTATTCGACCACGTGCACATTCTCGGCTATGCAACGCCTTTCATCGCGGTATATTTCGTCATTTTATTTCCGAGCGACGCTCAACGCTCGGCTATGTTGCTGTGGAGCTTCGCTTTCGGATTCATAGCCGATACATTCACCAACACTCCGGGAGTTGCAGCCGCGTCGCTCACAGCTACAGCCATGATACAACCGTGGCTGCTCAAAATAAATTCCATGACCGAGGACGATGAAACGATAATTCCTTCTGCGCGCAAAATGGGCTGGGGCGCGTACATGCGATACGTTGTGATAAACGTAGTGTTCTGCGAAATAATTTTCTTTGCCTTAGAGGCCTTCTCCTTTTTCAACTGGCAAGACACACTTATCAACATCGGCGGGAGTTCGTTGCTGACTATTTTAATTATTTCCGCCATTGAAGGCATAAGAACAAGCGGAAACAGAAGAACCGAATGAGCGGAAATCTCGAAAACAGGAAATATGTTATCGGTGGCATGGCAGTAGCCATCGTATTAATATACCTTATACGCCTTTTCAGTCTGCAGATTCTGAGCGACGACTATAAAAAGAACGCCGACTCCAACGCTTTTCTTAAAAAGCTCCTGTATCCCTCGCGCGGTCTCATAACTGATCGCAACAACAAACTGCTTGTTTACAATGAGCCGGCATACAATCTAATGGTCATCATGAGCGAACAAAGAGGAATAGACACGTTGGATTTTTGCCGTACGCTCGGAATAACAAAAGAGTTTTACATAAACCGTATGCTCGACATAAAGAACAGGGCCAAAAACCCCGGATATTCATTCTACACCGAGCAACTTTTTCTCAGCCAAATACCAGCCGAAGAATTTTCCCAGATAGAAGAAAAGCTTTTCAAGTTCAAAGGATTCTACGTGGAGCACCGAAGCATACGCCGCTATACATACGGTGTAGGAGCGCACATACTCGGCGACGTTGGTGAAGTATCTCAAAAAAACATAGACGATGACGATTACTACCGCCCTGGAGATTTTATAGGAAAGAACGGAGTGGAACGTTCTTACGAGAAGCAACTGAGAGGCGAAAAAGGAATGGAAGTCCTGCTACGCAACGTTCATGGACAAATAAAAGGACGTTATATGGACGGTGCTTTAGATCACAGGCCTCAACCTGGACACAACCTCAAACTGAGCTTAGATATCGAGCTGCAGGCATTGGGAGAGCGGATAATGGAGGGAAAAATCGGCTCGATAGTAGCCATCGAACCGAGCACCGGCGAGATTCTCTGCATGGTATCCTCGCCAACATACGATCCCCGCCTAATGGTAGGAAGAGACCGCGGAAAAAACCATGTCAAACTGAGCAAAGATCCGTTAAAGCCCCTGCTTAACCGAGCCATAAGCGGTCAATATCCCCCCGGCTCCACATTCAAGCCCACGCAAGCGCTTACTTTTATGCAGGAAGGGCTCATAACCGCAGGCACAC
>CAJKQZ010000157.1 GCA_905202115.1 uncultured Prevotellaceae bacterium | reverse complement strand
GACATATTTTCGATTATCTCCCTTGTATTTTCATTTTCCTGCGGGAAGTTTTTTACCACAAGAAAAAAATATTTTTTTTCGCAGGAGACAATTTTTTTTACAAACCACTCATCACCGCTTTCCGGCGGAAACAATTTCATCATACTCCACCAGCACCGAAACAAGAGGCGTGCAAACAATTGCGCGAAGCATTCCACGGAACACTTCGCGCATATACATTATTAATATAAGCAGGTCTTTATTTTTTCATCGCAGCACATTGCAGCGAATCGCCTGCAAAATTATCGGGCAAGCCACGACTCCGGATTCAGCTTTGAAGTCTCGCGCCGCAACTGGAAGTGCATGGTGCAGTTTCCTGAAGCGTCGCGCGCAACCGAACCTATAATGTCGCGCGTACGGACTTTCTGCCCTTTTCTGACCGATGAAGAGGCAAGGTTGCAATACACCGAAATGTAACTTCCGTGCCTTACAAGAACGTTGGTGTATCCGCCGAAAGAGAACACGGCCGACACCTCGCCGTCGAATACGGCGCGGGCGCGGGCACCCGGTTTGCCGGTAATATTTATGCCCTTGTTATCGAGCTGCACGCCTTTCAGCCCGTCCACATTGTACTGCCCGTAGTGAGTGGTTATCATATACGCCCCCGTAATAGGCATAGGCAGGCGACCGCGGTTAGAGGCAAAGTCGCTGCTGAGAGCGCGGTCGGCCTTCTCCATTTCGAACACCTCCATCTGTTTTTTCTTATCGGCCGGTGAAAGCTCATAGTCCTTGCTGCTGCCTTTCGCAGTTGACCTGCTCTTACTGCCCGAAGAACCTTTCTTACTTGCAGCAAGAGCACGGCGGCGTTCCTCCTCCTTTTGTCGGGCAATGCGCTTCTGCCGTTCAAGCTCACGCCTGCGGGCTTCCTCGCGGCGGCGCTTTTCTTCGGCAATCTGTTGCTGAATAAGCTTTTCTATCTGCGCATTGAGCGAATTATACTGCTTTTTGTTGGCCTGCAAAGTGCTCTGCACCTTGCGCTGCTGCTTCTGAAGGTTGTCTACGATTTTCTTGCGTTCGGCATGCTTCCCTTCGAGTTTCATCTGCTCCTGCTTTCCCTCGGCAAGCAAAACATTCTTCTCGTTCAGAACCTTAGTAACCTCGGCGTGCTTTATCCGCACCTGCTCCTGCTTGCGTTTAACCAGTTCGCCCTGCACACGCTGGTATTCGGCATACTGGCGAACGTAGCGCAGCCTGCGGTACATCTGCGTGAAATTGCCGGCTGAGAAAATAAACATAAGTTTATTCTGTGTGGTACGATTTCGGTACAGGTAAAGCATGGAACGGCAGTAGCGCTGCTTGCGCTCGTCGAGATCGCGTTTAAGAGTGTCGAGCTGTAAATTAAGTTGTCGGATAGTCTTGTCCAACTGGCCTACATCGGCCGAAATTGCGTCGACCAACTTTTTCTGAGTACTGATCTGGCCGTCGATAACACTGAGATTGTTGAGCTGCGAACGCACATCCTTCTTCAGCGTCTTGAGCATTCCCTCGTTTTCGGTGATTTTTTTCTGAAGATTCGCCCGCTGCGACTGCAAAGTGTTGATTTTCTTACCCGTTTGCGCAGAAACGGACAAAACGCCGGCGCAAAAGGCAATGATCATTACTGTTCTCATCCGAAACATAATCACTGGAACATTGTGAGTTTACCCAAAACGTCATCCACCGAACGCTGTTTGTAAGACGATGACACCTTAGTACGCGTTTCCCACGAAGAACCGGTTGACAAACTGCTTAACCGCATATCCAGACCCAGCTCCGTTTTGCCGCCGCTGAAAGAAAGGCTTACGCGTGAGGGGAATTTCTTGTCGCCAAACTTAACAAAGTTGTCGTACTTGCACACAAGCGCCTGACTGTCCGAGATATTTTTCGAAGTTACCGTAGTGCGGTTGAGCAAAGCTCCCTCGGTTATCGTAAGAAAAGCATAATCGAGCTTAGGAGCCGAGGTTAGATTCAGCAAAGTATGGTCGCCGCTCGAAGCAACGCTGAACTCCGACAAAGCAGAAACGACATCGCGCTTGCCGGGTATGAACACTTCGTTCCAAAAAAGCGACTGCAGCGAATAGAAGTCAAGCTCGGCACTCTGCAGGAACGAGGCCTCGCTGTAAGGCACGCGGACATATTGTTTGTTTACCTTGTCGACAATCAACACCTCAGTCGTGGTAAACTCCATTCGCCCCACTTCCATTCCAAAAAAGGTCAGAGAAAGCTGTATCACGTCGTCGCGCTTCATCTTGAGCGACCCTCCGAGCGAAAAGCTCTTGCTTCCGGCCCGCAGGTCTATGCTGGTTTTAGCGGTAAGGTATTGCGTGGTCTGGAAATTGGAAACAACTTTTTCCTTGTAGGCTTCGGCAGTGTTTTTCGCCTTGTTTACCGTTGCGGTGTCGGAACTTTTCGTTGCATTCCGCGACGTACCGCAGGAGGCGAGGCATACTATCGCCGCCGCAAAGGCGAGAACTTTTACTATATGCTTCATTGTGCTATGTATTTCTTACTTTTTATTTTTTTCTTCAGAGTTTTCGATTTGCTTTTCAAAGTTTCGGCCTTTTTCCACATTTCAACAGCCTCTTCGGTATTGCCGCGCATGGAAAATATATCGCCGGCGTGCTCGTAGATCGAGGCATTTTCCTCGGTGGCACTTATGTTTTTCAGCGCTTCATTTATATAAGTATACGCTTCTTCGAGTTTTCCCTGTTCGAAAAGCACCCACGCGTACGTGTCGAGGTAAATAGCGTTATTGGGTTCGGCCTTCACGGTTTTGTAGCTCATTTCGGCGGCACGGTCGAGCTCACGGCGTTCGAGCGAAAGATAGTAAGCGTAATTGTTCAGGGCCGAAATATTGTCGTCTTTGTAAACAAGGGCCGAGTCATAGGCCTGGTAAGCCTGTTCCGCCTTTCCCATTTCATGATAAACGTCGCCGAGAAAGCTATATATGTCCGAAGCAAGAGCTATACTGGTTTCGTTGTTTATCTGTCCGGCTCCCCGTTTCAGAATTTCCGCGGCGCGTTCGTTTTCTTTCAGAGAAAAAAGCGCCATTCCTCCATAAAAATAATATGCCACCTGTTCGGGCTCATACTGTGCCCCTTCCTCGCACAGACGTGCCGCCTCGGCAAAATCGGATTTCTGAATGCAATACTGAAGCAGCTTGAGACGCAGCTGCGAATAGTCGGGTTTAAGCCCGAGCACCTTTTTCCACACAGGAACAACGGTATCGACAGGCACTTTCAGCATTACAAGATAAGCCTGATACATGTCGAGCAACACGGCGTCGGCTTCGGGCTGCGCTTCTATGGCCCTGAACACCGAAAGCACGTTAAGAGAATCTGTCTTTCCTTTGGCGCTGCCTGCCACAAGCTGGTTCAAAGCGATGGCGCGCGTTTTCGTACTGAATTTCCCGTCGAGCGAAATAGTCTTTGCCGTTTTTATGAACAACGAATCCTGACCTTCGTCCTGGTAATACTTCAGCATGGCAAAATTCGCCGCTTCGTTTTCGGGTTCTTCCACAAGAACTTTGCGATATTCCTCGAGAGCCTTCTGGGGCTGTTTTTCGTCGTAATATATTCCGCCGAGCATTACCCTGTAGCGGAGATCGGCAGGATATTGCCGTATAAGTTCGTTTATTTCGGCAAGAGCTTTTTCGTTCTGTCCCACGGCACGGTAAGCCCCTACCTTTTCCATACTTATTTCCTCGCTTTTTCCTTCCTGCACTTCGAGTTTGTCGAGCGTCCTTACGAGAGCCTCGTAGTCACCTTTCATTTTATATATGTCGACAAGATTCAGAATAAGAGCCTCGCGGTCTTTGAAGTGCACCGTCATAGCTTCGTAGCGTGCGGCCGCACTGTCAGCCATGCCGCGTGCGTCGTAATAATCGGCCAGTTCTTTCTGAAAATAATAGTTATCGGGCTCGAGGGCCACAGCGCGCCTCAACAGTGTCTCGGCCGTGTCGGTGGTGTCGTCCACATTGTACGTAAGCATAAGCCTCGCCATGTCATAGAGAGCCTCGGGCGCGTCGGGAATTATGGCAATCGCATGTTGCAGCAGGTCGAACGCGGCATCGATGTTTCCCTTCTCGCGTTGCACTACCGCCTCGAGATAAAACGCATTGAAACGCCGTTGCCGCCCGTCATCGGTCTTAGCTTTTAATTTGAGCCCCTGCGCAACAGTGCGCTCCGCAGCATTTATCACGCACGGTACAGCCAGCGGAAATACCAACAGCAGAACCGCCGCAACAAGCAGCATATATTTTTCAAAAAAACGAGGTTTCATCGAAGTTTTATGGTGCTTTTCCACTATTTTCTTCCCGTATGTCCAAAACCTCCCTCGCCGCGTTCGGTGGCGTCGAGCGTTTCCGACAATTCCCATTCCACATGTTCGTAGCGGGCTATGACCATCTGCGCAATGCGCTCGCCGTCGCGCACCTCGAACGGCTCGTTCGAAAGATTTGCGAGAATTATCCCTATCTCGCCACGGTAATCGGCATCTATTGTACCGGGAGTATTGAGCAGACTTATTCCGTGTTTTAGTGCAAGCCCCGAACGCGGACGTATCTGCGCCTCATATCCTTCGGGCAATGCTATATATAGGCCCGTAGGTATGAGCTTACGCTCTAAAGGGCCGAGCGTTACAGGAGCGTCGAGGTTGGCACGCAAATCCATTCCCGCACTTGCCGTAGTGGCATATTGCGGAAGGGCATGGTGCGAACGGTTTATTACTTTTACTTTCATTTTCTTGAACACTACTTATCTTAACTTACAAAATTAAGTAATTTCATGCTAATGCACGTTTGCATACAGCCGAAATATTCGATTTGCAGCAAAACACACATGCCTTGCAGGGGCACACATACCGCTGCTGCAATGAACGGGAGAAAATATAGAATAACCGAATCGCTTTCCGCGAAATCGGCTCCGCCTTGCCGGAAGAGTTTGCAGACAAAAACGGTCAGCGGCCAAGCACTTGAAAATCAGAACGTATATATGTAGCAAAAAATATGTCTGAGATATTTTAAAATATCTCAGACATATTTTGAATTATCTCCCTTGTATTTTCAATTTGCTGCGGGAAGTTTTTTACCGCACAAAAAAAATATTTTTTTTCGTACAAAGCAAAAATCGGAATAAATAAACAAAAACCGACTTTCCGCAAGTCCGTTGTAAATTGTATCATACTCGCATTAAAAACATGCGCGAAACAGCCTTTTCACTCCAGAAAAATTTCTGCAACCGCACATCGCGGCACGGCAAGAGCCTGCTTTTGTACGGAACATTTGCGGAATTGTCTTTTTTAAGTAACTTTGTGTGTAGCAAAAACCGAATTTTCAACGAAAAGCGGAACGCCGCACCGGCATTCCACACGGAAAACGTAAAAAAGGAATACTTATGGAACTGATGAACTGGAACAAACTGATTTCCAACAAGCGCTATGGACTCGAAGAGCGGTACGACGCTGTAAAAGAAGACCGCACGCAGTTTCAGCGCGACTACGACCGGCTGATTTTCTCGGCCCCGTTCCGGAGAATGCAGAACAAGACGCAGGTATTCCCGTTGCCGGGAAGCGTGTTCGTACACAACCGCCTCACCCACAGCCTCGAGGTATCGAGCGTTGGGCGGTCGCTCGGATTGGATACGGGACAGGTGC
>CAJKQZ010000156.1 GCA_905202115.1 uncultured Prevotellaceae bacterium | reverse complement strand
ATGTCTGAGATAATTCAAAATATCTCAGACATATTTTTCGCTATATATACACCTGTTGATTTTCAAATACTTGGTGGGTGACCGTTTTTGTCTGTTTCGGAAGCATACGCAGCACGTACAATGCAACAAAAACAAAAAAGAATGAATTATGCGGCACAACATATTTTGCCTACAAAATATTTTTTGTGAATTTTGCACCCGAAATCGGAAAGCGCAGTGCTTTTAAAGGCATACGACGATATGTTTACGGTATAACACGTATGATTTCACGCCCGCCTGCCATGTCCTTTCTGGAGTAAATACATTTTTTTATGCAACAGAACGGTAAACTTTTCCTTTTAGTGACATTAGGATTCCTGACGGCCTTCGGCCCGTTTGTAACCGACATGTATCTGCCTTGCCTTCCCTCGCAGGCGGCTTACTTCATGACAACAGCGTCGCGCGTTCAGCTCGGCCTCACGACAAGTATGATAGGACTCGCCGCCGGACAGCTGTTCGTCGGTCCGATAAGCGACAAAATCGGGCGCAGGCGTCCGCTCATAGCCTGCATGTTACTCTTCATCGCGGGCAGCGTGGCCTGCTGCCTCGCTCCCGACATCCTCTCGTTCATCATTTTCCGCCTGTTCCAGGGATTGGGAGGAGCCGGCGGCATTGTGATAGCCAAGTCGGTTGCCACCGACATGTATTCGGGCAAAGAACTGGCAAAGTTCATGGCCATGATAGGTGCGGTAAACGGCGTGGCACCTATAGCCGCTCCCGTGATAGGCGGAATGCTCATGAAAGTGACCGACTGGCGCGGAATATTCGTTGTGCTCATCGCCATAGGCATAATATTGCTTGCCCTGAGCCTGCGCCTAAAGGAATCGCTGCCGGCGGAACGTCGCAGCACACGGAGCGTGATTTCCGTATACAGACTGTTCGGCACGGTAATGCGTAACCGCTTTTTCATGCGCTACCTGTTGCAGCAGGCATTCGCAATGGGTGTAATGTTCGCCTACATCGCGTCTTCGCCCTTCATCATACAGCAGCATTACGGCCATTCGCCGCTCATGTTCAGCCTGTGCTTCGCACTCAACGGCGTTGCAACAGGCTCGGCAGCCGCCATAACGATGAGATTCAACCAACCGCAGAACGCAGTGTTGTTCGGAGCTGTGGGAATGTTCGTACTGGCCGGATTCACAGCCCTGTGTCTTGCTTTCGACATGGGATTCTGGGTTTACGAAACGACGCTGTTCCTGCTTCTGTTCTTCGTGGGCATAACGCTTCCCGCCTCTACATCGCTGGCAATGGACAGCGAGCGCCAGAACGCCGGCACGGCTTCGGCGGCATTCGGGGCGGCGAGTTTCATATTCGGAGGAATCGTTTCGCCGTTGGTCGGAATAGGAAATATAATGACCTCGTCGGGCATCACGATATTCATCTGCGCCACAATATCGATCTTGCTCGTAAGCACGCTGCTTGTGAGCAAGTTCAGAAAGTAAGGACAACACACAATAATACGAACCGCAAGCAATCTGTTTTAACAAAAACACTTAACTTTGGAGCTATAAACCATAACCTTTACACTTAACATGACATTTCCACGAATTCTTTTTCGCAATTGCGCCATAACATTCTGCGCAACGGCTCTTGCTCCTCTGCAAAGCAGAGCCCAGTACGATCACGGCCCTGAAAACACAATCCGCATTGCGTCCTACAACATTTACAACGGCAAAACAGCCGACGCAAAGGCATATAATTACGAAAAACAGGCACGCGTAATCGAAAATATAGCTCCCGACGTAATCGCTATAGAAGAAGTGGACAGCGCCAGCTCACGTTCGGCCAACCGTTACGCATTGGGCGAATACGCCGCCGCTCTCGGAATGCGCGCTTTCTATTCTCCTACGGTCGAAATAGGCGGCGGCCTTTACGGCATGGGCATTCTTACAGAGAAGAAACCTGTTGCGGTGAAACGCATCGCACTTCCGGGCCGCGAAGAGGCCCGCACGGCTGTAATTGCCGAATTTCCCAACTACGTGTTCTGCGGAACGCACCTCTCTCTCAACGACGACGACCGCATAAGCTCGCTCGAGATAATCGGCCGCGAGGCCGAGAAATACGACAAACCTTTCTTCCTGGCCGGCGACCTCAACGCCGAGCCCGACAAGCCGTCGGGAAAAACGCTCGCGCAGAACTTCACCGTTCTCAACGATATAAAGCAGCACACATGGCCGGCCGACAAGCCCAACGTGACGATAGACTACATTGCAGTGTATAAAAAACACGCCGACATGGTGGCACTGCTGCGTAGCAGGGTGGTAAACGAGCCCGACGCCTCGGATCACCGTCCCGTCTATGCCGACGTGCGCATAAAGCTGCCCGACAACAAGCTGATATACTCCGCTCCCTATCTGCAGGACCTTACAAACGACGGCGTTACCGTTATGTACCAGACCAATGCCATAACACACACATGGATAGAGTACGGAACCGACACCACTAACCTCAAAACGGCGCGCACACTGCTTTCAGGGCAGGAACCATGCTTCGACATTGAAAACAAGATACGCATAAACGGACTGAAAACGGGTGTGAAATACTACTACCGCGTATGCGCACAGGAAGTTCTGAAGAACGAAGCATACCACAAAATCCTCGGCAACAAGGTAACCACGCCTTTCTACTCGTTCAGCCTGCCCGAGCCCGACACCGACAAGTTCACTATGGTAATTCTGAACGATTTGCACGAGCAAGACCACGTAATGAACCGGTTGTTCGAGGTTCTCAAGGAAAAAGGTATCGATTACGACTTCTCGTTGTTCAACGGCGACTGCGTTCCCGAGCCCGACAGCCGCAGCAAGGCAATACGCCGCGTAAACGTGCTCACAGCGGCAGCCGACGCAGCCGAACGACCCACTTTCATAATTCGCGGCAACCACGAGATACGCAACAACTACTCGGCCGGCATGCTTTCGCTCACCGACAACTTCGGAGGAAAAACCTACGGGGCTTTCTCGTGGGGCGACACACGCTTCGTGGTGCTCGACTGCGGAGAAGACAAGAAAGACGAGACGCCCGTTTACTACGGCCTGAACGACTTTTCGCAGCTGCGCCAGGATCAGGCTATTTTCCTGGCCAAAGAAGTAAAAAGCAAAGAATTCAAACGCGCAAAACGCCATATTCTCATACAACACATCCCTATCTGGGGCGGTTCGGAAGTATACACCGACAACTACCACCCCTGGACAAGGCTATGGGACCCCGTGCTGCAGAAAGCAGGATTCGATGTCGACCTCACGGCCCACGCCCATATATATTATGTGCTCGAACCTGGCAAAATGGGTAATCCCTGTCCCGCGATAGGTGGCGGAGGCCCCGAAATGGACAGCGCAACGGTAATGGTTCTCCAGAAAGACGGAAAAGAACTAACGCTCAAAGTATTCAACACAAAGGGCGAAACCATTCTGCTCCGCCGGTTATAAAATACGGCAAACCTCCATACTACAATGGCTCCCCTGTTTATAAGCAAGGGAGCCATTGCTTTTCATTTCCAGCGGCCCTTAACAGTCGCTTCCATTCAAAAAGTCGCCTTACTCCTTAATTATATTATTACCTACATATCGTCAGATTACACTGCTATAAGTATCGACAGCCCTACCGACAGAAAAAACCGGAAACCTCCCGCTTGTAAAAAAAATTATCTCTGAGATATTTTGAAATATGTCTGACATAATTTAAAATATCTCAGAGATAATTTTTCCGGCCTATTCTGTATCTTCTATAATGTACATTTTCATGAACGGGAACACACCGCCGCCATAAAAAAGAACACAGAAAAAATAAATATAATAGTTAAATCGAGAAATCGCCATAAAATAATTGCAAAAAAACAGAAAAACTTGTGTAAATTAGAAGTAAAAGGATTAACTTAGCGCACTGTTTCCTTTCGGGAGACAAAAACGAGAATGAAAACACAACCTCAAAGAAACCTAACTAACAGTTTTAACTAACATTATTATTCATCAAAAATCAAAAAGCATGAAGAAATTTTTTTCTTTTATCGCGATGCTTTTCGCCACTCTGGCGATAGCACCGAATGCACAAGCCCAATGGATTCTGGGTGGAGGAATCGACCCGAACGACGTCTATGACGGCTTGGTTGCAGCTTTGGAAACCCGCTCCGACCGTGACAACGGCGGCCACTATGTGGGTAGCGAGGTAAATTCCAATGAAGATTTGAAGTACCCTGTTGCCTATGAGGACGGCAATGAGGTGCCCCAGGACATCCTCTGGAAGTTCGTTCAGGCAGAGGACTACAATGCAACGGTAGACAGGCCTCAATACCGCCTGCAGCACGTAGCAACGGGCAAGTACCTTAAAATCGTATGGCTTCCCAATGGGGAATGGCCGCAGGGAAACCTGAGCCTTACTGACAACATCGAAGAAGCAAACAAATTCGTTGTAACCAGCGCCAACAACTACGACGGTCTTAACTACGGCTCTACAGCCGGCGGCTCTTTTACCGACGTAGACTGGGTGGGCGACGGTACGGCTATTACCCTTTGCGAAATCAACGAAAACGTTCCCAACGGACGCGGCTGGCTTTGCAACGAATCAAAAGGAAACATCCGCGCCTTCTATCTGTGGACTGACACAAACATTTTCACAATCAAGCCTTATGTAGACGGCAGCGATCCTAAGGTTCGCCTCAACGAATACATCAACAAACTGCCTCTGAACATATACGACGAGTATAAGTATGGCACCGATCCCGGTTTCATTGCCAACGCAGAAAACGTTGACAATTTCATGAACCTTCTTATGGACGCTATCGAAAACAGTTCGTCCTGGGATGATGAAAAGTGCACTGAAGTATACGACAATCTCGTAGCATACAAAGCTATTCTCGACGACCCCGCAAACTCGGTGCCCCTCGTTGACGGCGCTTACTACTATATCAAGACAGCCAACACCGCATTCACCGCAGTAAACAACGGCGAATACGCAATCTACGCTCCGGGCGAGACAGAAAAGGGCGCTCTCGGCTGGAAAGCTTTCGACGAAAACAATCCGCGCTTTATCTGGCAGCTCAAGTTCCATGTTAACGACAAAGGCGAAATCCGCTACGAATGGCACAATGCCGGCGGTCTTTACATCAACCGCTCCACAGACAAGTACGACGGCGCTCCCGTTCAGTGGTCAACAGAATACACCACCCCCGGTACTCTCAAAGCAAACAACCACGCAGGACAGTGGTACATCTCTGACGATCCCGACCAGGCTTATCCTCCGCGTCCGTTCCACCAGGACGGCCACGACAACGGTAACGGCACGATCGGTAAGATTGTTCTTTGGGACGGCGCTACAGATTCTCCGTCTTCATGGTTCATCCGTTGCGTTCCGCAGGAACAGATCGACAAACTTGCAAACATGGAAGGCTTTGTAGAGCTCAACAAAGCTCTTGCTCAATACAGCTCACTTGCAAGCCGCAATTATGAAGTTCAGGACGCTCCGGGTTACATAAGTTCGCAGGAAGTTTTAGACAACTTCAAAAAAACTTATGCCGATGCCGACACTATGCTCAACTACTCCGAAGGCAAGACTTACACCGACGCAGAATATGCAGCAGCCAAAGCAACTCTGCAGGAAGCCGCTGAAGCATTCCTTGCAAACCGCGACCGCGGCCTTGCCGACGGTTACTACCGCATTGGCC
>CAJKQZ010000155.1 GCA_905202115.1 uncultured Prevotellaceae bacterium | reverse complement strand
TATCTCAGACATATTTTTCGCTATATATACACCTGCTGATTTTCAAGTACTTGGCCACCGACCGTTTTTGTCTGTAAAATCCTCCGGATTTTAGGGTCATTAACGACCTTAAAGACCCTAACGCAGTTAATGACCTTACCAGGCGCAGGGCAAAATGAGCTTGCTCATTTTGCCCTGCGCTCGCCTTTTGCATAATTTGAGCTGGCGCTCCAATATAGACGGCGGCTCGGCATAGAAAATGAGCAAGCTCATTTTGCTCTGCGCTCGCCTTTTGCTATATTTGTCCCCAGATTACGAAAGAATATGTTCAAGACACCTCCTATCACAAAGAATCTTATCATTATTAATATAATAATGTTCCTTGCCTCGCAAGTCATGTTGAACTACGGCATAGACCTCGACAGGGCGCTGGGACTGCATTTCTTCAAGGCAAGCGACTTCGCTGTATACCAACTCATCACCTACATGTTCATGCACGGGGGCTGGTCGCACATCTTCTTCAACATGTTCTCGCTATGGATGTTCGGCCGCACAATGGAAACAGTCTGGGGGCCGCGCAGATTCCTGGCATTCTTCCTACTGTGCGGAATCGGAGCCGGAGTGACGCAGGAAATATGGCAACTGGGCGAATACTACATGGAAGGGCTCGCCAACTACTCGGTAGTCAACACCGGAACGGGGCTCATGCCTATGAACGAATACCTTAACATGTGGACTACGATAGGAGCCTCGGGCGCATGCTACGCCGTGCTATTGGCTTTCGGTATGACATTCCCCAACGAGACGCTCGTAATATTTCCGATTCCCATACCTCTGAAAGCAAAATATTTCGTAGCGGTGATAGCAGCCATAGAACTGTTCTCATCGTTCGCCACGAACGGCAACATAGCCCACTTCGCCCACCTGGGAGGCATGATATTCGGATATTTCATCATACGCCACTGGAGACGGCAGGGACCGTGCAGCAGCGGATTCACAGGCTGGGGCAACTACCGGCCGGCAGGCGACAGTTTTATGAAACGCATGCGCGAAAAACTGAAACCGCACAAAAAGGAAGAGGATAAGCGCGGATACGACAACCGCATCGACGACTACGAATACAACGAGCAGAAAAACGAAAAACAACGCGAAATAGACCGCATACTCGAAAAAGTGAAAAAATCGGGGTATGCAAGTCTCACCGACGAAGAAAAACGGAAACTTTTCGACGCAAGCAACCGCTAATGCTAAAAAGCCTTAGAAAAATATTGCTGAGCCTTGCCACAGGAGCCACCATAGCCACAATAGCTCTCATGTGGGCAAGCGCATATTCCGCACACATACCGCCCGAAAAGCACGGGTGGCTCGACGTGCTGGGACTGTGCTTTCCCATATTCGCGGCAGGCAATCTAATCGCGCTTGCAGGCTGGCTGCTCATCAAGCCCAGACGGGCGATAATCCCCCTCATAGGTTTCGCGGCCTGTTTCAGCGACCTGCGCGCCTACTGTCCCGTGAACATTCCGCAGCCCGCGCCCAAAGGCTGCCTGAAAATAATGTCGTACAACGCAATGAATTTCGGCTGCAACACAGACAATCCGCAAATAGGCCGGCTGATAATCGACGACATCATATCGGCGAAAGCCGACATCGTATGCCTGCAGGAAGGACAGTACTGCTGCGGCTGGAACGAAGCCGAGAAAAAACTGCGTAAAACATACCCCTACATCGAAGCGCTGAACGAAGACACAACCATAACGATACTGAGATGCTTTTCGCGCTACCCCATAACCGGAAAGAAAACGTTGCCGATAGAAAGCAACGGAAACGGCGTGGGAGTATTCAGTATAGCTTTGGAAAAAGGCGATACCATTCACGTAATCAACTGCCACATGCAGTCGGACAACCTTACGAAAGACGACCGCAACAACTACAAGGAACTCGTTAAGGGAGAAAAACGCTCGGGAGCGAGAACCACAATATTCTCGCTCGTGAAAAAGCTGAGCCACGCGGCACAGATACGCAGTCCGCAGGTGGACAGCATAAAAAAATACGTACAGCAGCACAAAAACGACCCGATCATAGTATGCGGCGACTTCAACGACTCGCCCATATCCTATCCTAGAAGAGAAATGTCGGAACTCCTTACCGACACATACAAAGCCAGCGGCTTCGGGCCAGGATTCTCGTTCAACCGCGACGGCATGTTCGTGCGCATCGACCACCTGTTCTGCTCCGAACACTGGAAACCTTACGACGCAACGGTAGACCGCTCCGCAAAACACTCCGACCACTACCCTATATACGCGTTCCTGAAACGCAAATCCAAATAATACAGGCGAAAAACAAGGCAAATATTAAAAAATAAGTATATTTGCAAGCTATTTAGCAGATATGAAAAAATAAATATAAAAATAAATAACATGCAAAACAAAGGATTCATAAAGGTAATAGCAGTGCTGCTGACGCTCATCTGTATCTATTACCTGTCTTTCTCGTTCGTGACGCGCCACTACACAAACAAGGCGGCTGCGATGGGAGAAACAGCCGGCCAAATGTACCTCGATTCTATAAAAAACGAGAAAATATGGCTCGGCGCTTACACATTCAAACAATGCCAGGAAATGCAGATAAGCCTGGGTCTGGACCTCAAGGGAGGAATGAACGTCGTGCTCGAAGTTTCCGTGCCCGACGTAATAAAGAACCTTGCAGACAACTCTCAGGATCCGAACTTCAACAAAGCTCTCTCCCTGGCACAGAAAGAAGCGTCTGAAACACAGTCGGACTTCATCTCCGCTTTCGTAAAGAACTACCAGGCGCTCGCAGGAAAAGACCACATGGCCGAAGTTTTCGCAACACAGCAGCTGAAAGGATCGGTTTCCACAAAAAGCACAGACGCACAGATTGAAAAAGCCCTGCGCACTGAAGTAGCCGCTGCCATAGAAAACTCCTACAAAGTGCTTCGCACACGTATCGACCGCTTCGGCGTTGCACAGCCAAACATTCAGAACCTCGAAGGCAGCGAAGGCCGCATTCTCGTGGAAATGCCTGGAATAAAAGAACCCGAACGCGTTCGTAAACTTTTACAAGGAAGCGCGAATCTCGAGTTCTGGGAAACCTACGACGGCAATCTCATAACTCCCTATCTGTCTACGATTGATTCCAAACTCGCAGCAGCAAACGCCGGCGAGGCATTCAACGACAGCATTTCGGCAGCCGTAACAGAAGAAAAAGCCGTATCTGAAACTGACAGCACGAAAGAAAGCGTCAATGCCGCTGCCGCGCTGAAAAAAATAGGATCCGGCACAAAAGTACAGGCACAAAGCAAAGTCGACGAGCAAGCAAAGAAAGAACACCCGCTGCTTTCTTCAATATCTCCCGCACAAGGCCGCAGCGGCTGCGTGATAGGATATGTTCTTGCCAGAGACACCGCCAACGTAATGAAAATGCTTTCTTCAAAAGAAGCCAAAGAAATCCTTCCGCGCGACCTCAAATTATGCTGGGGAGTCAAACCTTCCGAAGTAAGCTCCAAGCAGGAAGTTTATGAACTTTATGCTTTGAGAATAACTCAGAGCAACGGCCGCGCACCTCTCGAAGGCGATGTCGTTACTTCGGCAAAAGATGACTTCGACCAGTTCAACCGTCCTTGCGTAAGCATGACAATGAACAGCGACGGCGCACGCCGTTGGGCCGTTCTCACCAAGAAAAACAAAGATCATGCTATAGCAATCGTTCTTGACGGATATGTTTACAGCGCTCCCAATGTGGAGAATGAAATAAACGGAGGTGTATCGTCGATTACGGGGCATTTTACCACCGAAGACACGAAAGACCTTGCCAATGTGCTCCAATCGGGTAAAATGCCTGCCCCCGCCCACATAGTACAGGAGGATATCGTAGGCCCGTCTCTCGGACAGGAATCTATCGTACAGGGATTCACGGCCTGCATAGTGGCGTTCGTGCTGCTTATGATATACATATGCATGATTTACGGCATTATTCCCGGACTTGTTGCCAACGGTGCGCTGATTGTCAACTTCTTCTTTACGTTCGGTGTGCTCACTTCGTTCCAGGCCGCATTGACAATGTCGGGTATAGCAGGTATGGTGCTTGCCCTGGGTATGGCAGTCGACGCCAACGTGCTCATATACGAACGCACGAAAGAGGAACTTGCCGCCGGCAAGACCACAAGGGCTGCATTGGCCGACGGTTACAAAAACGCTTTCTCGGCCATTTTCGACTCCAACCTCACATCTATCATCACAGCCATAATACTGTTCAATTTCGGTACGGGTCCTATCCGCGGTTTCGCCACTACGCTAATCATCGGTCTGACTGCTTCGTTCTTCACTGCCGTATGGCTCACCCGCATAGTTTACGAACACTTCATGAACCGCGACAAGTGGCTTCACCTCACGTTCGTTACCAAGTATTCTAAGAACATGATGCGCAATCCCCACTTCAACATTATAAATTCTTACAAGAAATCGTTCGCGATATTCGGCGCCTTTCTTGCCATTTGCCTCATTTCGCTTGGTGTCAGGGGATTGAGCAAAGGCATCGACTTTACCGGCGGCCGCAACTTCGTGGTACAATTTGAGCAAAAAGTTACGCCCGAGAACGTACGCGACCTTTTGCAGAAAGAAGTAGGCGAAGATGCCAACGTATCGGCCATTGCACTCGGCACGGACGGCAAAACCCTGCGTGTAACCACCAACTACCGCATTAACGAGAATTCTCCCGAGGTGGATTCGCAGGTTGAGACATTCCTTTACAACGCGCTCAAGAAAGGTAACCTGATTGCCGATTATGTAACTCTGTCGCGCTTCATTGACCGCGACAATCGCGCGGGCGGTTCCATAATCAGTTCGCAAAAAGTAGGACCTTCCATAGCAAAAGACGTGACATACGGTGCTATCGTGAGTGTCATTCTCGCACTCATAGCCATATTCATCTACATTTTGCTGCGCTTCCGCAACCTTGCTTACTCAGTGGGAAGTACCGTTGCTCTGACAGTCGATGCATTAATCATCATTGGCATGTATTCTCTCTGCTGGGGTTGGGTTCCTTTCTCTCTCGAGATAGACCAGACGTTTATCGGAGCAGTCCTCACGGCTATCGGTTACTCGATAAACGACAAGGTAGTTATCTTCGACCGTGTACGCGAATACTTCAAGCTTTATCCTAAGCGCGACATCAAGAGAATATTCAACGACTCGCTCAACTCCACCCTCGCACGTACGATAAATACGAGCGTCTCCACGATGGTTGTTCTGCTCTGTATCTTCTTCCTCGGCGGTGAAAGCATACGTTCGTTTGCATTCGCGATGATTCTGGGTGTGTTGTGCGGAACACTGTCGTCATTGTTCCTTGCCGCTCCGATAGCATACTTCACGATGAAAAAGAGCAACAAACGCAATATCGAAAGCAGTAAAAAAACCGCTGCAACCGAAATTGCAGAACCTGCGAAAGCTTAATTAGTACATAACTTTATCTATAATTGTTGTGCGGTGCCGGGGCCAGGAGCTCCGGCACCGCTTATTTTTTACATTTTGCCGAACAAAGACGACTAAGTATAAAACCTGCGGGAACAGATTAAATTCAGACCCGACTATCCGCCCCGCATGAAACATGCAGTGCTTTGCATAGGGATTTTGCAGACAAAAACGGTCAGCCAGCAAGTACCTGGAAATCAGCAGGTGTATATATAGCAAAAAATATGTCTGAGATATTTTGAATTATCT
>CAJKQZ010000154.1 GCA_905202115.1 uncultured Prevotellaceae bacterium | reverse complement strand
ATATACACCTGCTGATTTTCAAATACTTGGCAGGTGACCGTTTTTGTCTGCAAAACCCTAAGGAAAAGCACCGCCAATTTCACAGGAAACAATATTTCTTTATCATTCCGCCAGACAAGCGCACAGCCGCCTACACGGTTGCTCTTTTCTTAAACGAAAGCAGTAAAAGCCCTACAAACGTAAACAATCCGTTAATCAAAAGCAGTTCATACCCGAAATGATAATCGGCCAGGCGCACAAGCAGCACATTAATAACATAGCACACCACCGGCGAAGCTATCGCCAGGTAAGGCACATAGCGGTCAACAGGCTTCTTTTTAGTAAAAAGCCCGAAAACAAACATTCCGAGCAACGGACCGTAGGTATACGACGCCATTGTATAAATAGCATCAATCACACTCGTGGAATTCAAGGCCTTAAAGCCAACGATAAACAACACGAAAGCCACCGTAACTCCCACGTGAACGTAACGGCGGGTCTTTACGGCACGTTCTTTGGAATATCCCTTGCGTTCTATTCCTATAATATCTATGCAAAAACTCGTAGTCAACGCCGTAAGTGCGGAGTCGGCACTTGAAAAAGCCGCAGCCACAATTCCTATTATGAAAAGCACAGGAACGAATGCCCCAAGATAACCTCCTACGGCAAGCGACGGCAATAGGTCGTCGGTACGCTCGGGAAGAGCAATGCCCTGCTGCGCGCAAAAGCCGTAGAGCAGCACACCCAACGAAAGAAAAAGCAAGTTCATGGGCAGAAAAGCAAAACCGCAACATGTCATATCCTTCTGAGCATCGCGCAGGTTTTTGCACGACAGGTTTTTCTGCATCATATCCTGGTCAAGACCCGTCATAACCACTACTATGAACATGCCGGCAAAAAACTCTTTCCAGAAAAACTGCCCGCTCTTCCAGTCGTCGAACACGAAAATCCTTCCATGCGGACTTTGGCTCACGAAATCCGCCACTCCCCGCGCGTCGAGGTTCATCTGCCCCGCCACAATAAATATGACAGCGAACAGCGCCACAATCAGCGCCAGCGTCTGCAAAGCGTCGGTCCACACGAGCGTGCGCACTCCGCTCTTGCGCGTATACATCCACGTGAGCAACAATGTCACAACCACCGTAGCCTCGTAAGGAACACCGAGCTGATCGAACACAAAGCGCTGCAGCACGAGACAAACCAAATAAAGACGCGCCGCAGCGCCCGTCATCTTACTTATTATGAAAAACGAAGCGCCGGTTTTGTGGCTCGCCGCGCCGAAACGCCGGTTAAGATAATCGTAGATACTCGTAAGACGCAACTTATAATAAATAGGCAGCAGCACAAAAGCCACAAGCATATAACCCGGCACAAAACCTATGCACATCTGCAGGTATGACATATTTACATCCCTTACCATTCCTGGAACACTTACAAACGATGCTCCCGAAATAGACGAGCCTATCATACCGAACGCCACAAGCCACCAGGGCGACTGATGATTTCCGCGGAAGAAAGCATTATTATCGGAACTCTTCGACGTAAAACGCGAAACAAGCAGCAGCACACCGAAATATGCCACCATAACGATTATTGCAGTATAAGCATTCATTAACTTGAGTATAAAATATTCCGGCCAGCCGGCTACGAAAAATTGAAAACAAGCCCGAAACCGTACGACATCCCGCTGTAAAACGGGGCATGCGCCTGCAAAATTAATCGTTTTTACTTTCTACAGGCCATTCAGCGGCACATACTTTTAAGAAAATACAACAAAACACACCATATTATATATATGGCAAAAACATACACGCAAGAAAGGCGGTCGTGCAAGGCATGACAAAATTGCAGGTTTTCCTGACAGAACAACAAAACCAAACTGACGAAAACGCTCCCGTTTGTTTTTAAAATTATCTCTGAGATATTTTGAAATATGTCTGAGATAATTTAAAATATCTCAGACATATTTTTTCCACCCCTGAATGCGCTGTTTTTCATAAACCTCGCGAAACGGCAAAAAATGCGTTTTTTTTCACTCCGCAAACTCCGTGCGACATGTCAGAAATGACATGCGTAAAAAAACATTCCGCTGCTTTTGCAGTTTGGCACGGTTTTAGCATTATACCAGGCGTGCATATAACCGCACGAACAAAACGAACCGAACATTCAACAAAACAATAATTTTAAATTCATAAATCATGAACATCAAACCATTAGCAGACAGAGTTCTGATTGCTCCTGCAAAGGCAGAAGAGAAGACTATCGGCGGAATCATCATTCCCGACACAGCAAAAGAGAAACCCCTGCAGGGCGAAGTGCTTGCAGTAGGCAACGGCACCAAAGACGAGGAAATGGTTCTCAAAAAAGGTGATAAAGTGCTTTACGGCAAATATTCCGGCACCGAAATAGAACTCGACAACGAGAAATACCTCATCATGCGTCAGAGCGACGTGCTCGCAGTTCTCGGATAAAAAACAAAAACGAAACAACAACAATTAAAAACCAAGAAATATCATGGCAAAAGAATTAAAATATAATGTCGACGCCCGCGAACTGCTCAAACAAGGAGCCGACGCATTGGCAAACGCAGTAAAGGTAACCCTCGGCCCGAAAGGACGCAATGTAGTTATCGACAAGAAATTCGGCGCACCCCGCATTACTAAGGACGGCGTAACCGTAGCAAAAGAAATAGAACTCGACAACGCTTTCCAGAATGCAGGCGCACAGCTCGTAAAGAGCGTGGCAAGCAAAACCGGCGACGACGCAGGCGACGGAACGACAACTGCAACCGTGCTTACTCAGGCTATTCTTCACGAAGGAATGAAGAACGTTGCAGCCGGCGCAAATCCCCTCGACATCAAACGCGGTATAGACAAAGCTGTAGCCGCTGTGGTTGAGGAAATCAAGAGCCAGGCAGAGAAAGTAGACCAGAGCTACGAGAAAATCGAGCAGGTAGCAACAATTTCGGCAAACAACGACGCAGAAATCGGCAAACTCATCGCCGACGGAATGCGCGCAGTATCCGTTAATGGCGTTATCACCATTGAAGACGCCAAAGGTCGCGACACAGTTCTCAAGACCGTAGAAGGTATGCAGTTCGACCGCGGCTACCTGTCGCCCTATTTCGTAACCGACGCAGAGAAAATGCAGTGCATCATGGAGAAGCCCTACATTCTCATATACGACAAGAAAATCTCGAGCCTCAAGGATTTCCTTCCTATCCTCGAGCCGGCCGTACAGAGCGGACGTCCTCTTCTCGTTATCGCAGAAGACGTAGACTCCGAGGCACTCACCACTCTCGTTGTAAACCGTCTGCGCTCTCAGCTCAAGATCTGCGCTGTGAAAGCTCCTGGATTCGGCGACCGCCGCAAAGCAATGCTTGAAGACATCGCAATCCTCACCGGCGGAGTAGTAATAAGCGAAGACAAAGGTCTGAAACTCGAGCAGGCTACAATCGAAATGCTCGGAAGCGCAGAGAAGGTAACCGTTACCAAAGACGTAACCACAATCGTTAACGGCGCAGGCGACAAAGACAACATCGCAGAGCGAATCGGCCAGATAAAGAACGAGCTCGCCAACACCACTTCCACCTACGACAAAGAGAAACTTCAGGAGCGTCTTGCCAAACTTTCGGGCGGCGTTTGCGTTCTCGAAGTCGGCGCTGCTTCTGAAACCGAACAGAAAGAGAAGAAAGACCGTTGCGACGACGCACTTTGTGCAACGCGTGCGGCTATCGAGGAAGGCATAGTAACCGGTGGCGGCGTTGCTTACATACGTGCGCAGAAAGTGCTCGAAGGCATGACCGGCGACAACGCCGATGAGACTACCGGTATCGCTATTGTTCGCCGCGCTATCGAAGAACCTCTCCGTCAGATCTGCTCCAACGCCGGTCTTGAAGGCGCTGTTATCGTAAACAAGGTACGCGAAGGCGAAGGTAACTACGGTTATAACGCCAAGACCGAAGAATTTGCAGACCTCCGCGAACAAGGTGTGGTCGATCCCGCCAAAGTTACCCGCGTGGCTCTCGAAAACGCAGCTTCCGTAGCCGGAATGTTCCTCACCACCGAATGCGTTATCTGCGACAAGAAAGAAGAGAAACCCGAAATGCCCATGCCCAACCCCGCAATGGGAGGCATGATGTAATAAGACACATCTATAAACAATTAAAAGCCGTGTAGCGGAATATTTCCGCTACACGGCTTTTTGTATCTGCCACACAAAAAAATTTATATAAGAATACTATGACAACAGCAGCCGGATTATTGCACAAATCCGACAAATGATTCTGACGTTTCGGAATGTAAGAAAAATCATCTCCTGTATAGTTCAAAATATTTCCAACATATTTTCTCGTATCCGTAAGCCGGCAATCTATGAATATTTGATTTACAAATGTTTTTTATAGACGAAAAAAATCTTACATTTGCACAGACTGTCAGTACAGTTTGACATCCTCACGCCGTTTTCACGCCTCTACAAGCATGAAGGACGGCAAGAGGGCACTAAAAAAGAGTAAAAGCGTTTATTGGCGCAGGGTTCTGGCCTTCTGAAACTTCGAACACTTCAAGATTTGTCAGGAAACCATGCAACGATAGATGCTCATGGGTATGTTTTATAATCTTTTTATCCTGTTTATCACACAGAATAATTAGGCTGTTGCATACGGCGTGGGGTCTTCGTTGCTCGTTTCGACAAATCGGGTAAGTTCGAAGACCTCAGAGGGTGGAACGGGCAACAATAAGGTTCCACGCTTTTCATGCAGTATGCTTATTGCATCATGCACTTTTTCATAAACCGAATGTCTTGCACAGGAACCGTAAGACAAGAACATACGCCTATTACCTCAATAATGGAATTCAATTTATCGAAAAGGAATATAGAGAAACTTCTGAGATTCAGCTACAAATTGCAACAGAGGTTTCCCGACAAGAAGGTAATGACCGAGCTCTCCGTCACAGACGACTGCCCGATTCCGCAAAAGGATAGCACAACATATATCGAAGGAATCAACGGCGAGGTAAAGTTTCAGATCTTCGTGTGGAAATATACCGTAATACGCAACGGAGAAGGTAAAATCGCGGAAATGCTTCCCAACAAACTATATAAGGATTTTCTGTCTCGCAAATCCTTGCGTCGGTTCAGATTTACGACAGAAGACGACTCAAAAGGAATCATGTCAACCGAATTTCATGAACCCAACAACCTGCATACGTACGAAATGCCCCTGAGCAGCGATTCCGAAAACGCAGCAGACCTGATATTCTCCGTACTCTCAGACATTTATACCGAAAACGCCGACGATGCCATACGATATTCGGTAAATTGTAACACGAACATCGGAGTATGGAAAAAAGATTTCAAAGGGCAGGAGTATTTCCACTGCACAGCAGACACCAGCGAAATAGAAGAAGTGCGAAAAGATATCTGGCGTATGGAATACAACAACGAAGACCATTCGGGAACACAGCCGAGCAGTCTTTATCTGCGCACATGTACACCATACGGACATCACCGCCGGCACAAAAGACACAAAATACACAGAGCAAGGATAAATCCACTTACCATTATAATGATTGCTATATGTTACATACTGCTTTGCCTTGCATATTTGTTTCTGTAACTTAGGAATAACGTCGCAAAGCAGAAATAATTTCTAAAAAGAGACAGCTGCAAATAAGACAATCGCTTTCGGATTAAGAAAAGATTATCAAATGAATTTATCTGTAAAACACCCTATTATAGAAATGTAAACAATTGTAAAATCTGTACAGCGATTTTCTGCCCTCTTCCGGCAGATATTTTTTGTGCTTCGGGACATAAGAAAAATTACCTCTGAGATAATTCAAAATATGTCTGAGATATTTTAAAATATCTCAGACATATTT
>CAJKQZ010000153.1 GCA_905202115.1 uncultured Prevotellaceae bacterium | reverse complement strand
AAGGTCTTTAAGGTCGTTAATGGCATTAACGACCTTAAAGACCTTAACCGGAGCCACACTTTTTACACACGCCGCCCCCGATTTTCCAAAAGGCCTAAAAAAACCATACTGCCGGAAAAGCTTTTCGGCATACGTATTCATTGCAAATTGTCAACAATCCTTTATCTTTGCGAAAAACAAATGCAAAAACCTTTATGAAAACAAAAATCAAAATGCTTGCGGCGTCATTGTGCGCTGCCCTCGCCGTATTTCAGCCTGCAGAATGTGCTGCACAAATAACAATCGTTCCACAGCCTCGGGAAGTGTACCTCAATCCCGGAACGGTATCGATCTCGGCCAACCCTAAAATATACATCGACACAAAAGCCAAAATCACAAACGACTACATATCGGCACAGTTCGGAGAAATGGGAATAACTCCCGTATTCGTAAAAAAAGCTCAACAGGCCGACATGGCAATAACCCTCAACGCTAAGGAAGTGAGCCATAACGAAGGCTACATTCTCACTGTAAGCGACAAGGCCACGCCCGCAATTTCCGCCGTAGCGCGAACACGCAGCGGCGCAATCTATGCCATAGAAACAATACGCCAATTGCTCAAAAAAACCGACGGAAACTACATTGCCGCCGTGTGCACGATAAGCGACTGGCCCGAATTCGGCTTCCGCAGTTTCATGCTCGACGAAAGCCGTCACTTTCACGGCAAGGAAATGGTGAAACGCATGCTCAACGAAATGGTACGTCTAAAGATGAATACCTTCCACTGGCACCTCGTTGACGACCCGGGATGGAGAATCGAGATAAAAGGCTACCCCAAACTCACGGAAGAAGGCTCTCTGAGCGACTTTTCCCACTGGTTCCCGGGAAAAGAGGAATGGCAGAAAATATATCCCGGCCGCGAACGCTCATACTACACGCAGAACGAGATTAAGGAAATCGTAGAATACGCTGCCGAACGCGGAATACGCATAATCCCCGAGATTGAAGTGCCCGCCCACTGCACCGCTGCCACAAGAGTGTATCCCGAACTCCAGACCAAACGCGACGACGGCAAGGACGAAGGATACGCACTCTACAACGTAATCTCGCCCGAGTATGAAAAATTCATACACACCGTGCTCGACCAGGTGTGCAAGCTCTTCCCGTCGAAAATAGTCCACATCGGCGGCGACGAAGCCAGCTACGCACGTTGGGAAAACAATTCTGCGATAAAAGCCTTCATGAAAGAACACGGCCTGCACACATACGCCGACATGCAGCTCTATGCAATAAACGAATTAGCCGGATATCTCGAGAAAAAAGGCGTGAAAATAATTGGCTGGAACGAAATAACCGGCGACAATGTGCACAACGAGGCCAACCGCGAGGAGAACTCGGCCGTACAGCTCAAACCCGGAACCCTCGTGCAGTTCTGGGACGGCTCCACGGAGTTCGCCAAGAAAGCCATAGCCAAAGGCTATCAGGTGGTAAACTCGAACAGGCTCTACACCTACCTCGACTACGACTACAATTCCATACCTGTAGACCACGCCTACAGCTTCAATCCTTACTTCGACGGGCTCACCGGAGAACAGAAGGCAAAAGTATTAGGCTGCGGCTGCCAGATGTGGGGCGAACGCACTCCTACGGCACAGCGTATCTATTTCCAGACTTTCCCCCGCATAGGTGCCTACGCCGAATGCGGCTGGACTCCCGACAGGCTCAAAAACTATGCCGATTTCGTAAGACGTGTTACACCGATAGAGCAGCTTTGGAAACAAAAAGGCTTCTTCGTAGGGCAACCTTCCTTCTCTATGGGGAAAACCGAGGAACCAAAATAAGAATATCACAGACATATTTCAATGCGGGCAGGATATTGAATGAAACCGTTACGGCAGAAAAACCGGCGGTAATAAGTTTTATTCAAAACCGGTAGCAAGAAAAAAAATATTTTTTTGTACATGTAAAAAACTTCCCGCAGCAAATTGAAAATACAAGGGAGATAATCGAAAATATGTCTGAGATAATTCAAAATATCTCAGACATATTTTTTGCTACATATACACACACTGATTTTCAAGTGCTTACTGGCTGACCGTTTTTGTCTGCAAAACCCTACGGATTTAGAGTCTTTAAAGACTTTAAAGTCACTAAAGACCTTAACATCTCTAACAGAGCCACGCTTCTTTGCACCCGTGCGCCACACAAGCCGCGAAGACAGGCACACAACATATAAAACAACAACTATGAAACTTAAAACCATAACAACAACGCTTGCCTGCGCCATTGCATGGGCAACGGCAGTATCGCAGACCGGAAACCCGCCCGCCTGGGACATATATCCCGACACATGGGTGGCTACCGACGGAGCTGGACGCGTAGAGCCGACACAAACCGAGGCAGGAAAACCCAAGACCGACAAACCGCGCGAAGTGGGAATCTTCTACGTAACATGGCACAACGAAGGTCTCTACAACATGCCGGCACCCTATGACGGCGACGTTACAAAAGTGCTGGAACGCGACCCGTCGGCACGCCTCGACGGCAACAGCAAAAGCTGGACAGTCAGTTCCTTTCACTGGGGAGAGCCCGAAATGGGATACTTTCTCTCGGCCGACCCCTACGTAATACGCCACGACGTCTCCATGCTCGCCGACGCCGGTGTGGACGTGCTTATTCTCGACGTAACCAACGGAGTGCGCTACTGGAACGCCTGGGAAGCCCTGTGGAAGGTGATGAGCGAGATGAAAGCCGACGGAAACAAGGTGCCCAAGTTCTGTTTCTGGTCGTTCAACGGCAATATGATTCTTTCCGTACAGGAACTCTACGACAAAGTATACAAGGACAGCCGCTACAAAGACCTGTGGTATTATCGCGACGGCAAACCCCTGCTGCTCTACAACGCCGACCCTACATGCGATGCCAACGGAGCAGGATACAAAGGCCACGACAACTATCTGTACGACCCCGACGCCGTCACGAATCCCGCAAACCCGCACCACGGCGACACGCTATACACCCGCAAACAACTGACATATTATCCTAAATACATAACAGATTTCTTCAGTCTGCGCAACATGTGGTGGGGATACTACCGCTGGGCAAACAAACGCTTCATAGGAGGAGAAGGAAACTGGAGCTTCGGGCAAGACCTCGGCGACAAGAACGTACAGAAACTCTCGCCGCGCGAACGCACATCGACATGGAAAGGCCGGCTCGAGGAATTCGCCGTAACTCCTGCCCAGCACTCATCGACCATGATAGGAAAATCATGGCGGATAAGCACCGGACAACCCACGCTCGACGAGCACGACATGCCTGTGCCCACCTTAGTACCCGCCACAGGCAAGGTGGAAAGCCGTCCCACGGCCCACGGCATTTACTTCCAAGACCGCTGGGACGAAGCGTTAAGCGTAGACCCTGAATTCATCTACCTTAACGACTGGAACGAGTGGTCGGCAGGAAAATACGCAATGGACTGCCAATTCCTCGGCCGTAAGAGCAACTTCCTCTTCGTAGACCAGTACAACGAAGAGTTCAACCGCACAATCGCCCCCATGAAAGGCGGATACACCGACAACTACTACATGCAGATGATAGCCAACATACGGCGCTACAAGGGAGTGCGCGAGATTCCCGCAAACAAGGGCTACTTCACCTCGTGGGAAAACACTCCGACAGAGTACCGCGACACGCGTGGCGACATAGTTCACCGCGACTACAACGGATATGCCCAACTGCACTACACCGACAAACTTGGGCGCAACGACATAGTGCTCGCCAAAGTGGGAGTTACGCGCAAGGAGATACTGTTCTGCGTCGAGACCGCCGCCGCTCTCACACAGCCCGAGCCCGAAGGCTGGATGCTTCTCTTTATCGACGCCGACAAGAACAGCGCAACCGGCTGGCACGGCTATGATTTCATGGTAAACAACGGGCAACTGCTCGCCCGCTCCGGCAACGAATGGAAAAAGGCGGCCGATGTAAAAGCCGACATCGCCGGCAACAGGCTCGTCATAACAATTCCGCGGAAAGCTCTCGGACTTAAAGGCAAAACCATGACGTTCGATTTCAAATGGGCCGACAATCCCGCCGATCTCGACTCGCCTATCGGCCTCGCCATAGGAGGCGACACCGCCCCGAACAGACGTTTCAACTACCGCTTCGTCTGGAACAGATAACAAACCCGCGAAAAACAAACATCTATAGCACGGGATAATTCTCATGCCATAGATGTTCAACCCCACCTCCGAAGAATATAATTTTCTTCCCGCAGCAGAAAAAAATTATCTCTGAGGTATTTTAAAATATGTCTGAGATAATTTAAAATATCTCAGACATATTTTTTCATGACCCGTAACCTTTCGTACACATCACAACTATAAAAACTGTCTTATGTATACACGTAGCATTTTGCCACGTACAACAAGATAAATGCGTTTCACAACCGCATACCATTCCGCCGCAAAAAATGCCTAACTCCTCATTTTACGTTAAAATTTAACTCGATAGTTCCGGTCGCGTTAAAGAATACGCGATTTCTTAACGCGTTTTGCAGCCAATGTTACGGAACCTTCAAATCTTTAACATGAAAAGACCCTATATTTACCAATCATAACCATACAGATTATCCCCTATTTCATAAGTTTGCGTAATATTAGAATGTATTTCTCCTTCCTTTTCACAAAAATCATGTTCTCCCGGATGACACCAATGTGGAATTTTAAGACAAATTTCTAAATCCATATCCATATCAAAAGTGAATTTATCTACTATTCCTCGTCCATACATAACGTCCAAAAACTCTCCTCGCACATACCAATCTCCAAATATACTATTACACCGTGAACATCCAAAAGACATATACGAATCGCCTATAGTTTTACTATATCGTTCTTTAACAGTAGCTAAATTCAAATGCTTCCCACGTTCAGATTCTGCATATGACCTTACTTTATTCAATATACAAGGATGAAATGAAATCTTATCAGAAGCCCACATTGTCTCTTCAGGCCATATTTTTATATTACATGCAGAATGCCATGAACCTACAAAATATATATGATTTGTAGCGCCACATTTCCAACAATCCATTCTCACAAACAAAATTTCAGTTTTTGGTAATGGCTTCAGAGTATGACAAAATCTTATTTTCCCTTGTATAAAATCTTTTATGAAAACATTTATAGGGAGAATTTTCCTTTTCTTTAAAGATACAAAAATTTCATTTCCCTCAGTTGCTAACTTAAATATAGGAAGATCTTCCTTTTCCAAAATTTGCTTTGTCGGCTCTTTTTCAAATAGCCAACAACCGATAATACCATCACGTATATATTTGGCCTGTCTTTCTTGTGTCTTCTTCAATGACTGCGGAGATATCTGAATTTCAAAAGCATATTTTATAGATGTGCTTTTTTCCACATATACATCTGCCCGCCAATCTTTTCCTCGATATTCTGCTTGAGTTTGTAAACCCATACTATCACAAACTTCAACTATACGTTTTTGAACTAATTCGTGCAAAGTCATAATAATTATTTTAAGCAATAATATAAATCCCTACTTTCAAAAATATTTGTTGAACTGCAAATAGTACAACTTAAAATATTAATTATTAATAAAGAACTACATTAAGAATATTTTAAACATATCATACTTAGTATTTATTCTTTCAATACCATGATTCGCAAATGTAAGAAAAACATTTTTCCTATTTCACCCATAACCATTTTTTAGTTTACGTTAAAATTATAAATACTTAAAACTTAATCTTCACGGTAAAGTATTTTTCTAAAGAATCTCATAAAAGGAAAAGAGAAATAAATTATATACCACCTTAAAATTTTCATGGACTGTAAAATTTAAACTTTCCCTCCTGCGAAAAAAATATTTTTTTACACGGTAAAAAACTTCCCGCAGGAAATTGAAAATACAA
>CAJKQZ010000152.1 GCA_905202115.1 uncultured Prevotellaceae bacterium | reverse complement strand
AATATCTCAGACATATTTTTTGCTACATATACATGTGCTGATTTTCAATTGCTTGGCCGCTGACCGTTTTTGTCTGCAAACTTCTGCGGCAAAGCATTGAGGATTTTGTAGGAAACGTTTCTTCCTGTCTGAAAGTATTTGGCCGGAAAATTTGGTTCCGACTTTCTGCCGAGCTCATAAATTAGCTGCTTATTATAATTGAAAAGAACTGCGTGAATCTTTTGCATAAGCCGATTTTATGGCTGCTTGGAGCGAAAGTCAACAATGAATTTATGAAACCCTGCTTCGAATCTGTATTCCACGGCCCAGTTGTGGAAGTTGCAGATTGCTTTGACGATTGCAAGTCCCAGACCATTGCCTTTCTGTCGTACTTCGCCTGAACGGAAGCGGCAAAACAGCGTTCCGGCGTCAAGAGGTTTACGGCTGGCGGAAGCATTGCAGACTGTAAGTCGGCCGTCTTCTAAAAGTATCCGCACTTTATCGTAGGATGTAGAATGCCGTATGGCATTAACAATTAGATTTTTCAGTAAACAGTCGAACAGAACGGGATTGGCGCGGAGTTTTTTATTACGGTCGGTACGGCGGTCATCTACATGCAGGGCTGTTCCGTTTTGCAACGTGTCATAAAGCGGCAATGAATCTGAAAGAAAGGCGGCGATATCGACTTCTTCCGTAACGGTGTATTGTGCGTTTTCTATTTTTGCCAACAGGAGAAGGTTGCGGTTCAAATGTCCCATGCGTATGGTGAGTTCGTAGAGTTCGGAAACAAGGCGCGTTTGGCTTTCGGTAAGATCTTCCTGCATTAACAGGTCGAGTTTGCTGCGGACTACGGCAAGCGGTGTCTGCAGTTCGTGCGAGGCGTTTTCTGTGAACTCTTTCTGTATGCGGTATATTTCCTTGTCTTTACTCATCAACTGTTCCAACGAGCGGTTGAGGCGTGCGAACTCCTGTATGTCTGTTTCCGTGAAGATAGGAATGTCGTCTTGTTCAAGATTGAACTGTTCGGCCTTTTGCAGCGTGTTGTCAAAGGGTTGCCACAGCTTTTTTGTTACGAATCGCATGGTTATGAACAGCGACAGGCTGAAGGCAAGGAATATCAGCAGGAACTGAATCATCATGCCGGCCATTATGTCTTGTTCGAGGTCAAGTGGCGGGATTCCTTGCCCTTGTTCCACGGCTTCGATGATGTCTATCATGTCTTCTGCATAAAAGTGTTTTGTAAGCAGATAGAACAACGGAACCGTTAGAACGAAACATACGGCGGTGCAGCAGGCGAATTGCATGAGGGTTTTAGACAAAAGACTTTTCATTCTTGTTGATTTTCTATTCTTCATTTTCCAGTGTCCATTTGTATCCGGTTCCGTAATAGGTCTTTATGCAGTCTGTTACACCCGCTTCTGTCAATTTTGATTTCAGGTTCTTGATATGCGCATAAACAAAATTGAAATCGTCGAGCATATCAGCCATGTCACCGCTCAGGTGTTCGGCCATTGCGCTTTTGGAGACCACGCGGCGGCGGTTCTCGATAAGGAACAGCAACAGTTCGTATTCCGACTTCGTGAGGTCGAGCGTTGTGTTTCCGGCCATTGCTTTCTTGCCTAACAGGTCGATTGCCACCATTCCGCTTTGCAGCGTGTTGGTTGCGGTGAAGTTCTTGCGGCGTAGCAGGGCGAATATGCGCATGCTCAATTCCGACAGGTGGAAAGGCTTGGCTATATAGTCGTCTGCTCCGACTTTCAGTCCGGCAACCTTGTCGTCAAGAGAATCCTTTGCCGAAACGATTATCACCCCTGTCTGCGGTGTGCGCTGTTTGATACGGTGCAGAATGTCGAGTCCGTTTCCGCCGGGCAACATTAGGTCGAGCAGGATACAGTCGTATTCATACACGCCTACACGTTTCATCGCTTCTCTGAACGTGAACGCCTGCTCGCAGAGATAGTCTTCTCTGCCGAGATAACTCACGATGCTGTCGGATAACAGCTGCTCGTCTTCTATTATCAGTAGCTTCATGACTTATAATTTTACAATGTGGAATTTTTGTTCAGGTTTGCGCCGCAAGGTTGATTAATGTCTTTTCTCATTGGCTGCAGGTTTATATGCGAGCAAATATACGGCTTAATTTTGTAGATAATCTGAATGCTCTCTATTTTGCCCCTGTTCATTGTCCCGTTTGCTGGTATTCTATTCGGTTCGTATGCCTTGTTTATGCGAGGGGGTGGTATCCTCGACCGTATTAATTGAAGGCATACAATCATTGAAGTGGAAACAGACTTTTTTTTGCCCGCCTGACATTTTGTCAGGTCGTTTTTTTCATGCTGGCAAAAAGCGCCCGAAAAATTATCTCAGACATATTTTAAAATATCTCAGAGATAATTCAAAATATGTCTGAGATAATTTTTTCTACAAGCGGGGAGTATTTTCTTCTTTGCCGGCGGGAGGTTCGGACACCTGACAAAATGTCATGTATTTAGTTCAACCGGTGGTGCGTAATTCAAAATTCCTGCAAAATCGCCTTCTATTTTTGTGCCAGGATTTAATCTGATTAATGAAAGAGCATGAAAAAAATGTTTTTGATTATGGCGGTTTCACTGTCGTGGATAATGCCGGTAACCGCACAGACCGAAGGCGTTGTGACCGGAATGTTGAAAGCGAAAGCGACGGGTATGCCTGTGGAGTTTGCCACTGTTGCCTTGCACGAGGCAGAGACGGGAAAATTCAGGACCGGCTGCATGACAGACAGTGCGGGTGTATTCCGTTTTGACGGACTTCCTGCAGGGAAATACTATATAGAGGGGAGCTATGTGGGATGTGATCCGGTGCGTTCCGATTTGTTTATATTGGAAAAGGGGCGGATTGTAAATGTAGGCGTATTGTTTATGTCGGAGGGAAAACGACTCGCAGGGGTTGTGGTGAAAGGTCGGAAATCGACATTTGTGGCAAAGCTCGACCGCAAGGTATTCAATGTAGGTCAGGATTTGATGAGTTCGTCCGGTTCGGCCGGCGACCTGTTGCAGAACGTACCCTCTGTCGATGTTGATATGGATGGCCGTGTAAGTTTGCGCGGAAACAGTAATGTCGCAATTATGATAAATGGAAAACCGTCTGCCATGATGAGCGCAAGAACGCAGGGAGAAGCGTTAAGTCAGCTTTCGGCGAGTAATATAGAGAGTATAGAAGTCATTACGAACCCTTCGGCTGAGTACAAGCCGGACGGTATGAGCGGCATAATAAACATTGTATTGAAGAAAGACGCGAAACAAGGCGCGAACGGAACAGTCAACGCCAACATGGGAAGTAGCGGGCGGCAAAACGCAGGCGTAAATCTGAATTACGGTATGAATAAATTTAATGTTTTCGGCGGATACACTTTCCGCCGCGACCGTTATGACCGCAGTATCATAGATCATCGTGTCTCTCCGGCGGATGTTATCGACCAGAATACTTACGGACTTGGTCGTCCTGTGTCTCATACTTTCCGTATCGGCATGGATGTTTCGCTAACCGGCCGTGACAAACTGGAAGTGGCAGGAAGTTATAATCGCCGCCGTTTTAAGCGCGACGAGCGGGTGGTATCGGTTACGGATGGGGAACTGTCCGAATCTTATCTACGAGATCGTTCGGCTTTGGCCGAAGAGAATATGTGGGAAGCCGCTTTTAAGTATTCTTGCCGCTATGGTAAGGAAAACGAGTGGGGCGTAGATTATACATGTTCCTCGGAGTCGGAAGACGAGATGAATCATTACTCAACTTTGAAAATGAAAGAGTATGATAAAAACAATGAATCTGTATGGGATGCCAATTACCTGCATATATTAAGGCTTTATAGCCGGCAACGGTTTACAGACCGAATCAGACTTACGTCGGGTTATGAACTGGAGCACCTAAGAGCCGAACAGAATTATCATGTTACAGACTGGGACGGTACTGATTTTATTCCCAATGCGGAACGCAGCAGCGATTTCGCGCATTATCTTACTCTTAATTCTCTTTACGCCGCATTGGAAATGACGGTAGGCCGTTGGAATGTGCAGGCAGGATTGCGCGGCGAATATGCCGTTGTCCATAATAAACTTGTTTCACAAAAACAAAGCCTTGAACAAAGTTACGCCAACCTGTATCCTACGCTGCATTTCTCGCGGCCTGTGGGTACAGGTCAGGAATTGATGCTGAATTACAGCCTGCGCGTGAATCGTCCCGCCGGAAGTGATATGAATCCCTTTGCCGAGCAAATAAATCCTCTTAGTCTTGAAGCGGGGAATCCTGATTTGAAGCCGGAAAAGATACATTCTTTCGAAATGGGCTGGCTGTGGCGTACAGCAAACGGGAGTTCATTAATGAGTTCTTTGTATTATCGGTACATCATCGACCGGATTTCGGAAGTTTCGCGCTATATAGATTCCGGAGTGTTACTCACGACTAAAGAAAATCTTCAATCCAGTAGGAATGCCGGAATAGAGTTGATATGGAATTTTCCTGTGGTGCGCTGTTTTGACTTTAATCTGAACATGAACGGATACTACAATCAGATAGATGCTTCCAAGTTAGGATTCGGAAAGAACAGAGATACATTTTCCTGGAGCGCATTGTTGAATGCCAATTTAAGACCTTTCAGCCGTTATATGGTTCAGCTCAATGCCCGATACCGTTCGGCGACACTTGTTCCGCAAGGCCGCCGCGATGCCGACGTGTGTATAAATCTTGGGATGAAATTTGATATACCGGCGATTGATTTTTCTGTCATCGCTTCAGTAACGGATTTGTTCGATACCTATCGTAAATCTTATACGCTCGATACTCCGGAACTGAAACAGAAAGTAGAGAAACGTCGTAATCCGCGTATCTTCTATATAGGTGTTTCATGGCAGTTCGGAGGAAGCAGAGGCAAGAAACATAATGCAAAATTGGAATACGATGAAGGGCTGTAGGAATCATTTTTCAGGATTCAGGCATGTTTTTGCCATAATGGCGCGGCTGTTGAAAAAGAGTTTAAATATAAAACCGGATAAAATTCCGAGAGTTCTTGCTTTATGTATCATCATACTTGAATCTGTTGCCGGTATGGCTCAGACGGATTCTGTTTTCAGCGGAAACCATGTTGTTTCCGATTCGGATACGGTGCGTTCGGGGCTTTATGGTTTCAAGCCTTTGCAATTGATTGTTCCCTGCACTCTTATAGGTGTGGGTGTGATAGGATTGGAAAGCGATTGGCTGAAATATCAGAACAGGGAGATTAGAGAAGAACTGCAGGAGAATATCGACCGTAAATTTACAATCGATGATTTTTCCCAGTATGCTCCGATTGCAGCTGTGTATGGACTGAAACTGTGTGGCATAAAAGGGAAACATGGTTATGGCGATATGACTGTTATTCTCGGAACTGCGTGTACTTTAATGGGGGCGGCTGTATATACGATGAAGAATGTTACTAAAGTGGAACGGCCCGACGGAAGTGCCAGAAACTCGTTCCCCTCCGGACATACAGCCACAGCGTTCATGGGAGCGGAACTGTTGCGCAGAGAATACAGGGACGTCTCTCCGTGGATTGGTGTGGCAGGATATGCAGTTGCGGCAGGAACAGGTTTCTTCCGTATGTATAACAACCGTCATTGGCTGACGGATGTGATTGCCGGTGCCGGAATCGGGATACTTAGCGTGCAGGCGGCATATTGGTTGTATCCTGTGATTTCTAAAACATTCTTTCATAAAAGATACATTAAAAACATGTACATATCACCCTATGTGTCAGAAAACAGTAAGGGCTTGAACTGTACCATAACATTAGATGTATTTTGAATTTCCTCATATATGTTTTGGCTCTGCACGCCGCAGCCAGAAATGGACTTTTCGGAACATGACATTTTGTCAGGTGTCCGAACCTCCCGCCGGCACGAGGAAAAACGCTTCCCGCTTGTAGAAAAAATTATCTCAGACATATTTTGAATTATCTCTGAGATA
>CAJKQZ010000151.1 GCA_905202115.1 uncultured Prevotellaceae bacterium | reverse complement strand
CATATTTTCGATTATCTCCCTTGTATTTTCAATTTACTGCGGGAACTTTTTTATCTCACGAAAAAAAATATTTTTTTTTCGTGACGAATATTTTTCCATATACTTAGCAAACATCCGTAAAAAAACAGCAAGGAATAATTGGTGCTATACATATATATAAATATATGCGATACACATTAACAAAAAATGCCTGCATTCGTTCTTTTTTCAACATTTTGCAATGATATTACGGAAATTTGTTTCTATCAATGCTATAAAAACAAATTTTGTCTTCTAAAAGCGAAAGTATATCCGTTTTTCATCGTCAAATCGCAACAAATACAGAGCAAAAAGTGATGTTTTTAAATATTTTGAGCCAAAATAGCGTTTTATTTTCATAAAACTACTCGATTTGCAAACTTTTTTATACTTTTGCAGCGACAGAAAGATCAATAATAACAGAGTAATCAAAATGAAGACACAAGAAGTACTCGACACTTTAAAACGTCGTTATCCCAACGAGCCCGAATACATACAGGCCGTTTCGCAGGTACTCGCTACCATTGAGGATGAATACAACGAACATCCCGAGTTTGAAAAAACAAATCTCATAGAACGCCTCTGCATTCCCGAACGCATATATACATTCCGCGTAACGTGGGTTGATGACAAAGGAAAAGTTCAGACCAACACCGGTTACCGCATTCAGCACAACAATGCGATTGGCCCGTATAAAGGCGGTCTGCGTTTCCACTCTTCCGTTAACCTGGGTATACTCAAGTTCCTTGCTTTCGAACAGACATTCAAGAACGCGCTTACCACACTTCCTATGGGCGGCGCCAAAGGCGGTTCCGACTTCAGCCCGCGCGGCAAGAGCAACGGCGAAATCATGCGTTTCTGCCAGGCATTCATGACAGAACTCTGGCGTAACATCGGTCCTGACACCGACGTTCCCGCCGGCGACATCGGCGTAGGCGGCCGCGAAGTAGGCTACATGTTCGGAATGTACAAGAAACTCACACACGAATACACAGGAACATTCACCGGAAAAGGCCTGGAATTCGGCGGCTCTCTCATCCGTCCCGAAGCAACCGGCTACGGTAACGTTTACTTTCTCCTTGAAATGCTCAAAACACGCGGCATAGACATCAAGGGCAAGACTGTTTGCGTTTCTGGTTCGGGCAACGTGGCTCAGTATACAGTAGACAAGCTCATCACATTGGGAGCAAAAGTTGTCACACTCTCCGACTCCGACGGCTACATCTACGATCCCGACGGCATTGACCGCGAGAAGTGGAACTATGTAATGGAGCTCAAGAACATAGAGCGCGGACGTATTCGTGAATACGCAGAAAAATACGGCGTCAAGTATGTTGCAGGCGCCCGTCCCTGGAACGAGAAATGCGACATCGCACTTCCGTCGGCCACACAGAACGAAATCGACGGCGACGACGCACGCGCACTCATAGCAAACGGAGTTATCGCAGTGTCGGAAGGAGCAAACATGCCCAGCACACCTGAAGCCATTGCTGAATTCCAGAAAGCGAAGATTCTCTACGCTCCGGGCAAGGCTTCGAATGCAGGCGGTGTATCGGTATCCGGTCTCGAAATGACACAGAACTCCGAGCGCCTCAGCTGGTCGGCCGAAGAAGTAGACAACAAGCTCCACTACATCATGCAGAACATTCACGAAGCATGCATACGCTACGGCACACAGCCCGACGGCTATGTAAACTACGTGAAAGGTGCAAACATCGCCGGCTTCATGAAAGTGGCAAAGGCCATGATGGCACAAGGCATACTTTAAAAATCCTTTTATACGAATCTAAAAATAGGCGGTGATTGGCGCAAGGCCGGTCGCCGCCTATTTTTATGTTTCTTCTTAAAACAAAATAAGAACTTCGCCCCTTAACAAACAGAACATGCCCGAGCAAAGCGTCTTGCGGCCTTGCGGTTTTCGGGAACGGCACGATACTTTCCGCCGGTTATGAAATCAAGGCTGAATGAGCGGAAAACAATGTCGTATGCATAGTCGGTATCAACCGGAATGCGTTCGTACAAGAAGGCTATTTTTCCGTCGGGCAGCCGACACATTGTAGAATACCCCGACGCCACGCTGCACACAGGGAATCTTATCCATCCGCTACCCAAACCGTCAGTGGTATAAGTAGATATATCGCCCTCTTTGAGCACCTTGTAGTAAATCGACACATTAGAGCGCCCTGGCCCTGCGGGCACCGACTGCAACAGCAAATCGGCCTTACGGCCGGTAGCAGTCTCAATAGCCTCGACACGCAGAATCTCGCCATTGCACGCATTGCCTATGTTGCTGAACGAAGAAGCGGCAACACTTTCTGTCCAAACGCCCGAAGCAAACTGTTTGTCATAATATGCGAAAAGGTTGAAGAATCTGCCGTTTGTGCGGCTGCTGAGAATAACAGTGCCGTCGGGATATTCCTCGATTTTGGCTTCATCGCCCCGCGGGCACGGCGATACGTCGGGATTTCCGAGCACACTCCAAGTCTCGCCAAAGTCATCGCTGTAAAGAACGGCGTTGCCATACAGACCGGTCTTGCCATCCTCCTTTTCGGCCCTGACAAGAGCGACACAGTAAATCCGATAGTATTTTCCTGTCTTTATAACACGGCTCTGCATTATTCGCCCTGAGCTAATGAACAACGATTTCCAGTTCTTTCCGAGGCCGTAAATCTGATCGGTTATGCACATGCCGCCGTCCCATGTTTCTCCGCCGTCGTTGCTGTAAAAACGATATACGCCGAGCTTGCCGTTCTGCACCCATGTAAGGCCTACAGAATCGGAAACCACAAGTGCAAGAACTCGGTCGGACTTGCAATCGGCCACAATAGAAGCATCACCGAAACCTTTTATCGCGGGAAACCGGTCGCTGTCGGCCAGCTTTACAGGCTCGGTCCACGTATTTCCGCCGTCGAGACTACGGCGCATAAGCACATCAAGCTTACCGCCCTGCCCCACATCGTAACCGGTGTTATGGCGGTCGTCGGACAAGGCTATAATTGCGCCCGACCTTGTAACGGCAAGCGCAGGAATACGGTAATACTGCCCTCTGACCGATGTAAAAAGAGTGCGCTCGTTACCGGAATTGCAGGCAGCAGCTCCGTCGGAATGATACGCCAACGCCGGAACGGCGCAAAGAACGAACGAAACTGCGGCGCAAAGATTCCTAAGTACTACAACTCTACGAAATTCGATGATTTGATTTTTCATTTATGGTATCGGATTTATTGTTTTGAAAACAAAAACTACTGCCACGCAAAAGCGCAGCAGTAGTTATCTTCAACGGAAAAGCATGTCAGGAGTTACTTTTCTGAAATTTTCATTTTTCGACGTATTGCATATCTGCACATTCGCATTATTATAATAAGTAGGCCAGCCGTCGCCATTGTAACCTATGAACACAACCTTTATTTTATGAAAGCCTTTCTTCAAAGCAACAGTGCCGCAACCCGATAAAAAGCGTTTCACCACATCGTTGTCCTTGTCGGCAACAACCTTATCGTCTATAATAACCTGGTTGTTCTCGGAAGCAAATCCGTAAACGCCGTCCTCCGGAATCATTATGTATCCCTCGGCCACGGCAGAGTAATCGTTTGCAGGATTCTTAACGTGAAGCTCTTCGAAGCCCTTTATCTTACTGTTTGTCCACTCATAATAATTATGCAAATCGGCAGATTTCTTGAAAAGTCCGTATGCCACATGCAGATTAAGGCCCTGTTCTGCGTCTTTCTTCTCTACGGCAGGCAAATAAGGCTCTTTAACCATTTGAATGCTGTTCATTCCTCCAATTATTCCGCTCGGCAGAATGGAAGCAAGCCGAAGCGTGCAACTTTCCTTTATCTTTATAGGCGAAGTGTAGACTTGCGAACCTGCGTTCGGCTCGCTGCCGTCTGTTGTGTATACAATCTTCACGGGACGAACCGATGTAATAGGCACGGAAATCTCGTCTACAAACGCCTGGCGCTTGTAAGCTCTGCCTTCCTGCACCGGAATGGGAATATGGAAGTTTATGCCGTGCTGCCTCATGCGCAACGAAGCGTCGTTATCCAAAGTCTTAAAGAAATTAAGGGAATCCTTGTTGGCTTTTTCAGTCCACCCTATCTCGGCAACGGCCAAAGCCCTCGGAAACATGCGATATTCCAGTTTCTTTCCGTCGGCAATGTACTCTGTCCACGTATTGGCCTGCGGTCCGAGCACATATTTTTCATTTCCCTGCTCTGCCACAGCTTTCGGAACAGGATCGTAATTGAAAAGCTTCTGAACGGTATTGTATCCGCCTATTGCAACCGGCGACGGCTCCATTCTGTCCTGATAAAAGTCAAGATAGAACGTATGCGACGGCGTCATTATCACATTGTGTCCCGCATTGGCAGCTTCCACTCCGCCTGCTTCTCCGCGCCACGACATAACAACGGCCGACTTGTTCAGGTTTCCGCCTTCAAGAATCTCATCCCAGCCGATAATTGTCTTACCGTATTTGTTCAGGAACTTCTCAACGCGCCCTACGACATAGCTCTGAAGCTGCGCCTCTATGCTGCGTCCGTTTTCTTTTGTAAAGCCGAGTTCTTTTGCACGCTTCTGGCATAGTGGACACTTCTCCCATTCCTCGCGGGGACTCTCATCGCCACCGATATGGAAGTATTTGCCAGGGAAAAGCGGCACCATTTCCTTCAAGACATTCTCAAGAAACTCGAAAGTCGAGTCTTTGCCAGGACACATCACAATCGGAGAAATTCCCCATATCGTCCACGGGCGACGCTCTTCTTCCCTGCACGCAAGCCAGGGATAAGCAGAAATGGCAGCTACCTCATGTCCCGGGACTTCAAGCTCGGGAATCACATTTATATAACGTTCTTTTGCATAAGCTACTATTTCCTTGACTTCTTCCTGAGTATAATAACCGCCATAAAGGCTGTCTACTGTCGGTTTTATAAAACCGTTAATAAGGTTCTCGTCACCGCGGTCACGATATGCGGCATATTTGGTCAGTTCAGGGTATTTCTTTATCTCTATGCGCCAGCCCTGGTCTTCGGTAAGGTGCCAGTGAAACTGATTCAGTTTGAACATTGCCATCATGTCGAGTTGCTTCTTTATCGTCTCGACAGTCTGGAAATGACGGCAGACATCGGTGTGCAAACCGCGGTATTTGAAACGCGGCTTATCGTTTATCGTTACAGCCGGAGCCTTCCATTCCACATTTTTCACCACATAAGGGCTCTCTATCTGAGGAGGCAGAAGCTGTAAAAAGGTCTGCATGGCATAAAACAGTCCTTGAGCCGTAGGCGCAACCGCTTCAACGCCGTCAGGAGCGACTTTGAGAGTGTAGCTTTCCCCGTCTTTCCCTTTATTTCCTATTTTCAGACGGATAGCTCCGGCAGAAGCTTTCGACGTAACCTTAATATCGTATCCTGTTGCGTCTTTTATTTTGGAGGCAAAGAAAGCCGCCACCGATTTCACCTCTTTTCCGCTTGCACAGAACGTTGTGTTGGGAGAGAGCGAGAAACTTCCTTGTCCGCGAACCACTTCCTGCGGCTGAGGAATGATATGCAGGTCGTCATTACCTGCAGCTAACATTTTACAGGGCGAAGTTGCAAGAACAGCTCCGGCCATAAAAAATGCAATCAAAAATTTATTCATTTTAATTCAGTTTGTTTTTATTATTACTAAGAAAGCAAGATTACAAAGGATATTGCAAATATAGTCTTTATTTATATAAAAAACGACAAAAACATTATCTTCGATAGAAAATAAAGAAAGTAAATCATGCTTAGATAGAAATTACTGTCCGGATTTCTTTAAACAGAAAAACGACTGTTTTCCTTTGAATATACAACGCCTCGCCGTGAAGTTTTACAGACAAAAACGGTCAGCGGCCAAGCACCTGAAAATCAGCGCATGTATATATAGCGAAAAATATGTCTGAGATATTTTGAATTATCTCAGACATATTT
>CAJKQZ010000150.1 GCA_905202115.1 uncultured Prevotellaceae bacterium | reverse complement strand
AGACATATTTTCGATTATCTCCCTTGTATTTTCATTTATCTGCGGGAAGTTTTTTATCTCATGAAAAAAAATATTTTTTTTCATGAGAGTCATTTTTATATGAAACCTTTCCTTACGCATTTTTTGCAGATCTGCCCTGTACATATGGGACTCATACTTAAAATGTCTTGGAGATGATTTCTCGGAATGCCGGAATCGTGTCGTTTTTGCAGCATTATTCTTTATTTTGTCTGCAACCGGTATGTTTTGGAACGGGCCGTAATGGTAAAAAATGCTAATTAATGCAAAGATTGCGGCTCGCTTTTTTGACTTTTGCCGATAATTGTTACATTTGTATCGTATAATGCTTTAAAGCGGCTGCACGTAGGGGGGGCAAGGAGGCATGCCGCATTTTGTCAAGTGAAAACATTAATTGAATATGATAATGAATACTATTTTATTACCCGACATCCTGCGGATGTGCAGGCAGACAGTGTTCAAGGGAACGGCTGTGATGTTCGCAATGTTGCTCGCATGTTCTGCCGGCGCATATGCTGAAAAAGTGAAAGTGAACACGCTTTATTTTAATCTGAACTCCGAAGACAATACGGCCGAAGTGGCTCCGAGTGAAGAGGACGGTACTTACGTGAGCGGTGCGCTTACCATTCCCAGCACAGTGGCTTATGACGGCGTGCAGTATGCCGTGACCGGCATCGGCAACGACGCTTTCAGTTTCTGTACGGGAATAATGTCTGTAACCATTCCGCAGTCCGTACTTAGGATAGGCGACTATGCTTTTGCCGGCTGCACCAAACTTTCTACTGTAACGTTCCGTTTTTCGAAGCTCGCTGAAATAGGCGCAGGCGCGTTCGACGGTTGCGAGCAGCTCGGTTCTATAACCATTCCTTCTACCGTTACTAAAATAGGAGACTGGGCCTTCCACGGTTGCACCAAGCTTTCTACCGTAGTTGTTCCCGAATCGGTGAATAGCCTCGGAAAGGCGGTTTTCATGCGTTGCACAAACCTTACCACCGTGGGATTGCAGAATTACGGCACGGAAATTCCCGATCAGATATTCAACCAATGCACGAATCTTAAGGCGCTGAAGCTTTCCGACACATACCGTCGCGTGGGCTACGCGGCATTCTATAATTGCACGAGTCTGTCGAACGTGGAATACTCCGATTCGTGCAGAGTGATAGCTCCTGCTGCGTTTATGAGCTGTACGGCGCTGTATTCCATAATTCTCTCTCCGCTTGTAGAGGAGATAGGCCACGACGCTTTCCTTGCCTGCGGCAATCTCAAGTCCATCGACCTTCCCGATTCGTTGCGCTATATCGGCGACCGCGCCTTTAAGGACAACGAGTCGCTGGAAAGCATTACCATGTCCGACTCCGTGAAATATCTCGGCGAGGAGGCTTTCCGTAACGACGTGTCGCTCAAGAGCGCAGTCCTTTCCGACAGTCTTAACAGCATTGCCGATTATACTTTTGCCGGCTGCTCGTCTCTTTCGGAAGTGAATATCCCTTATAATGCAACCACGATAGGCGATTACGCCTTTAACGGCTGCGGCAGTTTCGGGGCGATAGATTTTTCGGAAAAGGTTGAGAGCATAGGAGAGTACGCTTTTGCCGACTGCGGCCAGATAGGACACGTCACCATGCCTAAAACAATCGTTTCGATAGGCGATTATGCTTTTTGGGGCGATACGATAAACACACTCTTTGCTGGTTGGGACGAACCGGTGCCGGTAACTGCTACTACGTTCAGGAAAATAAATACTCTCTACGTGCCTTCGGGCAAAATAATCAACTATCGTTTGAAACAGGGCTGGAAAAACGCAACCGTTTTCCGCAGTGTGGACGATCCGGTAGGAGTCGAGAATATAGAGACCGATAAAAACGGCGAAGACGATGGAGCTTACTACACGCTTGAGGGAATCCGCGTTGAGAATCCTAAGGAAGGAATTTACATACACAACGGCAAGAAGATTCTCATACGTCGCAAATAACGGTGAATCCGATTGATTTAGCAGAATATCCGTATCGATATAAAATAAAATCATGCAAAAACGCAATATGAAAGTAATGAAACGAATAATTACATCAGCCTTGCTGCTTGCGGCGCTTTTCGTAGCGGGCATTGACCGTGCCGCAGCCGACGACAACTTAAAACGACTGACGTTCAATAATCCTATAATTTCGCGCTCGGTTCCCGATCCCACGATAATACGTGGCGAAGACGGTTTCTTCTACCTTTACGGCACGGAAGACTCGAGAAACATTCCTATCTTCCGTTCCAAAAACCTTGTCGACTGGATTTTTGTGGGCACGGCGTTTTCCGAGAGCACGCGCCCTGCGTGCGTAGCGCCGGGTTCGGGCGGCACACCCGGTTCGAGCGCCATGATGTGGGCTCCCGACATTAATTACATAGACGGGCAGTATGTTCTTTATTTCTCGATAGGCGTATGGGGGTATGGCGAGAAGTGCGGAGTAGGCGTAGCCACTTCCGACCGTCCCGAAGGCCCGTTCGTCGATCGTGGCGTGGTGCTTATGGCCAACGAGATAGGCGTGCATAACTCCATAGACCAGTTCTACATCCGCGACAACGGCAAGAATTATCTGATATGGGGAAGTTTTTTCGGTATATACATGATTCAGCTTACCGAAGACGGTTTGCGTATAATGCCCGGGGCTCAGAAAGTGCAGATAGCCGGAAGTCTCATGGAGGCGTCTTATGTTTATAAGCGCGACGGATATTATTATCTGTTCGGCTCGGCTGGAAGCTGTTGCGAAGGCGCCAACAGCACTTACCGTGTGGTTTACGGACGTTCCACCAGCCTTGCCGGCCCGTATGTGAACAAGAGCGGAGGCCGTATGCTCGACAACCAGTGCGAGATTCTTCTTCAGAGCAACGATTTCGTGGCTGGACCGGGACATAATGCCGAATTTGTAGAAGACGACAACGGCGATACATGGATTCCTTATCACGGCTATCTGCGCGCTAATGCCGATTTGGGACGCGTAGTACTCCTCGACAAGGTGCAGTGGAAAGACGGCTGGCCTTTTATAGAGAATTCAAGTCCGTCTTCCAGTTCGGCGGCTCCTTATTTCAAAGAATGATAAACGTGCGGGCGTAACTGCGTAAAAGTTCCCGCTTGTAGAGAAATTATCACAAAGATAAATTGAAACATGTCTGAGGCATTTTAAAATGCCTCAGACATGTTTTTTGCTCCTGCGTAAAGAATTATGAAAATAGTTCTGCAGATAATCCGTGCGGTGCGGAACAGATGTTTCTTTTCCCACCTGACATTTTGTCAGGTGGTTTTTTCATGTCGGCAAAAAGCGCCTGAAAAATTATCTCAGACATATTTTAAAATATCTCAGAGATAATTCAAAATATGTCTGAGATAATTTTTTCTACAAGCGGGAAGTTTTTTTTCCTGTGCCTACGGGAGGTGTGAGGACCTGACAAAATGTCATGTTCTGAAAAGTCCATACCGGTTCCGGCGCAGACGTTCAGTTGTTGCAGGTGGAGGCTTTTCCGACTTCTTCTACGGTATGTGTTCTGTGCGCAGGCGGTTGCATCTGCAAGCCGTTGCCGGTGCGGCGAGTGTGTTGTAAATCACACGGAAAACGCTGCAAACGTGTGATTTTGCTTTGCGCAAACCGCAAAAACAGAATAAATCGTCGTTTTTACGTTGAAAATGTGTGCGTTTCTTTTCTTCGTTGAAGTTTTTTCTTTTCTTTGCAAACCGGAAATTCCAATCCTCAACCATAACGAAACTAAAAACCTATAAAAAACTATGAGTTTTACAGCTTCAATCGTTATAGTCTTCATAATAGGCTATTTATTTATTGCGCTCGAATCGTTTACCAAAGTAAACAAGGCGGCTGTTGCCCTGCTTATGTTTGTGGTGTGCTGGGTGCTCTACATGTGTGGTGTGAATGCGGGAGCCTTTCCCATTGAATCGGGCGACGGTTCGGCTGCAGGCTTCGTCAACGGCAGATTAATGGAGCAGATAGGCGAGACGGCCGAGACGCTGTTCTTCCTTATGGGCGCCATGACGATAGTGGAGATTGTAGACAGTAAAGGCGGCTTCGATTTCGTGATAAAATACCTTCGCACGCGCTCCAAACGCGCTTTGCTGTGGAGAATCTCGGGAATAACGTTCGTGCTTTCGGCCATACTCGACAATCTGACCACGAGCATTGTTATGGTGATGATTCTGCGCAAGCTCGTAAAAAACAAGAAAGACCGCCTTATCTACGCCGCAATGGTGATAGTGGCGGCAAACGCCGGCGGCGCGCCTTCGCCCATTGGCGACGTGACTACGATAATGCTCTGGATAGCCGGAAACATAACCACGCTCGGAGTGCTGAAAGAAGTTCTTATTCCGGCCGTTGTTTCTATCGTGGTGCCGGTGCTTATTGTGCAGATGTCCATGCGCGGCAGCCTTCCTGCCGCAGAGGAAGCCGTGGAGGAACAGCGCGCGTTGCAGTTTACGCCTGTTGAACGCAAGGCGGTATTCGGCATAGGCGTGGGGGGATTGATTTTCGTGCCTATTTTCAGGGCTATGACCGATTTGCCTCCGTTCGTAGGCATTCTGCTCGTGCTTGGCGTGCTCTGGACGGTTACCGAAGTGTTCTATCGCTCAAAAACCAACATCCCGTCGAGTATGAAACAGAGAGTAAGCAAACTTCTCTCGCGTATCGACATGACCACGATATTGTTTTTCCTCGGCATTCTCCTTGCTGTGGGAGCCATGTCAGAGATCGGTGTGCTGCAGTCGTTCGGCAAGTGGCTTGAAGGCGTGAGCGGAGGCAACGATTACCTTGTAACCGGTGTCATAGGCGTTGTCTCGAGCATTGTCGACAATGTGCCGCTCGTGGCAGGGGCCATGAAGATGTACGTAATCGACCCGACAAGCGTGAATCTGGCTGTCGACGGCATTTTCTGGCAGCTTCTCGCATACTGCGCCGGAGTGGGCGGCTCGATGCTCATCATCGGCAGCGCGGCAGGCGTTGTTGTGATGGGCCTGGAGAAGATAACGTTCGGCTGGTACCTGCGCCACATTTCGTGGATAGTTCTCGTGGGATACCTTGCCGGTATGGTGACTTACTGGTTGCTCCGCACGTTCGTGTTCTGACTTTAAACGGCTGCGAAGCGGTGCATTGAGAAAGGGCTTTCAAAGAAAGAAAACGCTCTCTTTCGTGTACGCTGTAACTTCCCGCAGGCAATTTAAAATACATGGGAATTAACAAAAAACAAGTCTGGGATAATTTGAAATATCCCAGACTTGTTTTTTATGTACAGGGGAACTTCTGTATGCTAACGGAATGTGAATTTTATTTTGAGTAAATTTGCAGTTGCAAAAACGTAAAAGTAAAATATTGACGGTATGACAGACATAAAACTCCGCAAGGCCGAACCGGCCGATTTCGAGAAAATATTGGGAATGATAAAGGAACTGGCCGAATTTGAAAAGTCGTCCGACCAGCTCACCAATACCGTCGAACGCATGACGGCCGAGAAAGACTTCTTCAACTGTTTCATGATAGAAACTCCCGAGCGCGAGGCCGTGGGCTACGTGGTTTACTATTATTGCTACTACACGTGGACGGGCAAGGCGCTCTACATGGACGACCTTTACATAAAGCCCGAATACCGCGGGCAGGGAATAGGTTCCCGCGTGCTCGACAGAATCATAAATCTTGCCAAAGAAACTGGCTGCCACAAGATTCGCTGGCAGGTGCTCGAATGGAACACTCCTGCCATTAACCTTTACAAAAAAGCCGGTGCGCAGGTGGGAAGTCCCGACCGCAATTGCGACATCGTTTTCTGATTCTCCGTTTTCTTTTCGGCCGCGGATTCCTCCGGTTCCGCCTTAATCGGTGCATCTCTCTGCTGTATTCATGCCCTATGCGCTTCAGTTGAATCGGCACCGGCTTTCCGTAGGGTTTTGCAGACAAAAACGGTCACCTGCCAAGCACTTGAAAATCA
>CAJKQZ010000149.1 GCA_905202115.1 uncultured Prevotellaceae bacterium | reverse complement strand
ACATATTTTCGATTATCTCCCTTGTATTTTCAATTTGCTGCGGAAAGTTTTTTACACGTACAAAAAAAATATTTTTTTACTTCCCGAAAAATTTTTCAATACATACACAGATATGTTGCAAACCGTGAACCGGCAATCCGAATCCGCCTCAATACCGTTCGTCGGCAGACAAGCCTCCTCGTTAGCAGGAGAAACACATCGATTATTGACAAATTAATCGTATCTTTGCACGGATAAGAAAATAAAGAACCTTTTTAATGTCGTGCATACTATACATTGAAACGTCGACATCGGTATGCTCCGTAGCCGTAAGCCACGAAGGTCATATAATCTATGACAATATAGAAAAAGAAGGGCCGCAACAGGCCACGGTGCTCGCACCTATGGTGAGAGATGCGCTTTCGTTTGCCGACAGTCACGCCATACCACTTGACTATGTAGCACTTAGCGCCGGCCCCGGCTCATACACAGGTCTGCGCATAGGCTCGTCGACAGCCAAAGGCGTATGCTACGGACGGAAAGTGAAACTGATAGCGGTTTCCACACTGAAACTTCTTGCCGTTCCGCTACTGCTCTATCGCGAAGACATAGAGGAGAATGCCTTGTTCTGTCCTATGATAGACGCAAGACGAATGGAGGTCTACACAGCCGTTTACGACCGCGCGCTGAAAGAAATACGTTCCACAGAGGCCGTTGTCGTGGAACACGATGCTTTCAACGATTTGCTCGACAAACAGCCCGTTTACTTTTTCGGCAACGGCTCAGAAAAATGCAAAGCTGTGATACAGCACGAAAACGCGCATTTCATCGACGGAATAATACCCGAAGCACGACACATGCTGCCGCTTGCACAACAATCGGTGGCTACAGACAAATTCGAGGACGTAGCTTATTTCGAACCTTACTATCTGAAAGAATTCATAGCAACCACACCTAAAAAGCTATTGTGAAATGGATTACAACACAACACGCGATAAACTTATTCTGCCAGAATACGGCCGCTTAGTGCAAAGCATGGCCGAATATGCCATAGGAATAAAAGACCGCAACGAACGTCAGCGCTGCGCCGAAACAATTATAAGGATAATGGCCAACTTTTCCCCGCAAAACCGCAACACCCCCGGATTGCAGCACAAACTGTGGAATCACCTGGCCCTGCTGACAGATTACAAACTCGATGTGGATTATCCTTTCCCCATAGAACGCCACCCTGAAAACGAAAAACCGGTACGCGTTCCCTATCCTATGACAAAAATACAATATCGCCATTACGGACATCTGTTAGAAAACCTTCTGCACACGATAAGCGAAATGCCGGAAGGAGCAGAACGCGACGAACTGATGAGGCTTACAGAAACACGAATGCGCCGCAGCCTGGAAATGTGGAACAAGGACTCGCTGAATGACAGCAAAATACATGCTGACATGCAACGCTATATAAACAACCGCTAAAAATCCCCAGGAAAAAACTATAACAAAGCAGAAAAACAGATGGCGTCATTTCTGATAGAGGGAGGTCACAGGCTAAGCGGCGAAATCACACCACAAGGAGCCAAAAACGAAGCGCTCCAGGTAATATGCGCAGCACTGCTTACCGGCGAAACGGTTACGATAAGCGGCATTCCAGATATTCTCGACGTAATCAATCTGATAGATCTGTTGCGTCAAATGGGCGTGCGAATAGAAAGGCTCGACGAAAACACCTATTCGTTCTGCGCCGACCGCATTGACAGCAATTATGTGGGCAGTCATGATTTTGCACATCTGTGCTCTAAATTACGGGGAAGCGTAATGCTTGTAGGGCCTCTGCTCGCCCGTTTCCATAAAGCGGCCCTCGCAAAACCTGGAGGCGACAACATAGGTCGGAGAAGGCTCGACACCCACCTGCGAGGCCTGCAAGCAATCGGAGCAAAGTTTGAAAGCGACAAGGACGGCAGCATTTACCTGATTTCGGCCGAAAGGCTCAAAGGAAAATACGTCCTGCTCGACGAAGCTTCCGTAACAGGAACTGCGAACCTTATAATGGCTGCCACTATGGCCGAAGGCGTAACTACAATATACAATGCGGCGTGCGAGCCGTACATACAGCAGCTTTGCAAACTCCTTTGCGCTATGGGTGCAAAAATAAAGGGAATCGGCTCGAACCTGCTTACAATCGAAGGAGTGAAATCCCTTTCGGGAGCAAAGCACAAAATCCTGCCCGACATGATAGAAGTAGGAAGTTTCATAGGAATGTCGGCAATAATGGGCGGAGGCATAACCATAAAAAACGCTTCCATAGAAAATCTCGGCATTATTCCGGAAACTTTCAGAAGGTTAGGAATTCGCATTCACGCAAAAGGAGAAGACATTGTAGTACCGCAACAGGCACACTACCAGGTAGAGACATTTTTAGACGGTTCCATACTCACGATTTCCGACGCGCCGTGGCCCGGTCTTACTCCCGACTTGTTGAGCGTGCTTATCGTAACGGCCTCGCAAGCCAACGGCACAGTACTTTTCCATCAAAAGATGTTCGAAAGCCGTTTGTTCTTCGTAGACAAGCTTATAGAAATGGGGGCACAGATAATTCTATGCGATCCTCACCGTGCCGTAGTCGTCGGACACAATCATAAGTTTTCACTTAAAGCACGCCGCATGACTTCTCCCGATATCCGTGCCGGCATAGCCATGCTGATTGCAGCTTTAAGCGCAGAAGGCACAAGCCGAATAGACAACGTGGAACAAATAGACCGAGGGTACATGAAAATAGACGAACGTCTGAATTCTCTCGGGGCACATATTTTAAGAATTGACTGACATGCTGTTCGACGACGCCGTTTTAGTTGGAAAAGTAAAGAAATGCTCTTCGTCAAAAGGCGATGTAATGATTTTCTTTACCGACCCTATTGTCAAAGAAGGCAAAAGCAAATTTCTGATTCTCGAAATAAACGGCCTTAGAACGCCTTTTTTCATAGAAAGCTGCGAAGCAAAAGGAAGCGACACGCTTTACGTTAATTTTAAAGAAGTACTGAGTGAGAACGATTCCCTGCAAATCATCGGCGCAAACGTATATTACCCCATTGAATGCGTTGCCGACGCAGAGAATATCGAGGTTCCTTCGCTGAACTACTTTATAGGATTCAAAGTTTACGACAAGAGCGAAGGCTTTCTCGGCATGGTTGAAGGAGTTGACGACAGTTCGATAAACATGTTGCTTTACGTAAAAGGAGAAAAAGAAATCATCATTCCTTTCTGCGAGGATTTTCTCATAAACTTCGACCCCCGCAAGCGCATGCTCCGTCTTGACCTCCCCGAAGGCCTCACAAATATAAATTAGCCTAAATCTTTTAACCTTGCATATTCCGAAACAACAAAAACTCGGCATGGACAAAAAACGCATAGCAATACTCGGCTCAACAGGTTCTATAGGAACGCAGGCACTAAGCGTAATCGAAGAACATTCCGATATATACCAGGCTGAAATTCTGACAGCCAACAACAACGTAAAGTTACTCATAGAACAATCACGCCGTTTCAAGCCCGACTCCGTAGTAATTGCCGACGAAACAAAGTACGCGGAATTGCGCGAAGCCTTGAAAGACGAGCCTATAAAAGTTTTTGCAGGAAAAAAAGCGCTGTGCGAAGTCGTTGAAATGGGAAATGTTGACACGGTTCTCGTTGCGCTTGTAGGATTTTCGGGACTGTTGCCTACGATAAGCGCGATACGTGCAAAGAAACAGATTGCTTTAGCCAACAAAGAAACTCTTGTCGTAGCCGGAGAGATTGTCGAACGCCTCGCATTTGATAACCATGCGCCCATAATACCGGTAGACAGCGAGCATTCCGCCATTTTTCAATGCCTTGCAGGAGATGACGCTGCCAGCATGACCAAGATTCTCCTCACGGCTTCGGGCGGGCCGTTCCGCAACTTTTCAAAAGAGCAGCTGTCGGAAGTAACCGTTAGCCAAGCGCTTTGTCATCCGAAATGGAAAATGGGTGCAAAAATCACAGTCGATTCCGCTACGATGATGAACAAAGGTTTCGAAGTTATCGAAGCACGCTGGCTTTTCGGAACAGAACCCGAGAAAATACAGGTACTTATTCATCCACAAAGCATCGTACACTCGGCCGTACAATTCGCAGACGGCGCAATAAAGGCCCAGCTCGGCGCCCCCGACATGCGCATTCCCATTCAATATGCTTTCAGCTATCCGAATCGTTTGCCTATGAAAGCTGAAAGACTCGATTTGCTCACAGCCGGAAATCTGACTTTCGAGGCTCCCGACGAAGAGCGTTTTCCCTGCCTGCCGCTTGCCTACGAGGCTCTTTCCCGCGGAGGGAATGTTCCCTGCACACTGAACGCCGCCAACGAAGTTGCAAATCTTGCATTCCGCAATAACCGCATAAAATTCACCGACATAAGCAAAATAATAAAAGAAACAATAAAAGACACGGCATACGCGCAGGCCTGTTCGTTGGACGATTTGATTGAAACCGACAAAGAAGCACGTGCCATAGCCGAGAAACTGATTCATTAATCATAATTAAAAAACCAGCCTCAAAATGGAAACATTCCTTATAAGAGCACTTCAACTTATTCTATGTTTTTCAATACTCATAATCCTTCATGAGGGCGGACACTTCCTGACCGCAAAACTTTTCAAAGTACGTGTTGAACGCTTTTGCCTGTTTTTCGACCCGTGGTTCTCTATTTTCAAATTCAAGCCAAAGCACAGCGACACCACCTATGCCTTAGGCTGGCTGCCGTTGGGCGGTTACGTGAAAATAGCCGGCATGATAGACGAATCGATGGACACCGAACAGATGAAAGGTCCCGTGCAACCGTGGGAATTCCGCGCCAAACCGGCATGGCAAAGGCTTATAATAATGATTGCCGGCGTGGTGGTCAATTTTATAGTAGCTCTTATTATTTATTCCATGATTCTTTACACATGGGGCGAGACATATACTCCTATCGAGAAGATGAGTTACGGAATGAAATTCAACGAAACGGCTCAAAAGCTCGGATTCCGTGACGGCGACATACTGACTGGCACCGACAAAACGACGTTTACACGTTTCGACACCAACGAGAGCATAGGCCATGTGTACCGTTCGCTCTCCGAGGCAGGCGAAGCCAAAGTGCTCCGCAATGGAAAAGAAGTGAATATAGCTTTGCCCGGCAATCTGAACATGCTTTCCATGATGAAAGAAGTTCCGCCTTTCGTCCAGACGCTTATCCCTTCATATGTAGACAGCATTATGCCAGGCTCTCCGGCAGCCAAAGCCGGAATGTTGCCAGGCGACAGAATAGTAAACTTCAGAGGCAAGGAAATAAGCACCTGGAACGAGTTCCATGACGAACAGGTGCGCATGGCCGACGAACTTGCTACGGCCAGCCACGCCGACAGCATGAACATAAGAAAAGCCATGATAGCTTTCATTCACGCAGGAAGCACAACGCCCGACACCGCGGTGGTAATGCTTACGCCCGATTACAAATTGGGAGTATTATACGGTTCTATAGTAAGGAATTATCCTACCGTAAACAAGACATTCGGTCTGTTGGAATCGTTCCCAGCAGGAATAAATCACGGAATGCAGGTGCTGAACGGCTATATAGGCGACCTTAAATACGTATTCACGAAAGACGGCGCCCAAAGCATCGGAAGTTTCGGCACAATAGGCAGCCTGTTCCCGACACAATGGAACTGGCAACGTTTCTGGGAATTAACGGCATTTATCAGCATTATACTTGCATTCATGAACATTCTGCCTATTCCGGCGCTCGACGGAGGACACGTGCTGTTCCTGCTATACGAGATAATCACGCGGCGCAAGCCCTCGGAAAAATTTATGGAACGCACACAACTCATAGGAATGGGATTGCTCATCCTGCTGATGCTGTGGGCGATTTCGAACGACATAAGAAACTTCCTTTTCTAATATACCTTAATAAAACAACGCGAACCGGACACAAGATAAACAGGCCCTGTTGAAAATCGGTGGATAAAGATTTATCTTAGATATGTCATAAAAAAAGAAAAAATATTTTTTTGCTTGGTAAAAAACTTCCCGCAGCAAATTGAAAATACAAGGGAGATAA
>CAJKQZ010000148.1 GCA_905202115.1 uncultured Prevotellaceae bacterium | reverse complement strand
AGACATATTTTGAATTATGTGCCTTGTATTTTCAATTTGCTGCGGGAAGTTTTTTTGTGAAACCGAAAATAAAAATTTTTTCTAAGGAAATGAATTTTTTTTCTGTCCACCCTGTCCCCTCCGTTCGGGGAGCGTCTTTCCGCGTCTGCGTTTCCGGCTGTGTAAAAAGCGTTGCCGGAACTGCAATCAGGCTTGTTCTATGCCGTTTATTCTACAACCCAGGTGTTGTTCGTCTCTATGAGCTCGGCAAAATTGTGATAAGGTTTTGCTTTGCTGATTTCCTCAATCTGATTGTGCACCTCTTCATCGTAGGCGGGCGCCTCTACATCGCGTATCACGCCGAGGGCCACGGGGAAGTCGGGGCCTTCCATGAGCGCGAGCTTGAGCTGCAGCGTGGAGTCGGAGCAGTGTGCGTCGTGAACGAGAATGTCTTCTTCCTTCACTCCGTTCTCGCCGATTTTTACTACTTTCAGTCCGAAACCTTCCTGCATAAGACCGTATTCGTTGTTCTCGCCGAAAATCATGGGCTTGCCGTGCTCTAAATAAATGGCGTTTTTCGCGCGGCTTTCCTTAGAATACACGTCGTCGTAGCTTGTGTTGTTGAAAATAACGCAGTGCTGCAGCACTTCAACCACCGAAGCTCCCTTGTGGTGGGCAGCGGCAAGGAGCACATCCACCGTGGCCGGACCGTCGGAGGCTACGCAGCGGGCGAAGAAGCGGCCGCGGGCGCCGAAACAGAGCTCGGCCGGACGGAACGGGTCTTCTACTGTGCCGTAAGGCGATGACTTGCTTACGAAACCGCGCATCGACGTAGGGGAATACTGACCTTTCGTAAGTCCGTATATGCGGTTGTTCAGAAGTATCATGTTCATGTTGACGTTGCGGCGAACGGCATGGATAAAGTGGTTGCCGCCAATTGCAAGTCCGTCGCCGTCGCCGCTTATCTGCCATACCGTGGTTTCGGGAGAGGCTATCTTCACGCCGGTGGCGATTGCTGCCGCGCGGCCGTGAATGGTGTGCATTCCGAAAGTGTTTACGTAGTAGGGAAGTCGGCTCGAGCAGCCGATACCCGAGATTACCGCCGTGTTATGAGGCGCTACGCCTAATTCGGCCATAGCTTTGTGCAGCGAAGAAAGGAAGAAGTGGTCGCCGCAGCCTGGACACCACCGCGGGCGTCCTTTCTTGAAATCGTTTACTGTATATTCGCTCATGATTGTTGTTCGTTGTTTGATGATTTTTTCTTAGAAAACAGTTTCTTTTCCGCACGGGCTCTGCGCCTTGAAAGCAGTGCGCGTTTTATTTGCGGATTATTTCGTTGAAAGCTTCTACGAGTTTGCTTACGCTGAAGGGCTGGCCCATTACCTGGTTGTATTGTTCGAAATGAATTCCCTCTACTTTCATGCGGAGATAGGAAGCGAGCTGTCCGCCGTTGAGCTCGGCTACGACAACGCGTTTGTAGCGTCGCAGAACTTCGGCAGTGTTTTTCGGAAGCGGGTTGATGTATTTTAAATGTGCCAGAGCCACTTTCTCGCCTTTCGACAAAAGGGAGTCGAGTGCCGAGTGAAGATGACCGTAAGTGCCGCCGAAGCCAACTATAAGCAGCTCTGCGTCATCGGCTGCGCCTTCCACTTCGAGGTCGGGCACGGGAATGTTTGCAACTTTGTGTGCGCGCAGATCAGTCATGAGCTGGTGGTTGTGGGGTTCGCCGGAAATCTCTCCGGTTTCGTTACTTTTCTCCAATCCTCCCACAACGTGCTCGAATCCTTTCATTCCGGGAGTAGCCCAATAGCGGCAGCCCGTTTCGGGATTGCGGAGATAAGGCGTCCATGCCCCTTGTTGCTCTTCTTTTACGAAAGGAGGATTTATTTGGGGCAGGTCGGCGATTTGCGGAATGAGAAACGCTCCCGAACCGTTGGCAATGAAGGCGTCGGTAAGGAGAACCACCGGCGTCATGTGCTCGAGAGCAATGCGTGCGGCCTCGTAGGCCATGTAGAAACAGTCGGTCGGCGACGCAGCTGCGAGAACGGGCATGGGGCTTTCGCCGTTGCGCCCGAAGAGTGCCTGCAAAAGGTCGGACTGTTCGCTTTTCGTGGGCAGACCTGTGGAAGGGCCGCCGCGTTGTACGTTGAGAACAACGAGAGGTAGCTCGGTCATCACCGCAAGGTTCATGGCTTCGCTTTTAAGGCAGACGCCGGGGCCCGAGGTCGAGGTTACGGCGAGCGCGCCTCCGAATGCCGCTCCAACGGCCGAGGCGCAGCCGGCGATTTCGTCTTCGCATTGCACCGTGGCTACGCCGAGCGATTTGTGCTTTGCCAGTTCGTGAAGCACGTCGGTGGCGGGAGTGATCGGGTATGAGCCGAGATAAAGGCGAAGTCCCGCTTTTTCGGCTGCTGCTATGAGTCCGTAGGCTGTAGCTTTGTTGCCGTTGATGTCCATGTACTTTCCGGGACGTTTGGCTCCTCCGGTTTCTACGCGGTATGTGTGTTCTATCGAGGCGTGAACGTTACTTCCGAAATCGTATCCCGCTTCGAGAACTTTGATATTGGCGTCGGCCACGGCGGGTTTGCGTGCGAATTTGTCGCGCAGTATTTCTTTTGCGGCTTCCATGTTGCTGTCGAGAAGCCAGCACACCAAACCGAGGGCGAACATGTTTCTGCATTTGAGAATCGACTTGTTGTCCATGCCGCTGTCGGCCAGGCAGTCTTTCACTATCGAGGTTATCGATACGCCTATTATTTCGTTTTTGATTCCCAGCTCTGTTATCGGGTCGTCGGTGGAGTATTCCGCTTTTTTCAGGTCGCTTTCCTTGAAGCAGTCGGTATCTATTATTATCGCTCCTTCGGGTTTGCAGAATTTATATTGCGTGGCGAGGGCTGCGGCGTTCATCGCCACGAGCAGGTCGCACTTGTCGCCGGGGGTGTATACGGTTTTCTTGCCCACATGCACTTGGAACGCCGATACGCCGCTGCGTGTTCCTTGCGGGGCGCGTATGTCGGCGGGATAGTTGGGGAATGTACAGATGTCGTTTCCGGCAATGGCCGAGACTGTTGAGAAAATATTGCCAGCCAGCTGCATTCCGTCGCCGGAGTCGCCGCTGAAGCGCACAATGAAGTCGTCGAGCTGCACTGTTTCCTCGTTGCCGGTTCCAACGTGCTTTTCTTTATTTTTGTTCATGATGTTATTTGTTTTTCCTGATTGTTTTTCTATAAATATTCGGGCGTGTAACGTATCTACACGCCTTTGCGGCAAACCTGATCTGCGAGCGGTGGTCGCCCATGCTCGGGCCGCTTAGATATATAATGGTGCAAAGATAATGCTTTTTTGTGTTATTTTGACATAAAATTGCGGCAATAGGTTGTAAAAAGTTTGTTTCCGTAAGTAAATGCTTGATTAGGGCTGGGCGGAAGAAAAACTTACGGTCGGACGGAAACATCCGGCAGTTGCGCCGTCGGAACCGGCATTGGACTTTTCAGAACATGACATTTTTGTCAGGTGCTCGAACCTCCCGCCGGTAAAGGGGAAAAAACTTCCCGCTTGTAGAAAAAATTATCTCAGACATATTTTAAAATATCTCAGAGATAATTCAAAATATGTCTGAGATAATTTTTCAGACGCTTTTTGCCGGTATGAAAAAATCGACCTGACATTTTGTCAGGTCGATAAAGAATCTTGTTTTTCCGTTCCTGGCGATTATCTGTTGCGGGATGATTTTTCAAACAGTGAAGATAACTTTGTTTTGCAGATATGCCGTAGCCGGGTTATGCGGTATTTTGCTGTAAATTGCAATTTCGTTATTGCAGATTACATTGTTTCCGGCAAAAAAATGTAACTTTGGAAAGAAATTTATCAACATACATTTAATATTTATAAAAAACAGAATCATGCTAAGAAGAATTTTAGGCGTTGCTTTCGTCGTTGCTGTGGCGGCAGCGCTTCCCGTTCAGGCGAATGCTAAGGACTATACCGTAAAGTCGCCCGACGGAAAAGTCACGCTCAACGTATCGGCCGACGCAAAGCTTACGTGGCAGGTGAGTTTAGGCGACAAAGTAATTATCAATCCTTCCGACATCTCGCTTACGCTCTACGACGGCACGGTGTGGGGCACGAACGTAAAATCGGCCAAAGGCAAGGTCACTTCGGTAGATACCTCGTTCAAGACTCCTTTTTACCGCCGCGCCGAAGTGAAAGACAAATACACGCAGCTCACTCTTGCGTGCAAGGGATATTCGGTGGAGTTCCGCGTTTACGACGACGCGGCCGCTTATCGCTTCGTGGGTAATAAGAAAGGTACGGTGAAAGTGAAGAACGAGTATGCCGAGTATAATTTTGCCGGCGACCACAAGGCTTTTGTGCCCTATGTGCATAATCTTCAGGGAGGTCATCGCCACTCCTATTCGTACGAGTCGTTCTATGACGAGCATAACATTTCGCAGATGTTTGCCGATTCGCTAAGTGCAACGCCTCTTATCGTCGACATGGGCAACGGTGTGAAAGCTACCGTGCTCGATGCCGGTTGCGAGGACTATCCCGGAATGTTCGTAAAGAAAAATCCTGCAAAAGCCAATTCGCTGTGCTCCGATTTCGCCGGTGTTCCTGTCGATGTCAACTTCATGCCAGGCAAGGAGACTACTCTTAAAACGAAACCCTACAAGCGCGCCGACTATATAGCCGAGACTTCCGGCACACGCACATTGCCCTGGCGCGTTCTCGTGGTTACGTCGAACGATGCCGACCTTGCAAACTGCGACATCGCGCAGAAACTCGCCGCTCCCTGCCGCATTGACGACGTTTCCTGGATAAAGCCAGGACGCGTGGCCTGGGACTGGCTCAACGCCATTAATATAAAAGGTGTGGACTTCAAGTCGGGAATGAATACCGCCTCGTATAAATATTATATCGACTTCGCGTCGAAATACGGACTGGAATACATCATTATCGACGAAGGCTGGTGCAAGAGCAACCTGTTCGAAATAAATCCCGACATCGATCTTGACGGTCTTATCGCTTACGGCCGCGACAAAAAGGTGGGAATAATTCTTTGGGCCCGCTGGGAATATCTTCTTCCCAAAACCGAAGAAGTGTTCGAACTTTATTCTAAGAAAGGCATCAAGGGTTTCAAAATCGATTTCATGGATGACGACGATCAGCTCATGATGTCTTCGTTGCGCGAGATAGCTGATATGGCGGCGAAGCACAAACTTCTTGTCGACTATCACGGAATGAAAGCAATGAGCCTGCACCGCCCCTATCCCAACATCGTCAACTTTGAAGGCGTTATGGGACTTGAAAACTGCAAATGGCTGCCCAACATAAGTCAGAACAGGAAAAACGATTTTCCGCGCTACGACGTGATAATTCCGTTCGGCAGAATGCTTGTAGGGCCTATGGATTATACTCCCGGCTTGATGAGAAACGCCACAAGAGGGGACTATCGTCCTGTTTACGACGCTCCCATGAGCCAGGGCACGCGCGCTCATCAGCTGGCAATCTATGCAATTTATGACGCTCCGCTGCAAATGTTCGGCGATACGCCTTCTAATTATTACGGCGAGCCGGAGTGCACCGACTTCATGGCCGCCATTCCTTCCGTGTTCGACGAATCGGTGGTTCCGTCGGCCGAAGTGGGAGAATATATCGTTTCGGCAAAGCGTAAAGGCAACACATGGTATGCCGGCGCGCTCACCAACTGGACGCCCCGCACTGTCGATGTGCCGCTCTCGTTCCTCGGCGACGGCACGTACACCGCAATCATCTTCAGCGACGGAGTAAATGCCGACCGCAACGCCGAAGACTATAAAGTTACCAAACGAACCGTTACAAAGAACGACGTTCTTAAAGCCGTAATGCAACCTGGCGGCGGCTGGGCGGCACGTTTCGAGAAAAAATAACCGTATATCATAAAAATACCGGCGGTGTCACTTGTGGCGCCGCCGGTATTTTTTATGCGTCGGCCTCCGATTTTCCGGCGGGTGCAGAGAAGTATGGCTCCGTTAAGGTCATTAACGACCTTAGAGACTTTAAAGTCTTAATGACCCTAAAATTCGGAGGAGTTTACAGACAAAAACGGTCAGCGGCCAAGCACTTGAAAATCAGCAGGTGTATATA
>CAJKQZ010000147.1 GCA_905202115.1 uncultured Prevotellaceae bacterium | reverse complement strand
ACATATTTTGAATTATCTCCTATGTAATTTGAATTATCTGCGGGAAGTTTTTTACTGTGCAGAAAAAATATTTCTTTTTTTTGAGCTTCTTTCCGAGATGAGAAATTTCCGGTTGGTTTTCTGCTGAACATGCCTTTTATCATTGTCTGACTACATTAAAATATCTCGGAAATAATGTTCTGATTGCCTTTTCTCCTCGTTTTTACATTGTGGCTGTTCTGATTCCGAAACACCTGTAAGATTGTAACCGCAGAGGCGGTTTGTGTTATTTCGAAGACCGAATTATTCAATAGGATATACCTGTTTGTGCCTGCGGAGGAAAAGTTGTATTTTTGTGCATAAATGATTGGATTTACATGAAAGTTATAGTAACAGAGCCGGAGCGGCGGGACAATAATATAAACGATAGTGCGTTACATAAAGTGGCACACAATATGCAGATATACACATTGGCAGATACGGCCTTGCTCACACACGGCAAGCCGATGTTTATTCCCGATTACGGAGGCGAATGCTCGGCTTTGTGTTGCCTGGCTTTCAGAATTTGTCGCTTGGGGAAGAGCATACCTGAACGTTTCGCTTATCGCTATTTCGATGCTTTTACCGTGGGAGTTAGGTTCGAACTGAGCGATTTGCGTGAAAAACTCTCGCAACAGCAGTTGCCGTGGGATGTGGCGGTTAGTTTCGACGGCGCAGCCACGATAGGGAGTTTTACGGAACATGACGGCAAAACCGAAGACGACTGTGAACTTAAACTTGAAGTGGATAGTGTTGCCGTTGTCAGCGAGCGCCTTTCGGGCATTAATCAACGTGTGGCGCAGGCTCTCTCAGAAGTAAGCCGATACTACATGATCCGCCAGGGAGACGTGCTTTTCATTCCGATGACAGACAAACCGTTCAGGGCTAATCAGGACACTCATTACGGAGGCTGTATAAATGGCGTGAAAGTGCTGGATTTTAATGTGAAATGATAAGAGTTTTCAGATGAAACGAATATATATCCTTACGTTGTTTGCTTTACTGTTTTGCAAGGCCGCGCATGCCGATATGTATGCCGATACTGTAAAAACCGTAGGAGCAGGAATCTTTGTGAGCATAACAGAGAAAGAAACTCCTGTATCCGATCCTTTGCCGGTATTTGAAACGCAAATCGACTTGGGGCGCGCCGAAATTGGTGCTTCGTTCAGACTGAAAGTGGAATATCCGGAATATAAAAGGTTGTCGGATGAGGAAACGAAGTTGATAAAGAAAATCTCTCCAGAATTAGGTGAGGAAATAACCCCTGAATACCATTATGCCGTCGAGCGCAAAACAGGAAAGTTAGACGTGACATTTGTTCCTTTTGTGAAGCGCAATGGAGTTTATTATAGAATTACAAATTGCAAGCTGGCCGTATATCGTAATGGTATGGCTTATAATGCAAAAAGCATATCGTCTTCTTCTCTTGCTTCAACTCGTGCCTCGTCCGTTTTGCTTTCGTCCGAAAACAATTCGCGCTATGCTGAACATTCCGTCCTTTCGCAAGGAAAATGGGTGAAAATCCGTGTGAGTTCCGAAGGAGTATATTCTCTTACGAAATCTTTCCTGTCGTCGGCTGGGTTCTCAGATCCTTCACGTGTTAAGTTGTACGGCTATGGCGGACTTGTGCAGGATTCCGTGATAACTTATACCGGAGACAAGCCGGACTACGATGATTTGCAGGAAATACCTCTTTACCGTAACGGCTCTACTATCTTGTTTTATGCAGAGGGGGTTACGAAATGGACATATGTCAGCGGCAAGTGGCGGCATGTGAACAATCCTTATTCGTCATATTCGTATTATTTTCTGACAGAAGGTGATAATCCTGCTGTAATGCAGGATGTTTCGGCAGAGCCTTCCACGGCGGTCGAACGAACTTCTGTCCAGTCGTATGCCTTGTATGAAGACGACTATTTCAGCTGGTACAGCGGAGGACAGCAATTCTTTGACCGCTACGACTTTGCTAACGGAAATACGCGTTCGTACCAGGTTTCCACACCTGATGCCGTAGAAGGAAGCAACGCTTATGTAACAGTGGTTTTTACGGCTGCAAATGCTTCGGCTGCAACAAACGTCGATGTGGTGTTGAATTCAGAAAAGTTAGGAACGATGACAATTCCTTTGCTGAATAACACGAATTATGGCGAGGAGGGAAATAAAGCAAGGCTTGTAGAAAAAACATATACGGCGGCATCGCTTTCTTCTGTAAACGATGTTCGTTTTACAACAACGGCCGGACATTCCGCGCGCCTCGATTATATTGCCGTTAATTATGAACGCAGGCTTAATCTCTCGTCTTCGTTCTTTGTTATGAGCGATCCTACTAATAAACAGTCGGGAATATATTCTATATCTTCTGCCAATAGTGATACAAAGGTATGGAGAATAGGCAAGGCTGGCAGAGCTCAGGAAAATATAGTGGGAACGCAAAGCGGAATGTCGCTGAAGGTGACGCTGCCCGTAGCTTCCGACAGATATGTGGTGGTTAATACGGCTTCAACGTTTCCTGCTCCTGTTTTTGTGGAACATGTCGGTAATCAGGACTTGCACGCCGATAAAGATTATGATATGGTTGTTATCGTTCCCAAAAGCGGCAAACTTGTTTCGCAAGCGCAACGCCTTATTGACGCTCATGTGGAAAATGACGGGCTTAGAATACGTCTTGTCAGGGCTGATGAGATATATAATGAGTTTTCTTCGGGCACTCCCGACGCAATGGCGTACCGTCGTTACATGAAAATGCTTTACGATAGAGCTGATTCGGATAATGATATGCCAAAATATCTGCTTCTGTTCGGCGACGCAGGTTGGGACAATCGCATGATAACGCAGGAATGGAGAAATTATAATCCGGATGACTTTCTGCTTTGTTATGAATCATGGAACTCTACAAACGAAATCTCATGTTATGTTACGGATGACTTCTTCGGCTTTCTTGACGACGAAGAGGGGAAAAATATGTCGTACGAAAAGTTGGATTTATACATAGGCCGTTTCCCCGTGCGTACAGAAAGCGAGGCAAAGGTAATGGTTGATAAGACTATTTCATACATGAAAAATGAGAATGTCGGGGCATGGAAAAATCTTATCTGCATGTTGGGAGATGATGATAAGGAAAGCAATTCTCTTATGTCTGATGCCGAAAGTATTGCGGCGTGGGTAGAAAAGACACATCCAAGCTATAATGTCCGTCGCGTTTATTGGGACGCATACAAGGTTGAAAAAACTTCCACAGGAAATACATATCCTGAAATAACGAAGCAATTAAAGAATTATATGACGAACGGTGCGTTGATAATGAATTATACCGGACATGGCGCGCCGTCTTCAGTTTCGCATGAAAAGGTTCTTACGCTAAACGATTTCAAGGAAAGCAAAACGAAGAATCTTGCACTATGGATTTTTTCTTCCTGTGAAATTACTCCTTTCGACTCGCAGGAAGAAACGATAGGCGAAACTGCCCTGTTGAATGAGGGCGGTGGCGCGATTGCTTTTATCAGCGCGACACGTTCGGTTTATTCAACCCGTAATAAGTATCTCAATTCTTTCTTAATGGAAAATCTTCTTTCCGACGATGACGGGAAACCTATGCCTATGGGAAAGGCGCTCGCTAAGGCCAAATGTTCTTTGGTTACATCTTCGGAATCCAGCGACAAGACCATTAATAAAATGAAATATGTGCTTACCGGAGATCCGGCTCTGAGACTTATGTATCCGACCAAACGAATAATTATAGATAGTATAAATGGTAAACGTGCTAATAACTCAACAATAAATCTTTCAGCCGGTAGTGTGGCGAAAGTGGTGGGGCATATAGAAAATACCAACGGAATTGTAATAAAAGATTACAGCGGTACGGTAACAACTATTGTTTACGACAAAAAAGAACGTATAACCTGTTATGATAATGCAGGGAACAATTTAACGCCTTACTCGTTCTACGACCGCACCCGTAAATTGTTCGAAGGCATGGATTCCGTTGCGAACGGACGTTTCGAATTCAGTTTTCCTGTTTCTATTGACGCAAGTTATTCTGATGAAACTTGTTTGATGAGTCTTTATTCAGCAACAGACGATCATGCTGTAGAAGCGCACGGATATAACTCTGCATTTTCAATAAATTCTTCAGGAGAATTGGAGCGGGATAGTGTTGGGCCGGCAATGTACATATATCTGAACAATCCGGACTTCCGTGACGGCGATAAAACAAATCTTTCTCCATATTTCGTTGCTTTGCTTGAAGACGAAGACGGTATTAATGCAACAGGCAGTGGCGTAGGGCATGATCTGGAGCTTATTATCGACGGAAATGCTGCGACATCATACGTCTTGAACGATTATTATACAAACGATTTCGGGACATATTCAAAAGGAAGTGTGCACTTTTCTATTCCTGAGTTAGAGCCAGGAAAACATCGCCTTATATTCCGTGCATGGGATATGTTTGGAAATTCGTCGTCGCAAATGCTGAATTTTGTTGCTGTGCGTGATTTGAAGCCTCGGATTCTCGATATTTCATGCAATCCCAATCCTGCTTCGTATAGTACCGAAATGTTGATTTCATACGACCGTCCTCTGAGTAACATGCAATTCCATGTTCAGGTTTATAACCTTTACGGTCAGATTGTTTACGAAACAAAAGTTTCGGGGCAAAGCGACAGCGGATATTATCCGCTGACATGGAATCTTACGAATTCAAACGGGGCAAGACTTCCCGGCGGAGTTTACCTTTATCGCGTTTCAGTTTCAGAAGACGGCGGTCATGAGAGTTCTAAAACCAAGAAATTAATAATACTGAACAATAAATAAAACGGCTTGTAGTTTTATAAGATGTCAAATACTTTTCGAAATCATATGAAATACAGAATAATATTATTGTCATTACTTTGTACGATTGCTTCATTGTCTTCAAAAGCAGATGATGGCAAGGATCAGTTTAATCCTGTAAGTACAGCCGTAAATTCCTTGAAGATTGGGCCTGACGCCCGTTCGGGAGGTTTGGGCGACATAGGAGCCGCAACAGAGGCCGACGCAAATTCGCAGGCATGGAATCCAGCAAAATATCCTTTTGCCATAAGTCGTGCGGGGTTGGCTATAAACTATACTCCCTGGCTGCGTCAACTTGTAAATGATATAGGTCTCGGATATGTGGCCGGCTATACTCGTCTTGGTGATTACACGGCTTTAAGTTCTTCTTTGCGTTATTTTTCGCTTGGCGAGTTAGATGCGGGCGATAATATGACTATAAAGCCTTATGAACTTAGTTTTGATGTAGGTGTTTCGCGAATGTTGAGCGATAATTTTGCAGCTGCCATTGCCTTGCGTTACATTTATTCCGATTTGAGCGGTCATTATAGCGACGATACTTCTCCCGGTTCTGCTTTTGCCGCAGATATTGCGATGTATTACAATAAATATGTGGTAATGGGCAGTCGCGAATGTCTTTTGGCTTTGGGTATGAACATAAGCAATATCGGTAGTAAAATAAAATATGGAGATGAGAACTTGTATTTTATTCCTACGAATTTGCGTATAGGATTTAATTATCTGGTTCCTTTGAACGAATATAATAAGATTGCTTTTTGTGCCGACATAAATAAACTTCTTGTTCCTACTATGCCTTTGCAGAAAGATGATGAAACGGATGAGGCTTATCAGGAACGACTTCAGAAGGATTATTACGATCAGTCGCCCATAACCGGCATTTTTAAAAGTTTCAGCGACGCTCCCGGCGGTTTCAGTGAAGAATTGAAGGAAATCCAATGGAGTGTAGGTGTGGAATATACCTATAATGATAAATTCATTCTGCGTGGCGGATATCATGATGAGAATAAAATGAAGGGAAACCGTAAATATTTTACTGTCGGAGCCGGATTCCGTATGAATGTTTTCTCGCTCGATGCAGGTTATGTTATTTCCACTGCAGCAAGCAATCCTCTTGATCAGACGTTAAGAGTTTCTTTGGCATTCGATTTCGACGGTATAAAAGATTTGTTCGGTCGCAGATGACTTTTAGGACGAAACTTAAAATACGCGTTGCTTTGCCGTTGGGTTTTACAGACAAAAACGGTCAGCGGCCAAGCACTTGAAAATCAGCAGGTGTA
>CAJKQZ010000146.1 GCA_905202115.1 uncultured Prevotellaceae bacterium | reverse complement strand
AGACATATTTTCGATTATCTCCCTTGTATTTTCAATTTTCTGCGGGAAGTTTTTTTACCTCACGAAAAAAAATTTTTTTTCATGCGGAATAAGATTCCGAATAAAACTCTTCTTCCGTCAGAATTCCACTGCAGCCTGTTCAGCCTTTCAACTTATCGCGCAAATAACGCCCCGTATATCCTTTTTCGCACGCCGCAACCTGCTCGGGAGTTCCGGTAACGACCACTTGTCCGCCGCGATGTCCTCCCTCCGGCCCGAGGTCTATTATATGATCGGCATACTTTATTATTTCCATATTATGCTCGATAACTATAATCGAATGCCCCATTACGATAAGGGCCTCAAACGAATCGAGCAGCTTGCGGATGTCGTGGAAATGCAGTCCCGTAGTAGGTTCATCGAAAATAAAGAGCGTCGGTTGCGACTTTTTCAGCCCGAGATAGTAAGCCAGCTTCACACGCTGGTTCTCGCCGCCCGAAAGCGTAGACGACGGCTGCCCGAGCTTTATGTATCCGAGCCCCACATCCTGCAGCGGCTTCAGACTTGCCGCTATCGACGTTTTTCCGTTTGCTTCGAAGAACTCCACAGCCTCGTTGACCGTCATTTCGAGGATGTCGAAAATATTTTTTCCGGCAAACCGCACTTCGAGAATGTCGCTCTTGAAACGCTTTCCGTGGCACGAGTCGCAGGTGAGCACAAGGTCGGCCATAAATTGCATCTCGACCTTGATAGTTCCCTCGCCCTTGCATTCCTCGCAGCGTCCGCCGTCGGTGTTGAACGAGAAAAACGACGCGCTGTAGCCCATTTGTACCGCAAGCGACTGTTCGGCCATGAGTTTCCGTATCTCGTCGTACGCCTTGATGTATGTAACCGGATTGCTGCGCGAAGACTTTCCTATAGGCTCCTGGTCTACAAACTCCACGGCCTTTATCTGGTCGAGATCTCCCCCGAGCGAGACAAATTCTCCTGGACGGTCGCTCGCCTCATCGAAGTGGCGCTTCAAAGCTCTGAACAACACATCGCGGACAAGCGTCGATTTGCCCGAACCGCTCACGCCCGTCACCACAGTAAGCACATTGAGCGGAAAACGCACGTCGACGCCTTGCAGATTGTTCTCGCGGGCGCCTTTCACCTCGATGTAATTGTTCCATACACGGCGGCTCGCTGGAACGGCAATGGTTTCCTCGCCCGACAGATAGCGCACGGTGTGGCTTTTCGTGCCGTGCTTTATATCGGAAAGGTCGCCCGCATAAACGATTTCCCCTCCATGCCGTCCGGCCTCGGGACCTACATCTATTATATAGTCGGCCGTGCGGATTATATCCTCGTCGTGCTCCACAACGACAACAGTATTTCCTATCTGCTGCAACTCGCGAAGAATCTTTATGAGCCTGGCGGTGTCACGACTGTGAAGACCTATGCTGGGTTCGTCGAGAATGTAAAGCGAACCTATAAGACTGCTGCCAAGTGAGGTTGCGAGGCTTATACGTTGGCTTTCGCCGCCCGAAAGCGTGTTGCTCGGACGGTTAAGAGTGAGATAACCCAGACCTACATCCACAAGATAGCGCAGGCGGCCGTTTATTTCTTTCAGAAGCCGCTCGGCAACGCGTTTTTCAGTATCATCGAGCCTTATATCGAGGAAAAACTTATAAAGTTCCTCCACAGGCATGTCCACAAGTTCGGAAATCGAGCGTCCGCCTACCTTCACATACGAAGCCTGTGGCTTGAGGCGTGTGCCGTGACAGTCGTGACAAATTGTCTTGCCCCGATAGCGCGCCAGCATTACGCGATATTGTATTTTGTACTTGTTTGCTTCGAGCATACGGAAGAAAGCGTCGATACTTACCTGCTGTTCTTCGGGCAGGCGACGCTCCTCGCTGCTTCCGTGCCAGAGAATGTCTTTCTCCTGCTGCGACAATTTATAATAAGGAGTGAATATCGGGAATTTGTTCTTCTTTGCCCTGCGGCAGAACTCGTCTTTCCATAGGCTCATCTTCTCTCCGCGCCAGCACACCACGGCTCCTTCGTAAACGTTGCGCGACTTGTCGGGCACCACAAGGTTCTCATCTATTCCGAGTGTGCGTCCTATTCCTCCGCATGTGGGACATGCGCCGAGCGGCGAGTTGAACGAGAACATGTTCTCGTCGGGTTCTTCGAACTTCATGCCGTCGGCCTCGAAGCGTGTGGAAAAACGGTGCAGTATTCTCGAAGGATACAGACGCAGCAAGCATTCTCCGTCGCCTTCGAAGAAAGCTGTCTCTACCGAATCGGTAAGTCTCGAGAGCGAACTCTTCGAATCGCTCACGCTGAGGCGGTCTATTATCACGTATATCGATTCCGGTAATGTTTTTCCGAAATCCTTCGAACCCAGATACTCCTCTACATCGAGCATTTCGCCGTTCACATCGACGCGCGTAAGACCTTGCTGCACGTTTATCATGAGCTGTTCCGACAAAGTGCGCCCGCCGCGTATCTTCAGCGGAGCAAGCACGGCGAGCCTCGTGCCCTGCGTATACGAAAGGGCACAATTCACCACATCGTCGGCGGTATCGTGGCGCACTTCGCAGCCGCTCACCGGAGAGAACGTCTTTCCTATCCTCGCATAAAGCAGGCGCAGGTAGTCGTATATCTCGGTAGTGGTTCCCACCGTAGAACGAGGATTGCGCTGCGCCACATGCTGCTGTATGGCTATGGCGGGCGGAAGCCCGGTTATGAAATCGCATTCGGGCTTAGCCATTCGCCCGAGAAACTGGCGCGCATAGGCCGACAAACTTTCCACGTAACGCCTCTGTCCTTCGGCATACAAGGTGTCGAATGCGAGCGACGACTTGCCGGAACCGGAAAGGCCCGTTATCACGACGAACTTGTCGCGGGGTATATCGACCGTAACGTTCTTGAGGTTGTTTACCTTTGCGCCGGCCACGTGTATGTATTGCTCCATATTGCTTGTAATTTCGAAAGCGAATTACAAATTTAACTCTTTTCGCATTAATGATAATACACACGGAAAGAAAACTGCTGCAAACGGGCACAACAGCGCAACCTTCCGCCCGACGCAGAAAATATTTACGCACACGGCAATATAAATCCGTATACATACGATACAGGCACGACAATTCTTTTCAACCACACGAGGCCGACAGAAAATCAGCCTATCTTTTCGTAGAAGTTTGCAGACAAAAACGGTCACCCTGCAAGTATTTGAAAATCAGCAGGTGTATATATGGCAAAAAATATGTCTGAGATATTTTGAATTATCTCAGACATATTTTCGATTATCTCCCTTGTATTTTCAATTTACTGCGGGAACTTTTTTACCACACGAAAAAAATATTTTTTTTCGCAGGAGGTATATTTTTTACAAAACCCTCCAATCCGGATTTTCTGCGTAGCATCTTATCCCCTGCCCCTGGAAACCGCCAAATCTTAGCGCAAGAGCGTCAGATTTCCTCCGTCAAACCCGATTTCGTATTTTTTGTTGCGCTTTGTGTCGAGCTTCATGCTCTTATTTCCGTATAGCAAATTGCAGATACCGCCGCTTTTCGACTTGACAACTGCCCGCACAAGTCGTCCCGCGCTCCACTCGATGTCGACTTCGAAATTGCCGCGCGCACACAGGCCGCGCACATTGCCATTATCCCACGCATCGGGCAGCGCAGGCAGCAGCAGAATAGTATCGTCGTAGCTCTGCAACAGCATCTCGGCCACACCGGCCGTTCCGCCGAAGTTACCGTCAATCTGAAACGGCGGGTGGCTGTCCCAAAGGTTATCGAGCGTTCCGTTTTTCAGCAGATTGCCGAACAACACATACGCATGGTTGCCGTCGTGCAACCTCGCCCAGAAATTCAGCTTCCACCCCATGCTCCAGCCCGTGGCGCCGTCGCCGCGGTGCTCGAGCGTCACTCGTGCGGCCTCGGCAAGTTCGGGAGTGGTCTTCATGTTTATCGTGTTCCCTGGATGAAGTCCGAACAAGTGGTTTACGTGCCGGTGCTCGTCGGAGGGGTCGTCGATGTCGTCGTACCACTCCATGAGCTGCCCGTATCGCCCCACCCGATAAGGCATTATATTGTTCATTCGCTCGTTCCAGCGGCTGCGGCTGTCGGTATCGCGACCGAGAATGTGCGACGCCTTTTCCGCGTCGATAAGAATCTCGCGCGCCACGGCGTTGACAAACGTTGCCCCGACAGTTATCGGCCCATGCTCGGGCGATGTGGCCGGCGCGCAGGTGTAGAAGCCCTTGTATTTCCACAAGTAATCGGCGGCAAAGTCGGCGCTACCCTTTATCAGACCGTAATTGTCGCGGAGAAAGTCCTTGTCGCGCGTGAAATCATAGTACTCCCACAAGTGCGTGGCAAGCCACGGGCCTGCGGCAAAGCTGAGATTCCAGTGCATATCCGACGAAGCCATTGGCGCAGTGAATCCGAAAACATTTCCCGAAATCGAAGCCGTCCAACCGGAGGAACCGAAATAACTTGCAGCCGTTTTCCGCCCCGGCTTTTCGAGCGTTTTTATGAAAGTAGCCAGCGGCAAGGCGCATTCCGCCAAGTTGGTAGTCAGCGCAGGCCAGTAATTCATCTGTATGTTTATATTATTATGGTAATCGGCGTGCCAGGGCGATTCTATACCGTTTTGCCAAATGCCCTGCAGGTTTGCCGGCATTTGCCCGGGGCGGGAAGAAGAAATCAGCAAGTATCTGCCGAACTGGAAATAGAGTTCCTCGAGCGCATGGTCGGCCGTGCCGTTGCGATAAGCCCTCAGACGCTCCCCTGTAGTGATTGCGGGAGCTGCATTGCGGCCCAAAGAAAGCTCCACCCGCCCGTAAAGCGAGCGATAGTCGGCCACATGGCGTCTGAGCAGCGACTCATAACCGCGTGCCGCGGCTTTCTTTATCCACCGCTGCGTTGTTGCAACAGGCTCAACGCCCACATAGGCTCCGGCGTCGTTCTCGTCGGGGGCAAAGTTGGGTTTGTAATCGGTGTCGGCAGTGAAGAGAAACAACACCTCGTCGGCATTTCTTACGGTTATCGTTCCGTCGGAACAGTCGACGCTTCCTCCACGCGTTTTCACACGCACCCTTACGCAGAACTCCATGTTATTGTCTCTGAGCCGCCCACGGAAAACAATGCCGTCGGTTCCGTCGGCAGCGGCCGTGCCGTCCATAATCGTAGTGGGCGCATAGACAAGACGCAGGTTCTGCCTTGCGCGCTGCGAAGCAGAGAAACGCATGGCCATGACGTTGTCGGGATAGGAGGCAAAGAACGTGCGGCGGTATCTCACGCCCGCGGCATTAAAGCTCACCGACACCAAAGACGAATCGACCGACAATTCGCGGCGGTAATCGGAATAGCTGTTGTCGTCGAGCCCCGTCTCCACGGTAAGCTCGCCGAGTGTGGTGTACCCCCCGAAGCGGAACGGTGTCTCGTCGGTTGCCTCATATTCGGCCTTGCCGTTCATGTTCTCGCGCGTGAGTTTTGCGGCCAATGCATCGTTGCCGTCGGCAAACGCCTTGCGTATTTCGGCAAGCGCAGCGGTTGAGTTTTTATTGACATCCCAGTAATGGCGTGGGCCGCCCGCCGTACCGGGGCCGCCGCGCCAGAGAGTTTTTTCGTTCAGCGTGAGCCGCTCTACCGATATGGAACCCATTATGTTGGCTCCTATACTGCCGTTGCCTATCGGCAGCGAGGCGCGTTCCCAATCGGGATCGCGATTTACTATCGGGGCCGAACTTTCGGGCTGGGTGCTTTTCTGCCATACAGCCTTGCCGGCAAGCGAGGCGGGACGGTCGAACCAGATAACGCGCCGGTTCTGCGCCGCAAGCGGAAACGCCGAAGCCACGCACAGCAACGACGCGGTAATCATTTTCAGGTACATAAAATCAATAAGTTTAGCGATTCAACAAAATTACATATTATTTCATTATGGCCCGAGAAAAGAAAAAAGAATTACACGCCTGGCAGACACAGGCATTTGCCCGACCGTAAAAAAACGACATGAAACATTTTAATGCGAGTCGGAGATAAACAAAACCATTCCCGCACAAAACCGAACTAGAAGGTTTTCATAAAAAAACTGTCTCTTGCGAAAAAAAATATTTTTTTTACACGGTAAAAAACTTCCCGCAGGAAATTGAAAATACAAGGGAGATAA
>CAJKQZ010000145.1 GCA_905202115.1 uncultured Prevotellaceae bacterium | reverse complement strand
TATTTCAAAATATCTCAGACATATTTTTTGCTATATATACACCTGCTGATTTTCAGGTGCTTGCCAGCTGACCGTTTTTGTCTGTTTTGAAAGCGTACACAGCACACACATACTGCTGCTGTTTTCATAGGCAGAACTACAAAGCCGGAACAGTTTCAGACTTCCTGCACATGATATCAATTCTGGTTCGCCGGAAAAATATAGCCGCCAAACATAAAGAAAAAATAACATAACATGCCTTATATAATTTGAAAAATAAACGTAAACTTGCAACGCAAACCAACAAATATAAAAACCATGATTAGAGTAAACTGTTTCATCAAACTTAAAGACGGGCAGCGCGAAGAACTGCTCGAAAACGCAAAGAAACTCACCGAAGCCTCTGTAAAAGACGAAGGCAACATTGCTTATGACATATTCGCAAGCGCAACGCGCAAAGACGTGTTCCTCGTTTGCGAAACCTGGGAGAGCGAAGCCTCGCTGAAAAAACACATGGAGGCCGACCACTTCAAACTTTATGTAGGCAACATGGAAAAACTTGCCGACATGAAAATCGAGACATTCGAGTTCTGAAATCCTGTATTGCGTAACTCAGACAACACATCTCAAACGCCGTCCCTAAATTTTTCTTTCGGACGGCGTTTTTATCGTTCATCTGAACAAAATCAAAGAATCTTTTGTAAAAATTCCAATTATAAGGTTTGTTTGCAGTAACAGACATATCAGAAAAAGACTTTCTCTATGATATTTCACAATACAAACCGTTACAATAGAGTTAAAATGACAAGAATAGCAAGCATATTGTTACGTAAGTTAGTTTTTCTTTGATTAATTTTGCAATATAATATCAATACATTATACCCGAAAATAACAATATGACAGAAATAAAAACCAACAACAAAGCCAAACATTACACATACTATCGCCGCCGGTGCGGTCGTGACAAAAGATGTGCCGGCAGGTACCATTGTAGGCGGCGTGCCGGCCAGACACATAAAATCTATTGACAATGCCGGCTAAGACACTTACTCTGTTTACAATCTTTTCCATGATATGTGCATTTACCTATGCACAATATGCAAACGACATAGAAATAAAGCCTATGCAAACAAACATAGAAAAGAAACTCGATGAGACAAAAGTCACATGCGAGAAACTACCGATGACCGAAGACGGTATCGTAAGGCTTTCAAAGGTTACGGTATATCCTCAGTTTATTGATGAATATATAAAGTTCGCCGTTGAGGTCGGAGAGATTTCTCTGCTCACCGAACCAGGAGTTCTTACAATGTATGCCGTGGCCGATAAAGAAAATCCATGCATAATTACCATACTCGAAACTTATGCAAGTCAAGAGGCATACAAATCTCACATAAACTCAAAGCATTTCCAAAAATACAAGCAAGGAACGCTCCACATGGTCGAGTCGTTAGTGCTGGCCGACCAGGTTCCATTGAATCCTGCAAATCAGTTGACAAACAAAATCAGTCGTTGAATGTATCCGGGCCGTCATTGAGTCCGGTTTTGCAGACAAAAACGGTCAGCGGCCAAGCACTTGAAAATCAGCAGGTGTATATGTAGCAAAAAATATGTCTGAGATATTTTAAATTATCTCAGACATATTTTCGATTATCTCCCTTGTATTTTCAATTTGCTGCGGGAACTTTTTTACCACACAAAAAAATATTTTTTTTCGCGCAAGGCCGTTTTTTATAAAAGCGGACAAAAGAAAAACAAAAGCGGCCATAACCTATTACACAATAAAGAAGTACTTTTGTCGCAGCATTAAAACAATATTCTCGGGCATTGCCATGCGCATAATTCTGTATCTGTTTCTTACGTTCACACTGCTTTCCTCGTGCACAAAGCGCAGCAGCGAGCTCGCTGCGGTACTGGTGTCGGCCGAAAGCCGCATGCACTCCGACGCGGCGCACGTTGCAGCCGAACTGGAAGCCAACAAGGACAAAACAGAAAACTGTCCGGCCGGGGAATGGGCGAAATTCCACCTGCTTCTGTGCGAAGCTTACGACCGTACCGATTCCCTGCAGCTCAGCGACTCGGCATTGCTAGAAGTTATATCCTATTGTCGCCGCAACGGCAGCAAGGAAGACCTGCGCAAGGCATACTGCCTGCTCGCACGCGTTTACCAGGAAGCCAACCTGCAAGGAGCGGCGCTGAATTACTACAACAAGGCTCTGACCGTGGAATGCGGTACCGATTCCATTTCTTTTGAATGGGCGGCTTACGCCTGCGCGCGCATGAGCGAGATATACCTTGAACAGAAAATGCCCGAACGCGCCAGACAGTCGCTCGAAGCGGCAAGGAAATACGCAGCCCGCGGAAGCGATGCCCGAACCAACGCCATGATTGCCGCCAACTATGGTGCCTACTACCTTGTCACAGGCAATACGGAGCGGTGCATTTCGCTCACCGACAGCGCGGTGAACATTGCCGAACTGGCCGGAATGAATCAGACAGGAAAACGTATTGCGCTTTCGCTGCTGCCGGTTTATCTGAAGCAAGGCGACATGGAAAACGCACGGCGCATTATGGAAAAAGCCGAAGGCATAGAAGGAAACAGGCACCTTGCGCGCTACTACATGTATTGCAGCCTTTACTACTCGTGTGCCGGCAACGCCGCAAAGGCAGAAGAATACTATCACAAGTGCGCCGCGCTGGGCAACTTCACTTTCCTGCGCGGGGCAGGCTCGGAAATAGTGCTCTCGCTGCTGAAAGAGGAAAACTACAGGCACACCGACAAATATCTTGTCCCCGCACTATTGGCGCAAGACTCTCTGAACCGTGCCACAATGAGCACGAGCAATGACCTTGTCACAACCCTCGACGCGAAAATGCACAACGAGCAACAGCAAAAGAAAAAGGAAACACGCCTTTACCTGCTTATCTTCGCCATTTCGACAATCGTTGTTGTGGTTGTGCTCGGCACGGTGTTCTACGTAAGATACACGCGGATACGCCTGCGGCTGCAACAGGAGAAGCTCAACAACCTGCTCGCACAGATAGGCGAACGCGAAAAAAACGAGCAAGCATCGGTCAAAAGCGAAGCACGCCAAAGCAAAATAGACCGACTTAAAAGCTCCGACATCTATCTTTCATTCCACGACAGCCGTTTCACGCCTGAATACAACGACTACCGCGCACTCGAAAAGGCAATAAACGAAGCGTACGACGACTGCATGGTACATTTGCGCGACATCTATCCATCGATAAAGGATTACGAATTCAAAACCTGCCTGCTCGTAAAAGCCGATGTGCCGCTTAAAACAATCGCAGTCTGCCTGGGCATGGAACAAAACGCACTGAGCATGCTGCGCGCGCGGCTTTACAAGAAAATGTTCCAGACCGAGAAAGGCTCTGCCGTAATGCTCGACGATTTCATCAGAAGCCTGTAAAACGCTTTGCCTCACCGCTTGTGAAGTAAAGTGAACCGACGGATGAACCGTTGTGAAACCCTCCGGCGCAACGCTCTGCGCGCCGGTTTTTACTTTTGCCGCAGAAACAGATTCAAACACTCGGCAAAAAATGAAGCACATCTCATTATTCATTCCCTGTCTGCTCGCCACCGTGTGCGCAACAGGACAAGACACAACCCGACAGCAGGACACACTGAAGGCACTTTCGCTGAAAGGAATAACTGTAAAAGGCGAACGCCCCAAAGTAACGGTGAAAGACGGGCGTTTCACAATCGACATGCGGGCTATCCGCGCCAACAAGATAGCGGCAAATGCCCACGAACTGATAAAAGAACTTCCGCTTGTGGATTGTCCCGAAGACGAAGAGCTTGAACTTCGCGGCGCACAGGCCACAAAAGTGATGATAAACGGAAAACCGTCGAACCTAAACGCCGAACAGATTACGCGTTACCTGAAAACGCTCCCCGCCGACAAAGTAGAGAAAGTGGAGCTGCTGCACAATCCGCCTGCAGAGTATCATGTAACGAACGCTTCGGTAATAAACGTTATAACCAAGCGCTTTGCCGGCAACGAGCTCAGCGGCCAGCTCACCGGACGCTATAAGAACCGTCACAACGACGCTTTCGGCAGCGACGCGGCCGCCTCATTTTCCACGCCACACTGGAATTTCGACGCAATGTTCTCTTACGACCACGCCAACACCCTGTACAAGCAGAAACAGTATTCGAGACACACACTCACAGGTGCGCCTACGGGCGAAACAGACCGAGTTTACGACATACGCCTTACGAACAAATCGCACCCCATACACGACGATTTCTACATCCACGCCGCCGCAGGACGCAAGTTCAACGACAAAAGCGAGCTCAACATAGGCTACACGGGAAATTTCACGCCCGATTACAGCAGCCCCCGCAAAACCGTCAACAACATGTTCGGCAGCGCGGTATCGGACAACGACGACGTATCGCGCGACCACGACATAAGTGCAGACTACACCTCTGCATTCGGACTCCAAACCGGCATTGCGTACAACTACTGGCAGACAAACGGAGTGCAAAGCATGGAATACGACGGCATGCCCGCTTTCAACTACCGCACCCGCCAGAGAATAGACAACTACAAGGTTTACGCCGACCAGACACACAAGCTGGCAAAAGGCTGGAAGCTGTCGTACGGAGCGATGTTCAATTTCGTGCAAAACGACAACCTGCAAAACATGCGGCATTACGACAACGCAAACGACAGCTACCGCACCGCAACCGCCACATACGAGAGCACAACCGACGCATACGCCGGAACAGGCAAAGCATGGAACGACGGGAAAATAATGTTCGACGCAACGCTCACCTTAGGCCACTACCGCATAAACCACGACCGCGAAACCGACCTCATGCCGCGCGCCACATTCACGTGGAACGTCGCACCGCAGCACATGTTGCAGTTATCGTACAACACATACAAGGAATATCCTTCCTACTGGGAGAAACAGGACTACACCACCCGCCGCGACGAATACATGATAATGAAAGGCAACCCGCTGCTAAAACCCGCGAAACACCAGAACCTGATATTCCAATACATATTCAAAAACAAATACGTATTCACAGCCCGTTACCGCAACATACACAATTTCTTTACAAACCAAAGCTTCCAGTCGCCCGACGAGCTCACGCTCGTTTACCAGTGGCGCAACATAAAAAAGACAGAGAACTTTTATTTCAGCCTCACGGCGCCTGTAAAATTCGGCAAAGTGGCCTATTCCGACTTCACGGCAGCCACATACAACCAGCGATATAAGGAAAACGACTGGTTCTCTCTGAAATACAACCGTTCTAAATGGGCCGCATACCTCGCCAACCGCACCGTTTTTTATCTTAACACAAAGAAAACGTTCACGGCCGACTTCGACGTATTCTATCAGTCGGCCGCAATACAAGGCGTGTGGGACACCGACGCACACTGGTGCATGAATGCGGGTTTGAAATATAAATTCCTTAAAGACAAAGCCATGCTCTCGCTGCGCTGCAACGACATTTTCCAGTCGGCCATGCCCGAAATAAAAGTACGCTTCGGCACACAATGGCAGAACCTGCGGCAAAACTACTACCAACGTTCCGTAAACGTGAGCTTCACCTACAATTTCGGCGGCTACAAGGAACGCGCAGGCAAGCAGCCCGACCTATCCCGCTACGGACGGTAAAATACAATCCGCTGCTCGATTGATATTTTGGCCGGTTGACGATAAAAACCTATCTTCGCGTTCATGATGAACATAGAAGACGTAAGAGAATACTGCCTCTCGCTTCCGGCCGTGACCGAAGACCTTCCTTTCGATGAAGAGACGCTTTGCCTGCGGGTGGACAACCACATTTTTGCAATGCTTTCGCTCGATTCCACGCACAACAACGTGGCATTGAAGTGCAACCCCGACATGGCCGTAGCCCTGCGCGAGCAATACAAGGCCGTTACCCCCGGGTATCACATGAACAAACGTTACTGGAACGATGTTTACCTCGACAGCGACATGGACGACGCAATTCTAAAGCGCTGCATATGCCATTCGTACAACGAAGTAGTGAGAAAGCTGCCCAAATACAAGCAAAAGGAACTGCTTCTCGCCGCAGAAACGGAACTCTCGGCCGACGATGTGCGGAAAGTATGATTTTTACACTTTTTAAAGGTTTACAATAAAAAACTTCCCGCAGGAAATTAAAAATACAAGGGAGATAATTCAAAATA
>CAJKQZ010000144.1 GCA_905202115.1 uncultured Prevotellaceae bacterium | reverse complement strand
GTTGCGGAAATCGATGTCGGACTTTTCGGAACATGACATTTTGTCAGGTCTCTGCACCTCTCGCCGGCACGGAGGAAAAACGTTCCCGCTTGTAAGAAAAAATATGTCTGAGATATTTTGAATTATGTCAGACATATTTTAAAATATCTCAGAGATAATTTTTCGGCCACTTTTTGCCGGCATGCAAAAAAACACCTGACAAAATGTCAGGTGGGTAAAACCTCATCGTTTTTTCATAAGGATTGTTCAAATATTTAAAGTCCTGTTTAATGACTGGCGGTTGCAGGTGAATAGGTCAAGAAAAAGCCGCACCTTTCAAGGTGCGGCTTCCGTTTTCGGCTATTGCCGTATGATTTTTATGCAAAGCAGAGCTTATTCTTCTGTCTTTGCCGGAGCCTGCTCGTAGCAGTTCAATGCCTCGGGCGTTATGTTTGCTATGAACGCAGAGTGCTTTGCTATCTCGGCTTCGGCATAGTTTACGTAAACCGTAAGGCTCTTTTCGAAAAGCTCGGGAGCCTGGCAGGTGTCGCGCAGGAGAAGGAGCGACATTATTGTGTCGGCAGCCATTTCCATGAGGCGGCGTGATATGAGTTCAAGGTACTCCTGGTTTTCTGATTCGCGTACTTTTGCAACTGCAGCTTCGTATTTTCCGATCATTGCGTGGATACGTTCCTTTGTGGCGGCGTATTTCTCGCATGTCTCGATAGCTTCGAGGTCGCGCATTACGTTGAGGTATGTGCCGTTGGTTACGTATCGGATAGCTGCTACAGTCTGCAACTGGGTGGTGCCTTCGTAAATGCTCGTGATACGTGCGTCGCGGTAGATTCTCTGACATGTATACTCTATCATGAAACCTGAACCTCCGTGAACCTGTATGCAGTCGTAGGCGTTCTGGTTTGCATATTCCGAGTTCATTCCTTTTGCAAGCGGTGTGAAACAGTCGGCAAGGCGTGCGTACTGTTTCTGCTCCTTGCGCTCCTCGGGGGTGAGCTTGCGGGTGCGTGCAATATCGTCGAGGCTCTTGTAAATGTCTACATAGCGCGATGTTTCGTAAAGAAGAGCACGGCCGGCATCGAGTTTCGCCTTTATTGTGGCAATCATGTCGTAAACCTGGGGCATGTCGATGATTGCTTTGCCGAACTGTTTGCGGTCGGTAGCATAGGCGAGAGCCTCGTCGTACGCTGCCTGGCTGAGGCCGACGCTTTGTGCGGCGATTCCGAGGCGGGCACCGTTCATAAGCGCCATTACGTATTTGATGAGGCCGAGGCGGCGTTCGCCGCAAAGTTCGGCGTGAGCGTTCTTATAGGTGAGTTCGCATGTGGGAGAGCCGTGAATGCCGAGCTTGTTCTCTATGCGGCGCACGTTTACGCCTCCCTGGCGTTTGTCGTAGATGAACATCGATAGACCGCGGCCGTCGTGCGTGCCTTCTTCTGAACGTGCAAGCACAAGGTGTATGTCGGCGTCGCCGTTGGTAATGAAACGTTTCACACCGTTGAGGAGCCAGCAACCGTCTTTCTCGGAATATGTCGCGCGAAGCATTACGCTCTGCAAGTCACTGCCGGCGTCAGGCTCGGTTAAGTCCATCGACATCGTTTCTCCTTCGCACACACGGGGAATGAAACGTTTGCGCTGGTCTTCATCACCGAACTCGTATAAAGTTTCGATACAGTCCTGCAAACTCCAGATGTTTCCGAAGCCGGCATCGCCTGCCGCTACTATTTCGGCACACATGGTGTAGGGAGTAATCGGGAAGTTCAGACCGTTGTAACGGCGGGGCATGGTCATGCCGTTCATGCCGGCTGCAACCATTGCCGCAAGATTCTCTTTAGTGCCCGAAGCGTATTCCACGCGTCCGCCATTGTGGTGCGGACCTTCGGCATCTACTCCCTCTGCGTTGGGAGCTATGATGTTTGCGGTGATGTCGCCTACAATCGACAGTACACGGTCATAATTGTCGATAGCGTCATTGTAATCGACGGGGGCATAATCGTATGTTTCGCGGTCGGAGAAATCGCCTTCGCGCAGTTCGACAATGCGTTTCATCAGCGCGTTTTTCAAATGGAACATCAGTTCCGGCCTATCTGAATAGAAATTTGCCATTGCTTTATTTACTTTTTTCTGAAAAAGGACTGATGTCCCTGTTACTTGCTGTTTTCTTTGTAGTATTTAATCATCTTGGGAATTACATCCTCGACAGAACCTACGATAACATAATCGGCTATCGAATTTATAGGAGCGTCGGGGTCGGTGTTTATGGAAATGATGATTCCGCTTTCTTTCATTCCGGCTACGTGCTGTATAGCTCCCGAAATGCCGCAGGCAATGTAAACTTTCGGGCGGACGGTTACGCCGGTCTGGCCTATCTGAAGGTCGGCGGGGCAGAAGCCTGCGTCGACAGCGGCGCGGCTTGCGCCTACTTCGGCGTGGATTTCGTTTGCGAACTCGTAGAGCTGCTTGAAGCCCTCGGCGCTTCCTACGCCATAGCCACCGGAGATTATTATCGAGGCGCCTTTAAGATTGTTCTTGGCTTTTTCCACGTGGCGCTCTATTACTTTTACAACGTAGTCGGTTGCGGGAACGAAATCGTCGACGTTTTCATAAATTACGTTCCCTTTGTAGTTGTCGTCTATCTTTTCCGATTTCATTACGCCGCTGCGAACCGTTGCCATCTGGGGACGGTGATCGGGGTTTACAATCGTTGCTACGATGTTACCGCCGAAAGCCGGACGTATCTGGTAGAGAAGATTTTTGTAGACTTTTCCGCTTTTTTTGTCCTCGTAGTCGCCGATTTCAAGAGATGTGCAATCGGCTGTAAGACCGCTCTTGCAGCTTGAAGAAACGCGAGGTCCGAGGTCGCGGCCTATTACTGTCGCGCCCATGAGGCATATTTGCGGCTGTTCCTGCTTGAAAAGTTTTACAAGGATAGAGGTGTGAGGTTTCGAAGTGTAAGGATAAAGTCCTTCGTGGTCGAAAACGTGGAGCACATCTACACCGTAGGGGAGCACCTGGCTCTCGACTTTTCCTTTTATTCCGGAGCCGGCGCATACAGCCTCTAACTGAACGCCCAGCTGGTTTGCGAGCTTGCGGCCTTTGGTCAGAAGCTCGAGACTCACGTCTTCGACGGTTGTCTTATCTATTTCGCAGTATACAAAAACGTTATTCATATCGTAGTGGTCTTTATCCTATGGTGTGATTTGCGAGTAATTCTTTGATTAGTCCGTTAACGTCGTCGTCAGAGGCGGAAATCGTACGGCTTTCTTTTGTCTTGAACACAATGTTCTGCACGGCCTTTACTTTTGTGGGCGAGCCGGCAAGACCGCATTGCTGCAAGTCTCCGTCAACATCGGCTACGCTCCATTGGGTTATGTTGAGATACGGATGTTTCTCGTATTCTTCGGCGTAAGGTACGTTGCCGTCGGCAGGGCGTTCTATCGGAGTCATTGCGCGTTTGTATTTCATGACGAGTTTCGCGTTGCGGGGACGGCAGGGGGCGGCATCGCCGTTTACGGTGAGCATAATAGGCAGCGGAGCCTTCACTCTTTCCGAACCGCCGTCTATGTGACGCGTAACGGTAATCTCGCCGTTTGCACATTCATTTATATTGTTTACATAGGTAACCTGATTCAGTCCGAGTTTTTCCGCAACTTGGGGACCAACCTGGGCTGTGTCGCCGTCGATTGCCTGACGGCCGCCTATTACGAGGTCGCATTCACCGAGTTTGCGGATAGCCATTGAAAGAGCATACGATGTTGCCAGTGTGTCTGCGCCGGCAAAGGCACGGTCGGTAAGCAAAACGCCGCCGTCGGCACCGCGATACAGTCCTTCGCGAATAATTTCGGTGGCACGCGGGGGGCCCATTGTTACTATTGTGACGGTCGAGCCGGGGTTTTTATCTTTCAAGCGCAAGGCTTGTTCGAGCGCGTTGAGGTCTTCGGGGTTGAAGATTGCGGGTAGGGCTGCGCGGTTAACAGTTCCTTCCGGAGTCATAGCGTCTTTGCCTACGTTACGCGTGTCGGGCACTTGCTTTGCAAGCACTATTATTTTTAAACTCATAATAATTAGAATATATCTTTAAATGAATTGATTCTTGTCGGTTTTGACCTGCAAAGTTACTCATTTTACTGAAAGTTACCAACTTTTGTCCGTTATTTTCGCACATGGCAGCCTTTGCTGAGCAGTCGTTCGAACTCTGTTTCGAAGTTCGGGGTGAATATTCCGCTGCCTATGCGGCTTTTTATTTCGTCGACGGCCCAGAATTTTCCTCCGTCGGTTTCGTCGCTCGGAATTACGGGGCCGTCGTATATCGTGTAGTGCGAATATACGAGTTCGCGTTCGCGTTGTGAGGTGAAAACATATTTGTCGAAAAGCACGGGTGTGAAATCTTTTATCCCGAGTTCCTCGCGCACTTCGCGGCGTAGCGCTTCGTCTACGGTTTCGCCGTAATCCACATGCCCGCCTACCGCGGTGTCCCACCGGCTGGGCTGAATGTCTTTCCATGCAGGGCGCAGCTGGAGGTATAATTCCCCTTTGCTGTTGAAAACGTGCAGATGCACAACGGGGTGCAGCAACTGCGAGCCGTCGTGGCAGTGTCCGCGCGTAGCCTTTCCTATTGTTTTGCCTTCTTCGTCGACTATCGGAAACAGTTCCTCGGCATTGTCTTGCATGATTGGGATGTGTTAGGGATTTATCGGGTTTTGTCAGGGCATGAGAAGCGAACTGTCTCCGTAGCTCAGGAAACGGAAATCGTTTTCTAAGGCATATTTATATACTTTTCTCCAGTTTTCGCCGATTAGTGCCGAAACCAATAGCAGCAGTGTGCTTTTGGGCTGGTGAAAGTTGGTTATTATCGCTTTTACTATGTGGTAGTCATACCCCGGCGAGATTATTATCTGTGTGTTTGCGGTGAGAGTGTGCAGGCTGTTGTGCACAAGATAGTCGCGGATGTTGCCGAGGGCTTTCATTGTCGAGATAGGCTGTTCCGTGTTGTTTGCGTATTCGTATGGAAGCCACTGTTTCACGGTCAGCTCGCTTTCGCCGGCGTCGGGGTTGCTTTCCAATAGCACTCCTATATAATATAATGACTCTAATGTACGTACCGAGGTGGTTCCAACGGCTATGCAGCTGCCGCCGTGTGCCATTAGTTTTTCTATGCTTGCCAGGCTCACGGAGATGAACTCGTGGTGCATTTCGTGGTCGCCTATGGTTTCGCTTTTCACCGGTTTGAACGTTCCTGCGCCTACGTGCAGGGTTATCTCGTCGCGCTCCACGCCTTTCCCGTCCAGTTCTTTTAGTACCTTGTCAGTGAAATGAAGTCCTGCGGTAGGCGCGGCCACTGAACCTTTTATCTTGGAATAGACTGTTTGATACGTGGTTTTGTCGCTATCCTCGGTGCTGCGGTTAAGATATGGCGGAATGGGCAGTTCGCCGGCTGCGTCGAGCACTTCGGCAAACGAAACTCCGCAGCCGTTCCAGGCAAACTCTACTATGTACGAAGTTTTTTCTGTTTCAATCACCTCGGCCGACAGTGTGATGTCGTTGCCTTTTACTTCGATGTGCCTTTCCAGGCGACCCTCTTTCCATTTCTTGCGGTTGCCTATGAGGCACGACCAGCGGCAACTGCCCGTGCTTTGGAACATCTGCTCGTAGTCGCGCGGAGCAACGGGCTCCAGGCAGAACACTTCGATAAGTGCGCCGCTGGGTTTGCGAAAATGCAGACGCGCCTGTATAACGCGCGTGTTGTTGAACACCATAAGGCTTCCGGTCTGAAGAAATCCGGGCAATTCGCGGAACTGTGTATGGCTTATCTCTCCTTTATTATATATGAGTAGCTTCGATGTGTCTCTTTCCTTAACCGGATATTTGGCTATGCGCTCGTCGGGCAGGGGATAGTCGTAGTTTTCTATTCGTATGTTTTTCGGATCGGTCATTTCGGTTGTTTTCAGGCGCAAAATTACTCATTCCCTTTAAAAGGAACAAATTCCGGCAACCGGCCTCCCCTTGCAGAGCCTTAATGAGCGGGATGTATTCAAGCTCTGGTGGAGGTTCGACAGGCATATGGCCGTTGTTCGCGATAAATACGGAAGTGTTCTTTCGTTTGCCGGTGTTTTGTTTTTGCCGTGATGCCTAAATCGGTTGTGGACTTTTCAGAACATGACATTTTTGTCAGGTGCCCGAACCTCCCGCCGGCAAA
>CAJKQZ010000143.1 GCA_905202115.1 uncultured Prevotellaceae bacterium | reverse complement strand
TATTTTCGATTATCTCCCTTGTATTTTCAATTTGCTGCGGGAACTTTTTTACCATAGAAAAAATAAAATATTTTTTCGCAAGACCGTTTTTTTACTAAACCGGAATATTTCAGAATTTCTCAGGGACTATTTTTAAGACAAATCGGAATCATCTTTTTTAAATCTATAAAAATCGCAATATATTGCCCTTCATACATACATCGCCCCAAACGACCGACATTCCGGAACTTGTCAATGTCGGCAAAATTTACGAATATTGCACATACAAAATCCCTGAGAAATAAAAAACATATAAAACTATGGCGAGCACCAGCAACAGCGCAAAAAAGAATCTGATTGTATACAAAGCGTCGGCAGGCTCGGGAAAGACGTTCACCCTGGTGTCCGAATATTTAGCGTTGGCAATAGGACGAAGCCTATATTTCGGCAGCACGACAGGAAAGGCCGCTACATATTTCGACAAAATCCTCGCAATAACCTTTACCAACAAAGCCACGTCGGAGATGAAGATGAGGATTCTAAACACATTATATAATATATCCCACAAACAAGAGGCAGCAAACGCATACATCAGAAAAATCGTGGAACTGACCGGCGGAAATTTCACGGACGAAGACATAACAAAAGGTGCGGCGGCCGTATTGAGCAACATTCTACATAACTACGACCGCTTTGACGTAAAGACAATAGATTCATTCTATCAGAACATAGTAAGCAACATCGCTTTCATGATAGGCTATCACTCAAACCTGGAAGTATACCTCGAAGACAACGAAGCCATAAATGAAGCCGTAGACAATATAGTAAACGGTATGGCTTTCGGGGACGATAATAAAAAAGAGGCCTGCTTAAATTTACTGAGCAAGTATATCGACCACCATATAGAGGAAGAATCTTCCTGGGATTTCCGACGCGGAATGAAGAAATTCGGACAGAATATCTGTAAGGAAATATATATGATGAATTCCGAACAGATAAACGAGTTCTTCAAAAACGAAAACAACGCAAAAAGTTATATCAGCAAGCTACGGGGGCTCAAACGCAAATACGAAAACACCATAACAATGCTCGCCGACGAGTTTCTGAAAGCTATGGAAATAAACGGCGTTGGATTCGGCGACATCAAGAACGGGAAAAATTTGGAGAAATACATAATTGCTACAAGAAACAACGCCGACACGAGTAAAACAAAGACAGGCAGCAATTATTCCTCGTCGCCCGAATACTGGCTTTTTGCAAAAAGCCGTAAACAGCACAATCCCGAAACAGACAACATTATAGAAGGTACATTATTTCCAATATTCAAAAGTTTGGAAAACAGCAAGAAAAAATTAATTTATGAAATAAACAGTATAGATTTGACTCTCGCAAACATCAACGACCTGCAAATGTTGTCGATGATCGACGAAGAAGTAAAAAGAGAATCAAAAGAGAGCAACAGAATACTCCTATCAAAGAGCCAGGAACTGATACGCGACGAAATAAAAAGCACCGACGACATTTCTTTCGTTTTTGAACAGGCCGGAAAACGATACCGGCACATAATGCTCGACGAGGCGCAGGATACGTCACGCATGCAATGGGAAAACCTGCGCATGTTCCTTCTAAATATAATAGCAAACATTGACGGACGAAGCATTGTTGTTGGCGACATAAAGCAAAGCATTTACAGATGGCGGAACAGCGATTGGACAATCCTTGCGAATCTGGATAGCAAAGACGGAAAAAATCATTTCAACAACAGAATAGAAATCAATACGCTCGAACATAACTACCGGAGTGAGTGCAACATCGTAAAATTCAACAACGAGTTCTTTAAAACAGCGGCAAAACTAATAAACGACAAAGCCGTAAAGTATTGCGGCAACATGAAAATGCCGATAAACAGTCTATATGATGACGTTGTTCAGCTTACAAACAAAAAAGACGGCCTCGGCTACATACAGATAGACTGCATATCACAAAAAAACAACGATAAAGACACTGCCGAAGACATAAGGCTGGAAATCCTTGCCGAAAACATAAAGGAACTCCACGCAGAAGGGTTGCCTTATTCGCAAATGGCTATACTTGTACGCAGGAATGCTGACCTCAAAAGCATATCCGACTACGCCGAAGAACACAACCTGCCTTTCAAAATAAGCACAAACGAAGCTTATGGCATAACCAATGCAAGAAGCGTAAAAATAATTATCGCGGCAATAAAATATATCAACGGATATGTCACCGGTTCGGAAGATAACATAAGCAAGACTTACCTGATTCGGGAATGGCAGAATATAAATATACAGGAAAATGTCCTTTCACAAGGACACTATAACGAAATTTCAACGCAGTCACAAAACAAAGAATATAAGGAATTCGACTATATGGCAGAAGAACCGACAGAACAAAGGTTGCCGGAACGCTTTATAGAGGAGTTCGATTATCTTTCAAGGCTTCCTGTCTACGAGCTATGCCTTGAACTTATAGACATTCTCGGTATAGAAAAACTAAAAGAAGAAAGCGCATACATTTATACTTTTATAGATTACATAAATAACTACTCGCAAAAAAACTCTTACGACATAAACAAATTTATAGAGGATTGGGAAACAGAAGCAGAAAAACAAAAAATTTCGGCAACCGACATCGAGGGGATACGCGCTATGACAATACATTCTGCCAAAGGCCTGGAGTTTCACACGGTATTCATACCCTATTGCGACTGGCTGTTCATTCCTAACAATAGCGGGAAACTTATATGGTGCAGCCCGACCGAAGAACCTATCGGCGAGTTATCTCTTATACCTGTTGACTATAAAGCAAAGAATGCCGAAAGTATTTATGCGGCAGACTATGAAAAAGAAAACTACAACATCATAATAGATAATTTCAACACGCTCTACGTTGCTTTCACCCGTGCCAAAGCCAATCTGTATTTGGAATTAGTAAAACCGACGGAGACGGAAAATTTATCATCGGAAAGAATATCAAACACAATTGTCGAAACAATCCAGGATACCGACTTCTGCAATAATATAAAGTTTACCCGAAAAAATTTTACTAATAAAGATTCTGAAAAATACGAAAACGCAGAAAGGCAATGCTTCGGGGAGAAGAACATCTCATACAAAACGACAAACAGCAACGAATCCGAACACTTCTCTATGCAAGGCGAACCGATAGAAGTGCCTTTTCAGAAATAACCAATCGCACACAGAACAAACAATACCGCCCAATTTTAAAATACGTGCCTAAATTAAAATGAAAGATAACTTCCTTAGACTGGTAGCTCGCGATCTGATAAAAACGTTCGGCGCTAACTTAAGACATCTCACCATTGTATTTCCATACAGCACCCCCATAAATCACCTGTCCAACTATCTGTTTTTAGAAACCAACGAGAGTCTTACAAAACCAGCATACACAACGGCCACAGAACTATTCAGAAAAGCGACAGGACTTGAGATTGCTGATAATCTGCGCCTCATTTGTTCGCTTTTCCGTACTTATTGCGATGTTATGCAAGCATACAAATCCGAAAACGGCCGTAACATAGAAACAATGTCATTCGACGAATTTTACCAATGGGGAGAAATGATGCTTAATGACTTCAACGATATAGACAAAGCTCTTGCCGACGCAAACAATTTATTACGGGAAGTTTCGAACATAAAGGAAATAAACAATGACAATTATCTTAGCAGCGAACAAAAAGACGTTCTGAAAAAATTCTTCCGGACTTTCGGACAAACCGGAAACAGCACTATCAGAGAAAAATACCAGACGATATGGAACATTCTGCACAGAATTTACTCAGCATTCAATGAAAAAAACACGAATGAGGGCATTGCTTACGAAGGAGCCATTTTAAGAAAAGGACTCTACGCTCTTAAAAATATACCTTTAGAAAATCCGCACACCTATGTCTTTGTAGGATTCAATGCGATAAGCGCTGCAGAAAAAGAGTTGATGTTACATCTTAAAAACAACGGAAAGGCGCTTTTCTATTGGGATTACGACATTCTCTACTGCGACGCAGCAAACGAGGCAGGCCGGTTCGTTCGGGAAAACATAGAATCATTCGGAAACAAATTGAGCGAAACAAATTTCTACAATCTGAAAAAGCGCAGCAATATCCGGATAATAGAGTCGCCCACCCTAAGCGGAGGTATTTATTATGCGAAAAAATGGCTTACCGAGGTTCACCCGGAAGAAAGCGCCGACACCGTAATAGTGGCGGCAGACACAAACGCCATTCCTTTGCTCATCCGTTCTCTGAAACACAAATCGTCAGAGTACAGAATCCACACAAAAATTCCCATAACCACAACTGCCGTATATGCTTCGATTATGAAGCACATCGATTACCTCGAAAAAAACAGCAACAGGCCGGAGAAAGAATATACAGTACGGGATTTCATTCACGACGTGTACGAAAAGACGGACGAATACTCGGAGAAAGACGAAGAAAGCAAAAAAGATAAGAGTAAAACAGACTTGTTCAGAGAGGAGTTGGAATTATCGGCAGGCAATGCTGTAAAAGAAATTACCGGTTCAATAAAAGAGTTGATAGACTCACAGATTCTGCCGGCCGAAATTCATACTTTGCGACACATATTAGAATATAAGATACGCAGCTGTTACCTCACACCCGATTCCGCGAAGAAAAGGAAAGACGCATTGCCCGAAGTAAAAATCTGCGAACTCAGCGAAACGCGTATGCTCGACTTCGACAATGTGCTCGTAGTAGGCTGCAACGAAGGCAACCTTCCCGCTTCATCCCGCACGCCGTCTCTTATTCCCAACCATGTACGTGCCGTTTACGGTTTGCCTACAACAGACAATCGGAGTGCAATTGGCGCATACAACTTTTTCCGTCTGCTACAACGCGCAAGAAATGTTTCACTCGTATATACGTCAGGAAGTTCAGGGATAGGCAGTAAAGAAATGTCACGCTTCATTTTGCAAATCATAGGAGAAGACAAAATAGCATACGAGACGAGAAACATCACCTACCCCGCCTATTCTCCCAAGTACAACGGTATTGAAATAAAAAAGACCCCCGAGATGTTCAGCCGCATGAAGCATCTCGAAGCAACGTCGCTCTACCAATATATACGCTGCCCTTTGATGTTCTACTTTTCAAAAGTAGCAAAACTGCGCAACCCGCAACCCGACGCCAGCAAAATGCCGGCAAATCTTTTCGGCACATTATTTCACGAAGCCGTCCAGTTGTTTTATGAATCGAAATATGAGAAGCCTAAAATCACAAGTGAAATCATAGAACGCGCATTAAGCAACAACGGTGCGGAGCTGGAAATATTCATAGACAAAGCATTCAGACAGAACAATGTTCTGGAAAATGCGATAATCAAGAAAATCGTAAAAGAATATTTCAAGAACATACTTACATACGACAAGCTCAACACTCCTTTCATAATACAGCAGAATTACATTGAAAAGTTTTTATACACTACAATCAATCTCGAAACAAACAACGCCGGCCCCATAGAAATAAGAATAGGCGGTAAATTCGACCGCGTTGACACGATAAACATCGACGGTAAAGAAATAACGCGGGTTGTTGATTACAAAACGAGCAAATGGAAGAACACCCTCGAGGTAAAAGACTGCGAAACTATCTTCGGGAAACCGCAAAGCGGCAAACATCTCGATTACATTTTCCAGACGTTCCTATACAGCCTTGCCTTATCCGAAAACATCAACGGCCGCACCGTAGATAACCAATGCCGCACCACCATTGCACCTGCCGTATTTTTCATAACAGCAGCCAACAAGCCGGACTTCGATCCTTACATAACATACGGCAGCAAAGAAAAAGAAAAAATCATGGACTTCTCGAAAGTGGAAAAAGATTTTCGGGAAAATCTTACAACTCTCCTGCAGGACATTTTCAACCTCGACAAACCTTTCAAGGAAGGCTACGAAGATTCCTGCAAATTCTGCGACTTCAGATTACTGTGCAACAAACAACAGAAATAGCACATCATTCAAAACCACATCAGCACAAGCATTAAAACAGTAAAGACACTCAGATTTTAAACATATGATTTTTTAAACCAAAAAGTTCCCACTACAAGATAAAGCCCTCCCTGAGATATTCTGAAATATTCCGGTTCAGTAAAAAATCGGCCATGCGAAAAAATATTTTATTTTTTACTTGGTAAAAAAGTTCCCGCAGGAAATTGAAAATACAAGGGAGATAATCGAAAATAT
>CAJKQZ010000142.1 GCA_905202115.1 uncultured Prevotellaceae bacterium | reverse complement strand
TTGGACTTTTCAGAACATGACATTTTTGTCAGGTGCCCGAACCTCCCGTCGGCACAGAGAAAAAAACTTCCCGCTTGCGAAAAAAATTATGTCTGACATATTTTGAATTATCTCTGAGATATTTTAAAATATGTCTGACATAATTTTCCGGGCCCTTTTTGCCTGTATGAAAAAAACGACCTGACAAAATGTCAGGTCGGCAAAAAAATCTCAATCTTGCCACACGGATTATCAACTAATCGTATTACGTCGCCCTGCCACGCGAAATAAAAAAACAGGCGCCCCTTAAATTATAAGGTGCGCCTTGTTGTATTATCAAAATCGGGAGCTGTCTGATATCAACCGGAAACTACTTGCTCATGAAAGCGTCGAACTTCTTCATCACAGCCGCGACGGGCGTACAGGTAGCCACGAAATACCACGCAATGGGCACGAAGCAGAACATGAAACGCTTGGCCGAATAAGCAAGAACGTTGCCTAAGCTGTCCCACTTGTAATCTATCTGATAAAGCAGCACGAAATAAAACACCACAGCCAGCACGAACGCCGAAAGTTTGGCTATGTCGGCACGACGACGCACCATGAAATAAACGTCGGCAATCACCGCCAGCAGCAGCGCTACAAACGTCCAGCCGTAATACTGTGTATTTGTAAGCAAATCGATAGCGCCGTTGTATATGGCCGAAGCCTTTTCGCCGTCAAAGTACGGATTAGTAATCACGAAGCTCTCGGTAGTCATTCCGAAGCACTTGGTATAAATCTGCCACACAACTACCGGCACGAACGCAAGCGCCACCGGCACTAAAGCGCGGAACTTCCTTTCGCGCACGCAGGCAAAAAGCACCACTAAGCCGGCCGCCCCTACAAAAACCACTCCTTCGGCGCGGCTCCACACGTTGCAGGCAAACAACAGCGAGCCGAGCGCAAGATTCTTGGTCTCGCGGCCGCCGAACCACGTTAGCACGTAAATAATTCCCAGCGAGGCATAGACAGCCTGAATGGTATTAGTTCCCGAAAGCGACGAGAACGATGTCATCTCGGGAGTGAGCAGCACGAGAAGCGTTGCCGCCATTGCCGCAGTGCGGCTCGTAGACCGCGAGACTATCGCATAAAACGCCACAAGGAACGAAAGATACATCAGTCCCGGAATAATCTTGGAAGTTTCGGCCCCGAGAGCATACACATAGGTGTACGCCAGCTGAAGCAGGGGGAAATATGCTATCGGGCTGCCGGGCGCATGTATTCCCGGCATGTAATCGCCTGTGAAAATGCTCATGCCGCCGTAAGTATGCTCCTGAGCGGCCACAAAGCCCAATGTGTCGAACGCCGCAAGGCTGTCGCGGTCGTAAACGGGGAAGAACATGCACTTCGTGAAGTTTGCATATTCAAGGTACACGGCAAAGGCGAGGAAAAGAAGCCACACAAAATTGAACGCGTTCAAATCTATCGGGCGGCGGAAGGCTTCGAGCACCTTCTGCCACTTTCTCGCGAGCAATACCGCCAACACTGCGGCAATCACGACCGCCGCTGCAAGCAGCGAAACCGATGTAAGCGGAATCCTGACCAAATCCATAATGGCCATAACGAACGTAACCACGCCGGTTCCCACGGGAAAGGCGAGCCCCACGCGCTCGAGGCGCGTAGTTGCGGTTGAAATATTGAACACCGTAAGATATCCTACGATGAAAAGCAGAATTATTCCGATCTGTACCATATCTTATTGCGGTGTGTTGGTTTTAAGTTTCGTAGAATCGACCGGAAGCACGCTTATGTCCACTCCCTGACCGAGGCTGTAGGGCAGAAGTTCGAGGCCGTGGCCGTTGACAATAGCAACGTGGCTTATTTTTTTTCCCCACGAGGTTTTTTCCCTTTCGGCTTCGATAACCACGCGGCGCGGATAGAGAAAACGCACGGCCGAGAGCTTGTCGCAGAGGTTTCCCGAGAACGTTATCTTACTGTTCTCCTTCTTGTCGGTGAAATCCTTGCGCGAAGGGTAGAAGACAACGGCGTCGGCCGGAGTCTGCCGGCGAATCATTTCGATAAAGGCGTAGTCGTAGCCCAACTTCATTTCAAGTTTCTGGTCGGCAGTAAGATCTTTGTATTGCTTGATTACTTTAAGGTTGCTCTTCGCGTATCCGTCGATAAGCCATTCGTATCCGGGGTTCGACTTCACCATTCCGGGAAGCAGAAGATACGCCAGGGCCGCAATCAGTATGTTTTTCATCCACCACGCAAAGCCGTGGCGCGACGAAACGTCTGCTTTCTTTTTGTTCATTATGCGGTTGTTGATAGATTGTTATGCTTTCAGTCGGTAAAACGGTACTTGAGCAGCGTCCACACTGCCTTCACGCCGTCGGTCCAACGCAGTTTCTTGCCTTCTTCGAGCGTGCGCGGCGTATAGTGTATCGGCTCCTCGTGTATTTTTATTCCGAGTTTCGAGACCTTTGCCGTTACTTCGGGACAGAACTCGAAGCGTTCGCAGCGCAGACGGATTCTTTTCATCACCTCTGCGCGGAACAGCTTGTAGCACGTAGGTTCGTCGGTAATGTTCTGGCCATAAAGCAGATTGGCAACCAGTGACACTAAGCGGCCGCCCCAATAAAAACGCTTGTATAACACCTCGTTGCGCTTGTCGAGGAAGCGCGAGCCGTAGATAACCTCATAGTCGCCGTCCACGAGCACTCTCAGCAAAACCGCTATGTCGTTGGGGTCGAGCTCAAGGTCACCGTCCTGGATGATAAGGTAATCGCCCGCCGCATACTCTAAAGCCGTTCGTATGGCCCTGCCCTTGCCGCGGTTGCGTTCATGGCGGAGCAATCTCAGCGGTTCCTGCGGATGAGTTTTCACATAATTGTCGGCAACCTTGTACGTATCATCGGCCGAACCGTCGTCGACAACGATTATCTCTCTGCCTATACCGTAGGGCAGACGCACGGCAAGCACTCTGTCGAGCAATGCGCCGATATTACGCCCCTCGTTATACGCAGGCACAATGATCGTAAGTTTTCTATCGCTTAAACTTTTTGTTTCATCCATTGAGACCGGCACACGAAATTTTATTCATTAAAGTAGCAAAAGTAAGTCTTTTTATTCACTTACAGAAATTTTGCACATAATTACGCCGCAACGGCCTCCCCCAACGGCTCTGCGCGTAAATCCGGCCACATTGCAGAAAGAAGGCGGGACATCCGGAAAAACATCTTATATATAATCCCGAACATGATGCGAGCCGTACACAAGCACAACCGTTCCATATAACAGGGCAGGCTCTGCAGAGAATCCGCTGTGCTTTTCCGGAGAAGTTTGCAGACAAAAACGGTCACCTGGCAAGTAGTTGAAAATCAGCAGGTGTATATGTAGCAAAAAATATGTCTGAGATATTTTAAATTATCTCAGACATATTTTCGATTATCTCCCTTGTATTTTCAATTTACTGCGGGAAGTTTTTTACACGTACAAAAAAATATTTTTTTCGCGGGAGGCAGTTTTTTTATAATACTCTCCCCCGCCGGTTTTCTGCCGTATCCGTTTGAATTCATCTTAAATGCACGTTCATTTTCCCTGCACGGCAAAGAAAAAAACATTCATTTTTACCCCCCCCCGAGAAAACAGTTCTATTATATTGATTAATATAAAAATATATACAAACTTTTTTTGCGCTGTTTTATGTTTTCATTACATTTGTCAGAACAATTTAGGAACTTTCCACTTTATGGACACAAGCTGCCTTGAGGTTGTGCATGCTCCATAACGGGCGGGAAGTTTTTGTCGGCTCATGACATAAAAAATGCAAACGCCGGACAATTGAACAACTATAAAATCTGACTACCGAAAAAACAAATAAATCAAATAATATGAAAAACTTCAGAAAATTCGCGAAGCATGTAGCGATTGCAATCGTCGGCATTGCCGCATTGTCCATGACGGCATGCTCGGACGACGTAGACGAGTCAAATCTCTACACGTTCACAGGCAACATGATCACAGGCTATCTTGCCAAAAGCGACAGTTTTCAACTGTATTCCTATTGCCTGAAAAAAGTATACCTGAGCAGCAAGTCGAAATCCACTTTCAGCGACCTGCTCGCAGCACGCGGAAACTACACTGTGTTCGCGCCTACCGACGAAGCCATGCATTATTTCCTCGACTCGATTTACAACCAGAAAGACTACCCGATAGAACAGGTTGAAGACTCTATCGTAGAGAAAATCGTGCGCTGCGGAATTATAGACAACGGCGACAACACGGCCTACCGCATTGAAGACCTCAACGAAGGCTCCATACCTATCACCAATGCCGACGACCGCTATCTTACAATCCAATTTGACACCTTACAAGGGAAAACGATAACGAAAATAAACAATGACGCAATGGTCATTTCAAGAAACATAGAGACTGAAAACGGATACATTCACGCTGTAGACCGTGTAGTAATGCTCTCCAACGCATACATATCGTCCATGATAGACGAAGCGCCCAACCTGCGCATATTCTCAATGCTTCTAAAGGAAACCGGCTGGGCCGACAGCCTGAACTTTTACCGCGACGAAGTATATGAACAGCAAGAACACGAAGAATATACTACACAATACGAATGGGGAACCGACCGAATACCGCAACATCGCTATTACGGCTACACCGTACTCGTTGAAACCGACAGTATTTTCCACGAAAAATGGGGAATAGACATGCCGATAGTAGAACAGGGCGTAATAGTAAACGAAGCGACAATACGCCAGCAGATGAAACAGAAATGCCAACAAGCCTATCCTGGCGCCACAGCCGAATCACTGACCGATCACGGCAACGCCGAGAACCAATTCATTGCCTATCACCTGCTCGATACCAGAATTCCGTATAACTGGCTCGTTGTTCACCGCACGGAATACGGATTTTCTTACAAACTTCCCACAAGACTGTCGATAAACTGCGACAACTTCTGGGAAACCATGAGCAAACGTCACCGCCGTATGATTAAAATGACCGAAGGCCCCACCACCGACGGTATCAGAATAAACAGATATTATAAATACGATTCCGATACATACGAAGAAACCAGTGTTCCGATTCCGGGCATAGGAATCAGTTCTACTAACGGCGATTACGACAACAACGCACTCAACGGTTTTTATTATCCTATCGATGACATACTCGTTTACAACGACGATGTGCCGGGCAAGGTGCTTAACCAGAGAATCCGCATGGATCTCTCCACCTATTATCCCGAACTAATAAACAACAGTCTGTTCATTGCCGACTATAACGGCCACTACATGCCGCACGGCTATCTGAAACATGTAACAATCAACGCCGAAGCGTCCGACTACCACTATCTCACGGGCTACAACTGCGGCTGGAACGACATGTACTGCGATGAGCACAACATTACCGGCGCCTATGACTTTACGCTGCGCATACCGCCGGTACCGTTCGAGGGAACATGGGAAGTAAGGCTTGTATACTCATATTCCGCAAACCGAGGAATGGCACAGTTGTATTTCGGTACAGACAAGAACAATCTACAAGCATACGGCCTGCCCTTAGACCAACGCGTGCAGGTTACCAACCCTACCATAGGCTGGGCGCTCTATGAAGACGAAGACCCCGAATTGAACCGAGCACGCGACAAAGACATGCGCAACAAGGGATACATGATGGGCTGCAAGCACGAAGGCCCGTCGACAGGCGGAGTTGTCACCACTACACTATATAATGTAACATCGGAACACCGCCTGCGCAAAATATTCTACACAGGGAATCTCGATCCCGACGAAACCTATTACATACGTTTCAAGAGTATTCTCTCGAACACAGCTACCATGTTCGTGCTCGACTATATAGAATTCGCGCCGAAATCGGTCTACAACGGCGACATAGCCGAAGATGCCTGGTAAACGCCGCCGACCTGCACAGGCCGCCGCACATCAAGAAAAACGAAAACATTCCGTATCCATATCGTGATACGGAATGTTTTTTGTGCCCTGTCCGCAATTATCCCGCACCGGTGCAGGCAAAGAAAAATACCATACGCCCACATAAAGCTGCAAGGAACTTTCTCCCTCCACACGGCAGGAACCTTAGTGTCTGCCGCTTTATGCGATGCGCCGCGGATTTGCGCCGCTATCGTGCGGTTGCCGCGCAATGTATTCTTTCTTTAACGCCTTTAAAGACCTTAAAGTCGTTAAAGACCCGAAAATCCGTAGGATTTTGCAGACAAAAACGGTCAGCTGGCAAGTAGTTGAGAATCAGCACGTGTATATATGGCAAAAAATATGTCTGAGATAATTTAAAATATCTCAGACATATTTTGAATTATCTCC
>CAJKQZ010000141.1 GCA_905202115.1 uncultured Prevotellaceae bacterium | reverse complement strand
ATAATTCAAAATATGTCTGAGATAATTTAAAATATCTCAGACATATTTTTTGCTACGTATACACCTGCTGATTTTCAAGTGCTTGACAGGTGACCGTTTTTGTCTGCAGAACCCTCCGGAAAAGCACCGCGGATTTTCCGCCAAGTCTGTTTTCATTATCAAGAGTAATCGCACTTATACCTAAACCGTATTATCTTTTAACATCTCTGAAATAATCATGAAGGTCTACTGTCACAGCGACGAAATATCCGGAATTTTATCCCTTATCCGCATTGTTTTGAGCCTCCAGCCCCGACTATATCCCGACAAATCGTATATTTGCATTATAATATATCAGATTAGGTATTATATCTGAACCATGAAATCTACAATAACCAAACGTAAAAACGATAACATGAAAAGATTTATTCTTGCCGTGGGGCTGCTGTCTGCAAGTATGGCCGCAAAGGCAAAAGTTGTGCTGCCGCAGTTTTTCACCGACAGCATGGTTGTTCAACAACTCAGTGTCCTTACCATTCCCGGCACTACGAAATCGGGAGCGACAGTAAGCGTAACCACGTCGTGGAACAACAAGACATACAAAACCACAGCCGACAGCGACGGCAAGTTCACCGTCAAGGTAAACACACCGAAGGCAGGAGGCCCTTACCAAATCACCGTTGACGACGGCGAACCCACTGTCTTGCGCGATATACTCTCGGGCGAAGTATGGATGTGCTCGGGACAGTCGAACATGGAAATGCCCGTCATGGGTTGGGGGCACGTGCTCAACTGCGAGCAGGAAAAAGCAAACGCGAACTATCCCAAGATACGCCTGCTGCAAATCAAACGGATAACAAGCTACAAGCCAGAGAACAACACCGAAGTGAACATGGGCGGGTGGCGTCGCTGCGCTCCCGAAACCGTTGACAACTTTTCGGCATTAGCATATTTCTATGCGCGCGAGCTGCACAAAAAGCTCAACGTGCCGGTGGGAGTAATAGACTGCTCGTGGGGCGGAACTCCGGCCGAATCGTGGACCACTTTAGAAGGAAACAAAGCCGTTGGCGGCTTTGAAAAATACATCGACATCTACGAGAAAAACAATTTCGACGGCAACGCCATAGCCGCCTCCTACAAAGCGGCTTTAGACAATGTGCAGAATAACATCGACCAGGCAGTGAGAAATGCCAACCAGAACATCTTTGCGCCCATTTCGAATAAAACGATGCCTATTCCCAGCCAATGGGAAAACAACGTGCTTCCGGGATTCGACGGCTCGGTCATGATTCAGAAAACATTCAGTCTTTCCGACGATTTCTTAGGCAAAGACCTCGAGCTTCACCTCGGCGCAATCGACGACAACGACATAACTTATTTCAACGGCGTGCAGGTAGGCAAAACCGAGGGATACCAAATAATCCGCAACTACAAAGTGCCGGCAAGTTTGGTTAAAAAAGAAAACGTTGTACTTGTAGTGGTTTCCGACTACGCCAGAGAAGGCGGCATAACGGGCGACAATTCGCAGGTTTACGTAAAACAGGGAAACAAAACGGTATCGCTCACAGGCAACTGGAACTATTCCGTCATCGAAGACTTCGCCGGACTGCCCATAAACACTACCGGCCCGTTCGTTCCCACGGTTCTTTACAACGCAATGCTTTATCCCTGCCATGTAATGCCCGTAAAAGGAACTATCTGGTACCAGGGCTGCGCCAATGTGGGACGCGCCGACCAGTATTCCGTTCTGTTCAAGCGCATGATTACCGACTGGCGCAAGCTGTGGGGAGAGAAAATGCCGTTCTATTTCGTACAACTTGCCGGATACCTCAAGCCCGAACAGCTGCAACCGCAATCGGAATGGGCCGCGCTGCGCCAGGCACAGGCCGACGCTCTGCAACTGCCTTACACAGGAATGGCTACGGCTATCGACATAGGCAATCCCAACGATATTCACCCGAAAAACAAGCAGGAGGTGGCCCGCCGATTGGCGCTGCTCTCGCTGAAAAACACTTACGGCAAGAAAGATATCATCGACAAGGCACCTACAGCCAAGAAATGCACCTTTTCAGAAGGCACGGCCGCCATTGTTTTCTCAAGCAAACTGACTATAAAGAACGGAAACACTCCCCAGGGATTCATTGTAGAGAATGCCGACGGCAGTTTCTCGCGCGGAACAGCCACGTTGCAGAACGGAAACACCATTGTGGTGAAGACCGACAAGGCCGGCACTCCGCGTTCGGTGCGCTACGACTGGGCCGACTGTCCCGACGGAAATGTTTACGGAGCAAACGACCTGCCGGTTTGCCCGTTCCGAACCGACAAGATCTGATAAAAAACTACACGATAATATAATCGACCGAAAGTCCCGTTCTCGCAGGAGAACGGGACTTTCATTTAAATTCACCGGCATGCACGCGCAAACAGAATATCCATTCGCCCAAAACATCAACACAGCAACATTGTTCTGAAACGTTTCCTCATAATAAACTCCAGGAATAGGAGGATAAAAAGGAGTGTCTCAAAGACATTTCAACGCGAATCCGACATAAACAGAAGCAAGTCTGCAGAAAATCATCGAAGAAACAATTCCGAAAAAAGACACCTCTAACGAAAAAAAATATTTTTTTCGCGAGGTAAAAAACTTCCCGCAGGAAATTGAAAATACATAGGAGATAATCGAAAATATGTCTGAGATAATTTAAAATATCTCAGACATATTTTTTGCTACATATACACGCGCTGATTTTCAAATGCTTACTGGCTGACCGTTTTTGTCTGCAAACTCTACCGGCAAGGCATACTTTCGCCGGCATGTGCTACATGCCGAAAACGAGCATAAGGGCAGGGATTCCCGAAGCCGAATAGCTGTCCACTTCTGCTCCGGCCGGCAGTTTCTCGTGATACTCTCCGCCGCACAAATCGCGCGTTTCATCACGGTTTTTCCAGCCGGTATCGATGTTGTGCCTTATGAAAGGCAAATACTGCACCTGCCCGCAATCGTAAACAAGCATACGCATGTATTCGGCGAAGATTGCAGTGTATATTCCCTGCTCTATCCCGTTTTCGAAAGGAAGCAACTTATGCTCCGCCGACATTTCATTGACAGTATAGTCGGCCGCAAGCACTGCGTTGTCGAGATATTCCTTTCTGTCTGTTGCCTTATACAGAAGAACCGAAGCGCCGATAAACGTTCCCTGATTATAAACATGAGTTTTCCAGTCGGGACTGCCGTTTCCGTGGCGGCTGTCGGCCACACGCCCTGTATTCCTGTCGAAAAGGTTCCCCACTCCCCAATCGTATATTTCCTTAGCTTTTGCGAAGTACTGTTCTTTTGTCTGATACTGCGGCCTGTTGCCCGTCGGCTCTTTTCTTTTCCCTGGAACATTGTTGTAAAGCGTCATGGCCGCCACAACGGTTGGAAAGTTTATGCACGCCATTTTTCCGTCGCCGAACTTGTTTGGTTTGGGATTCTTAATAGGGTGCCATTGCCAGAACATACCGCCGTTCTCGCTGTCGTATGAGCCGGTATCGCCCACCCGTTCCGAACCATACCACACGCGGGCGAAACTTTTCTCGGAAAGCTCGAGATATTCTTCGTTGCCGAAAAGTTCGTATGCGCGGGCAAGGCTTATAGTCCACCACATTATGTCGTCGTAGATGAACCAGCCCGTATTTTCATTGTTGTCATCGAAATCGAAACCGCAATAATGGGCCTTGTTCCCCTCGAAGATTTTGCGGCACAGCTCCTTATACTGCGATTTCCGCTTCCTGTCTTTTTGCAACGCCGCCAGTTTGTAAGCGTTCATGGCCATGTCCCAATATATCGGCTGGCACCATATTGCGGCCGCCCCGTTCCAGCGGTCTGTTGCGCGGAGAGTCGACGAATTGAGCTTGTAGATGAACTTGTCTCTGTCGAGCATGATATCGTTAAAGGCATCATAAGCCTTCCACACGTCGCCGCCGCCAACAGCAGGCGAAACACACGCCCCTTTTCGGGCAACATTTTCTGCCGCAACCGTTTGCACTAAGGCAAATATGAGCAACAGATTCAAAAAACGTATTCTACGCATAATTCCTAAATAATTGCTTTTAACCAGCCGGCAAATTATTTCGGCCGTTTTGATATAAATTCGATTTTCCGCACGTTCTTATGACAGATTGTTACACAAAAACGTGTTTCCGACTGCAAAAATAAAAATAACAAACGGAAAAAACACGGTCACCTTTGCTTCCCGAGCCCATATTTCCTATAAGGAAAAGATCTGCATTAGCCAAATACAACGTAACGCTCCGCATTTCTTATTTTCTACCGCTTTTTCATAAACGACGAAAGTCTCCAGCAGAAGCATTAATCATGCTGAAAAAAATATGTCTGAGATATTTTAAAATATCTCAGACATATTTCAAATTACCTCAGAGATAATTTTTATTTGCTGCGGGAGGATTTTTTCAGCCGAGCATTACTTATCCGTAGAAAACCGGACAAATGTTTTCTTAAAAGCAATAACAAGCACTACACACGAGAGCCTTGCCCTGAAATTCCACCTGTGTCCCAGAAAATAAAACAAGGAAACCGACTTTAGGCCGGTCTCCTTATATACTAATCACTCCCACTCGATTGTCGAAGGCGGTTTTGACGAGATGTCGTAGCAAACGCGGTTAACTCCGCGGACATTGCGTATTATGTCGTTGCTAACCTTTGCGAGGAAGTCGAACGGCAGTCGCGCCCAGTCGGCCGTCATGGCGTCGGTGCTCGTAACCGCGCGCAGAGCCACAGCCTGTTCGTAAGTACGCTCGTCGCCCATTACCCCCACGCTTCTTATCGGCAGCAACACAACTCCCGCCTGCCATACGTGGTTGTAAAGCTCGTCGGTATGCCCCTGTTCGTCGGTTATTTTCCAGTCGTGCAAGCCGCGGATGAATATATCGTCGGCATCCTGCAATATGCGCACTTTCTCGCGCGTGATATCGCCAAGAATACGCACCGCCAGCCCCGGGCCGGGGAACGGATGACGAAGGATGAGCTTGTCGGGCATGTTGAGCTGCCGGCCAACACGGCGCACCTCGTCCTTGAAGAGCCAGCGCAAGGGCTCGCACAATTTCAAGTTCATCTTCTCGGGCAAACCTCCCACATTATGGTGGCTTTTTATTGTCTTGCCCGTAATGTTAAGGCTTTCTATACGGTCGGGATAGATTGTGCCTTGCGCCAGCCAGCGTGCATCCTTTATCTTGCGTGCCTCGGTTTCGAACACATCGATAAAACCCTTGCCTATAATCTTGCGTTTTTTCTCGGGCTCGGTAACTCCGGCAAGTTCGGCAAAGAACTTTTCGCTCGCGTCGACACCTACCACGTTCAGGCCGAGGCATTCGTACTCGCGCAATACGTCTTCGTATTCGTTTTTGCGCAGCAGGCCGTGATCTACAAAGATACAGGTGAGATTTTTTCCGATTGCGCGGTTCAGGAGTACCGCAGCCACCGAAGAATCCACACCTCCGCTAAGGCCGAGTATAACCCTGTCGTTGCCGAGCTGCTCTTTGAGTTCGGCAACAGTAGTATCTACAAACGACGCCGCGCTCCAATCCTGGCGGCTGCCGCATATGTCGACGACGAAGTTGCGCAAAAGCTGCGTTCCTTGCACGGAGTGGTAAACTTCGGGGTGGAACTGCACTCCCCATATACGTTCTGTTTCCGAGGCAAAGGCCGCAAATTCCACTTTTTCGGTAGAAGCTATCGCCTTGAAACCTTCAGGCAAGGCCGTAATGGTATCTCCGTGGCTCATCCACACCTGCGAATTTCCGGTAATCCCTTTAAGCAAAGGATTTGCGGCGTCAAGCTGCGAAAGGTTTGCACGTCCGTACTCGCGGGTAGCGGCCGATTCCACTTTTCCGCCATATGTATTGGCTATATATTGCGCTCCATAGCAAATTCCGAGCACAGGGTAACGCCCGCACAGCTTGCCGAGATCCACCTTAAAGGCTTCCGGATCGTTCACGCTGTAAGGTGAGCCGCTGAGTATCACTCCGATTACGGATTCATCGTTTTCGGGAAATCTGTTGTAAGGAATTATTTCGCAGAAAGTGTCGAGTTCGCGCACTCTTCGTCCTATGAGCTGGGTGGTCTGCGATCCAAAGTCGAGAATAATGATTTTCTGTTGCATTGCAATCCTTTAATATTTTGCGCAAAGGTAGCAAAAACGGTTGAAACGGCACAAAAAAGCGGGCGTTTAAGCTGCAAATCCATGCTTTCGGCTCACTACGGGACGCGCACATGAAAAGAAAAAAAGAACATCTGACTGAAAAAAATATTTTTTTGAATGGTAAAAAACTTCCCGCTGATAATTGAAAATACAAGGCACATAATTCAAAATATGTCTGAGATATTTTAAATTATCTCAGACATATTTTTTGCTACATATACAC
>CAJKQZ010000140.1 GCA_905202115.1 uncultured Prevotellaceae bacterium | reverse complement strand
GAGATAATTCAAAATATGTCTGAGATAATTTAAAATATCTCAGACATATTTTTTGTCATATATACACCTGTTGATTTTCAAATACTTGGCGGGTGACCGTTTTTGTCTGTCTTGGACGCGCATTTGGTGAACGCATATTATATCCTTCTCCGTCAGGTAGCCTTTTGCGGCCAACAGGATAAAAAGAAGAAAAAAACTTTGTCGTTAAATTATAAATGTGTATGTTTGTGACGATGTTGAACGAAAAATTATGACGCCTATTGCACACCAATACTCTTAAAAAAATCAAAAAACAAGAAGTAATGGAAAACTTGTGCAAACTGACCGATGAAAGATTGGTTGAAATTTATGCGGGAGGCGATAATTCTGCGTTCGATGTGCTTTTGTCGCGCTATCAGCAAAAACTTTATTCTTATATCCTGTTTCTTGTTCATAACGAAGACGCGGCAAATGACATTTTCCAGGAAACGTTCGTAAAAGCTATCGTAACCATACAGCAGGGCCGATATGTTGAAAGCGGCAAGTTCTCGGCATGGCTCACTCGTATAGCCCATAATCTGATAATCGACAAGTATCGTCAGGACAAGAACGCCAACCTCGTGTCGAACGACAGTGAAGAGTTCGACATATTCAACAATGCGGCCTTGTGCGATACGACGATAGAGATGAAAATGATAACCGAGCAATCGTTGGCCGACGTGGAGCGTCTGATTAAAGAACTGCCCGAGGCGCAGCGGGAAGTGGTTTACATGCGTTTCTACCAGAATCTTAGTTTCAAGGAAATAGCCGAAGCCACAGGCGTAAGCATAAATACAGCTCTCGGACGTATGCGCTACGGACTGATAAACTTGCGCAAAATGGTTGAAGAACGGGGCATTGTTCTTGCCATTTATTGAAAAATACGCGCACTTTATAATAAAACAATAGTTATGTTCGTTGATAGAATATCATATTACGAACATAACTATTGTTGCCTATGGTGCATTTTTTACAAAAAGAACAGTCTCCTCGTGAAAGCACGTTGGATTTTATCAGATTTTTTGCTCATTCCTACCGTTCCGTCCGCCTTCTCGACGGAACACAGTTGGATTTGATGTTGAGCTGACTTTTGTTTTATATTCGGCGGCCGTGGCTGTGAAAGCAGGCGGCTGTCGTTAATGCAATGTGTGATTTTTAATACAAAACTATGAAAAAAATACTGTTGCTCGGTTCAGGCGAACTGGGCAAGGAATTTGTCATTGCCGCCCAACGTCTCGGGCAGCACGTTATAGCCTGCGATTCTTACGCCGACGCTCCTGCAATGCAGGTGGCCGACGACTGTGAAGTGTTCAGTATGCTCGACGGAGACGCACTCGCCCGCGTGGTGGAACGTCACAAGCCTGATATTATAGTGCCCGAGATAGAAGCTATCCGCACCGAACGACTTTACGACTTCGAGCGCGAGGGAATACAAGTGGTGCCGAGCGCAAAAGCGGTGAACTTTACCATGAATCGCAGGGCCATACGCGATCTCGCGGCAAAGGAACTCGGACTTAAAACCGCCCGTTATCGCTATGCCTCGACATTGCAGGAATTGAAAGCGGCTGCAACCGAAATAGGCTTCCCCTGCGTGGTTAAGCCTCTCATGTCATCGTCCGGCCACGGGCAGTCGCTTGTGCGCGTTCCCGAAGATTTGCAGGCTGCATGGGAATGCAGCTGCAGCGGAAGCCGCGGCGATATAAACGAAGTGATAGTAGAGGAATTTGTGCGCTTCGATTTCGAAATAACATTGCTTACGGTTACGCAAAGCAACGGACCTACGCTTTTCTGCGCTCCTATCGGACACGTTCAGAAGCACGGTGATTATCGTGAAAGCTATCAGCCGGCCGTAGTATCGCCCGAACACCTTAAAGAAGCCCAGCATATGGCGGCCGAAGTGACTGCCGCGCTTACCGGAAGCGGAATATGGGGCGTGGAATTCTTTATCAGCAACGAAAACGGCGTATATTTCTCGGAACTTTCCCCGAGGCCGCACGATACTGGCATGGTTACGCTCGCGCAGACGCAGAACCTTAACGAATTCGAGCTGCATCTGCGCGCCGTTCTCGGTCTTCCGATTCCGATGATCGAACAGCTGCGCGCCGGAGCAAGCGCTGCCATACTTTCTCCTATAGAAACCGACGGACAACCCCGCTTCAAAGGGCTGGAGGAGGCACTTGCCGAGCCACGTACCGACCTGCGTATATTCCGCAAGCCGAAAGCGTGGTCGCATCGCCGGCTTGGCGTGGCGCTTGCCTATGACAATGTGGGTTGCGATATAGACGCTTTGCGCGACAAGGCAAAGGCCACCGCCGCAAAGGTTGAAGTTTATTGAAAAATCCCTCTTCGAAATGAATCCGATTATATCTCCGTCGCTTCTTTCCGCAGATTTTGCAAATCTGGAGCGCGATGTGGAAATGCTTAACGCAAGCCGTGCCGACTGGCTCCACCTTGATGTTATGGACGGCGTATTCGTTCCTAATATTTCCTTCGGATTTCCTGTGATTAAGGCAGTTGCGAAATGCGCACGCAAACCTCTCGATGTTCATCTCATGATTGTACATCCCGAAAAGTATGTTGATGAAGTAAAGGCGGCAGGAGCTTATCTGATGAACGTACATGTGGAGGTTTGTCCTCATCTTCATCGCGTTATCCAGCAGATTCATGCTGCCGGAATGCTTGCCGGTGCCACGCTTAACCCGTCTACTCCGGTTTCCATGCTTGAAGATGTGATTTGCGACCTTGACCTGGCCTTGATTATGTCGGTAAATCCCGGTTTCGGGGGACAGCGTTTTATCGAACACTCGCTTCGTAAGGTGGAAAAGCTGCGTAAACTTGTAGACGAATCAGGTTCGGGCGCTTTGATCGAAGTCGACGGCGGCGTTAACGTAGAGACAGGAAAACTTCTCGTAGACGCCGGTGCCGATGTGCTTGTTGCAGGTTCGGCAATCTTCAATTCTCCGAATCCCGAGGCGGAAATCGATGCCTTGAAGTCTTTGGAATAATGTTTTCTTGCAAATCCGATGTCCGGAGACGGTAAAAATCGTGCAGATATGCCGCGTCGTCGGCCGGACAACCTCGGTAATGTTTTTGAAAACAGTCCTTTTCTGCGCCTTGTGCTTCCTTTGGCAATGGGTATTGCTTTGGGAAACGCAGGGCGCGGTTGTTTTTCCGGCCACGAGCCGTTGTTTTTCGTTTTGGCCGCGATATTTGCCGTTTTTCTCGCAGTTATGGCATTTTCCCGCCGTGCTGCCGTGGAAAATCTTTGGTTCGGAGTAGCGCAGAACTTATTCTTTTTGTTTTTCGGGGCTTTTTTGTTCCTGCGTTCCGAAGATAGTCTGAAACAGGATTGGCCCGACGGCCCCGTTGCCTGCGAGGGAGTGGTTTCCGACCGACCGCATTTGTATGAAAAGGTGACGAGAATGCGCGTGCGTCTGACTTCTTTTTACGAGGCAGGGGAATTTCATGATATTTCCCGTACAGTGGAGCTTGCTGCAATGCGTTCGCCTGCATTGGATACGCTGAAAACGGGAGACGGAGTGATGTTTTTTGCCGAAGTAAGGACTCCTGCCAATCCGGGTAACCCATACGAGCCCGATTATGCGTCGAATCTTTTGCGGACAGGCGTTTCGGGAACGGCTTTCGCCTTTAATGGCAAGGCGAAACCGCTGGATTTTGCTGAAACGTGCCGAATTATTGGTCGCAATCTCAGTTTCGGCGAACGCTTCTCCTTGCGGGCAAAACAGTTTCGCGACCGTTTGCAGGAAAAGTACGGGCAATCCGGTCTTACAGGGGACAAACTCGCTGTGCTGTCGGCTTTGACGCTCGGCGACAAGCACTTGCTTACCGGTTCCACGCGCAAACTCTTCTCTTCGGCCGGCGTAAGTCATGTGCTGGCTTTGTCGGGCCTGCACCTCGGTATTATTTACGGCATTTTGCAGTTTCTTTTCACGGCGGGCGGCTTTGCCAGGCGTATGAGGATTCCTGCGCAGGTGCTTATAATCGTTATAATATGGCTTTATGCCTTTATGGCCGGAATGCCGTCTTCGCTTGTAAGGGCCGCAATAATGTATTCGCTCGTTTCGTTGGCGGTAATCATGGGCCGAAAGGCCATTACGTTGAACAACCTCTTTGCTGCTGCGTTCATAATGCTGCTGATTAGCCCTTTGTCGCTTTTCGACATAGGTTTTCAGCTCTCTTTTATATCGGTGTTCTTCATACTGATGTTTGTTCGCGTTATAACGCCTGCGGCTGTGCTTCGCAGACCGGTTGCGGGCAAGTTGTGGGGCATGGCAGCCGTTTCGGTCTGTGCCCAGGCGGGTGTAGCTCCTCTCGTGGCCTATTATTTCAATCAGTTTCCGGTTTATTTTATTCTGAGCAATCTTGTGGCTGTGCCTGTGGCGTTTCTGCTCGTGTCGGGCGGCCTTTTATATCTTGCGTTCTCGTGGTTGTTGCCTGTTGCCTCGGTTTTGGCGCAAGGACTAAAGCTGTTACTTTCGTTTTTGTTCGGTGTGCTGGACTTTATAAGCGGTCTGCCTTTGGCTTCGGTTGCTGTGTATCCTTCGTTATGTACGGTTGTTATGGTGTATGCGGCATTCTTTTTTGCCGTATTATATTTCCGAAGCAGGAACATCGCTGTTTTTGCGGCCTGCATGTCATGCGTGGTGGCTGCGGTTGCAGCCGAAACGGTTGGTTATTCGGAGAAAAAAGACGTTGCCGGAGTTTATTTTTACAAGAGCGTTTCATGTCCGGCGGTTCACTTTGTGGTTTCGCCCGATGAATCGTATGTTTATGCTCCTTCCCGATTTTCCGATTCCGCTGTGGCCCGCTCTCTTGCCGGTGTGGCCCGCAATTTCTGGCAGCGTTGCGGAATTGAGCCGCCGCAAAGGCTTTTGCCAAAATATTCCTCGCCTGTGGTGGAACGTAACGATTGTATGGTACAGTTCGGGCGTTTGCGCATTTGTCTGCTCGATTCTGTTTTTTCTCGCAATGTTAATATTCCGCCCATTAAGGCTGATGCAATTTACGTGGTGCGCGGTTTTAGGGGCGATATTGCTCCCTGGCTGCGGCAGGTGGGCGCAGAAAGGGTGGTGCTCGACGAAAATCTTACGGATTACCGGCGTAAGGACATTACCGGCAAATGCACTGCGGCCGGTGTTGAATGTTATGACATGAAAGTGCGTAAAGCTTTAAAAATGTACGCGGAATAAAGTAAAAACCGCCTTTTTTCTTACTTTTGCAGTCCGAACTTTAACAAAGTACATGAAAATGCTTTCTCCTATACTTGATGAAAACGGACTGCTGTGCTGGCGTTCGATTATGGATTGCGCTGAAAATATTGTTATAACCGCTCATTCGGGTCCCGACGGCGACGCTATAGGTTCGTCGCTCGGATTGGCAGAATTCCTGCGCCAGCAAGGAAAGAATGTTTCAGTTGTAATGCCTAACAGGTTCCCCGATTTTCTGCGGTGGATGAAAGGTACGGACAAGATTGTTCTTTACGACGCCTCGCCTTCGGAGGCTGACAGGCTGATAGCGGAGAGCGACGTGATTTTCAGCCTCGACTACAACAGTCTCGACCGCGCCGACGCGTTAGGCCAGGTTATCGCCGAGAGCAGGGCAAAGAAAATAATGGTCGATCATCACCTTTCTCCGTCCGATTTTGCCGATTTTATGGTTTCGTATCCCGAACTGTCGTCTACAAGCGAACTTGTGTTCCGCATTATATGGCAAATGGACGGATATTCTGCTATGGGAAGCGACGCTGCGGCTGCGATTTATTGCGGTATGATGACAGATACGGGCGCCTTTGCCTATAATTCGTCGCGTCCCGAGATTTTCTACATCATAGGCAGACTTTTGGAAAAAGGTATAGACAAAGACAAGATTTACCGCAACGTCTACAACAATTATTCGCGTAACCGTGTGCGGCTTATGGGATATATTCTCTACCGCAAACTTTATTTTTACAACCGCATGCGTGCTTGCGTCTATACGCTCACACAGAGTGAGATGAAGGACTTCAAATTTCAGAAGGGCGACGCCGAAGGATTGGTGAATATGCCGCTTATGGTGCATGGTATGCTGCTTTCCATTGCCTTGCGCGAGGATACGGAAAAGCCGGTGATTCGGGTTTCGCTCCGCTCGGTCGACGATTTTCCATGCAACGAAATGGCGGCGCGTTTTTTCAACGGCGGAGGCCACCTCAATGCCGCCGGCGGAGAGCTGTGCTGCAATATGGACGAGGCGTTGAAGATTGCGGAAGCTGCGGTCGAGGCATATCGCGACCGTCTTGCCATGTGACAAGGAGCGTGAGGCTGGAACCAAAGGCGGCTCCGCAGAAAATAGGTAAAGGAAGGATTTTTGAAAAATCTGTCCCGCACGAAAAAAATATTTTTTTTCGTGCGGTAAAAAAC
>CAJKQZ010000139.1 GCA_905202115.1 uncultured Prevotellaceae bacterium | reverse complement strand
GATAATTCAAAATATGTCTGAGATATTTTAAAATATCTCAGACATATTTTTTTCAACCCCATAAAGCCCTGCAAACTATCGCCGCACAAAAGCCGTTTTAAAGCCCGCAGACGGATTTTCGGCGCACTTTGCGCACCACTCCACCCAAAAGCCGCAAAACGTTGCGCGAGAGGGAATTTTCCTTGCAGCACGCACTGTTGCCGAGCTCTTAAGGTTCCACCACATAAACCACTCCGGCGCCGAGCTCGAACGTTCGTTTTTTCATAGGCCGGCCCATGTAATCGTACAACTCGCTTTTCCTCGATTTTACCGAGCATTTTATCCCCGGCGCAAGGCTCCACAAAGCTTTCACGCGCCGTTTGTCGGGGCGCACCCACGAAGCCGAATATTCCATTCCGTCGATACGCAGCACAGGACGCGTAGAGCCGTCGGGCAGCATGCGGACAAGCGTTTCGTAGGCATTAAAAGCCGGCTTCGGAGAAAAGTCCTTGTGAACTATTCCGTAATACGATTCCCAGTCGTCGGGGTTTTGCTCGAACGCCCTGAGGTGATACCAGAAAACCTTGTCCATGCCATAGGCAAAAGATATGATATGTGCCCGCGCAACCCACTGTGCCTGAACATTTTCATTGCGTACAGGAGAATCTATGCGCGTCTGTATTATCACATTTCCCTTCAGGTCGCTTCCGAACCTGTAAACGCCCGCCACGGGTGCGTTATGCTGTTCCGTTCCCGCGAGCAAAAGCGGAAAGAACTCATCTCCTTCGCGCAAGTTGCCCGTGTCGAGATAACGCGCCGAATTGCCAGCCGAAAAATCCCAGCCGTATGTCAGCTCCACTCCAGGAGCGCAGGCCCGCCATGAGGGGATTTCGGGCAGATTACGCCGCTTGGCGTCATCGTTCCACCAATAAGCAAAAGCGATATGCAGATCGGAATGCACGTTGCTCGGCGAAGAAACGTAGCCCTCGGTTGTCCACGCATTGTAATAGAAAGGAACGCCGTTGGGACATACAAGCGTGCCGCCGCGGCGCACATAGGAAACCACGGCCGCATTGAATTCCTTAGGGAAATACTCTCCGTAGGCAGCAAGCAGGAACTGTGTTTTCTTAGGATCAAGCACAGCGATTTCGTCGCACTTTATGTAACTGACTTTCCGGAAAACATCAAAATATCCGTCGTTCTGACCGGTTGTGAAAATCACTCCACGCGCAGGGTCGCTCACCACGGCAATGTCGGATTTCGCAGGATTTATTCCCAAACGCCTGCATGCATACGGCACTAATTCATGCCAGAATCCCTTGTGCGAACCGATGCCAGGAGGTGTGGAAAACCCTGTCTCGGTAAGCCAAACCGGTTTCTTCCACTGCTGACTGCGCATTATGGCGGCCAGACGGTGAAAACTTACGGGCAACTCCTCTGGAGCATTGTAAGAGTGAAAATTCATAACGTCGAAACTCTCCGGCGTCATGCCGTCGCCGCAGACAGACGTAAGGAAAATGCTGTCCACCCCTCCCATTCCGCCGAACACCACCCGCGCCTGCGAATCGGTGCGCCTTATTATCTGCGACACACGTTTCAGCACCGAGGCATAATTGCGCGCAAGCTGATACGGAGGAAACCTGCGCTGGAGATTAAGTTCGTTTATTACCTCCCAATGACCGATTCTCCCTTTATAGCGTTGCGCAACATGCTCTACATAAGCCATATAATCGTCTGCGTCCTCCCAGGCCCAACCCTTGTCGGTACCGCCCACGATAATAGGCAGCAAACTCGCTCCCGCCGAGTCGCAACTCTGCATTACGGCGTCGAAAACAGTGTCGTCGGCTTCGGGAACGCCGTGCGGGAATACCGTGGAAAAATCGAAATCCGAGCGAATCCATTTCGCACCGGCACGGCGCGCACAGTCGAGATCCTGACTGCGACAATCGAAATCCATATACGGGCGCGTGATGTGGGAACACATACCGTAAGCATTCTCAAGTACCGATGAACACGGGAAAAGCGGAGCGACCTCCTGCGCACCAACCGGCACATTTACGAGAAAAAACGCAACGGCAAGCGCGGAAAAAAAGCGAAAAACAATATTCATATTCTTCTGTTCTGAATCTTGAAAACGTAAAAATAAGAAATTCAACCGATAAAGCCGTAATTCGCCTATATAATAAAGAACACTGTCAGGAAAGAGAACGCGAGCATACCGCCCTGCCCCATTATGAATTAATATTCATTTCCCGGACTGTTCTTCCCCCTTGCGCGAACATAAAAATAGGACTTCGGAAAAAACTTCCCGCAGATAATTGAAATTATCTCCGAGATAATCGAAAATATGTCTGAGATAATTCAAAATATCTCAGACATATTTTCGCGTACATTAAAGCCCCCTATAAATCAAAGCATTACAAAATCTATAAAAAACCCTGTCCGCCCCCGTCTTCGAAGTGCATATTTATTCACGGCAAATGAAAATATATTCATCCGACAGAAACATTACACCACATGCAGTAGAGGCATAAAAACAGCCGGCAAAAACTTGTCCGGCTCGCAAAGAGGTTTTCCGTAAAACTACATTTTCCTTTCGGCCACGAAATCCACATCAGTGCGGCCCTCACTCCGTCGTTGGAATACCCTGCAATAAGTTCCCGTGCTTCGTCGGAAAAACGGCTCATCACGCTCTCGGCATAGTCTATGCCTCCGTTTTTCTTGGTAAAATCGACCAATTTCCCGATTTCATCGCACGTTACACTGCCGTCTTTCACCTTTGCGGCTATGCCGAGCATTTCGGAATCCGACGTGTTTTTCAGCACATGTATAACCGGAAGCGTAAGTTTGCCCTCACGCATGTCGTTGCCCGTAGGCTTGCCTATTTCCGCGCTTTCGTAATAATCGAAAATATCATCACGTATCTGAAAACACATACCTATTATCTCGCCCAGGCGATATGCCTTTGCAACATCGGCCTCGCGAGCTCCCGACGAAATGGCCCCGAGCTCCGCACATGCGGCAAAAAGCTCCGCAGTCTTGCAGTGAATTATATCGTAATAGGTATGTTCTGAAATCTCTCTGTCTCTGATACTTGCAATTTGCTTTACCTCTCCGTCGGAAAGCATTTTTCCCAGCTCGGCAATGCGCCTGACAATGCGCATGCTGCCGGTGAGCGTGGCCTGTTCGAGGGAGGTTGAAAGAATATAGTCGCCCACAAGAACAGCTATCCGGTTGTCGTAAATTGCATTAACCGAACTCTGTCCGCGGCGCTGGTTGCTCTCGTCTACAACGTCGTCGTGCAGCAAACTCGCCGTGTGAAGCAACTCTACAGTTATGGCCGAACGATATGCAACCTCGCCCACGCTGCCGAACTCGCGGGCCGTGAGCAAAACAAGCATGGGACGCATCATCTTGCCGTTGCGCTGACGTACATATCCGAGCACACTCCCCAGCAAATCGTCCTCGTGCTGAAGAGCGCCCTTGAATTTCTCGCGATACACCTGAAGCTCGCGCAAAATGGGCTCTGAAATTTGATTTATTGTTACCATGCCTGGGGTTGCGGGCTACAAAAATACGAATTAATCGCAACCTATTGCTCGATTTTAGCTACATTTACCGTAAAATTGCAACTTATGAACAAATTATACCTGCTCGATGCTTACGCTTTGATATATCGGGCGTACTATGCGCTGATACAGAAACCGCGTATCAACTCCAAAGGACAGAACACCTCGGCAATATATGGTTTCGTCAATACCCTCGAGGAAGTAAAGACACTCTTCTCGCCCACTCACATGGCCGTGGCGTTCGACCCCGCAGGCAAAACATTCCGTCACGAAATCTACGAGCCTTACAAGGCACAGCGGGAAGAAACACCCGAAGACATACGGAAATCAGTGCCCATAATAAAAGAAATCATAAGAGCCTACAATATTCCTATCCTCGAAGCAGAAGGCTATGAGGCAGACGACGTTATCGGTACGGCGGCACATCTTTTCGCCTCGCCCGACACGGAAGTCTACATGCTTACTCCCGACAAAGACTACGGACAACTCGTGGGAGAAAACGTATGGATGCTCCGTCCGCAGAAAGGCGGAACATTCGAAAAGCTCGGTCCGGCCGAAGTTGCCGCGAAATACGGAATCGACACGCCGGAACAGGTAATCGATCTGCTCGGACTTATGGGCGACAGCTCGGACAATATTCCCGGCTGCCCTGGCGTGGGAGAAAAAACGGCCGTGAAACTAATAAACGAGTTCGGAGGAATAGAAAACCTGCTCGCCGAAAAAAACAAACTGAAAGGCGCGATAAAAACAAAAGTCGAGAACAACGAACAGATGATTCGCCTTTCGCGTCATCTGGCAGAAATCCGCACCGACGTCCCGCTAACGTTTTCTTTGGACGAACTGAAGCTTCGCGACATCAACAGAGAAAAACTTCAGGAACTGTTTTCCGAACTCGAGTTCCGCAGTCTCGCGTCACGAATACTGGGAGGAGGAAAAAAACTCAGCCGAAACATACAAACAGAAGGCGATCTCTTTGCCGTAAATCCGACCGAGGACACGGAAACTCTGAAAAAAGAAAATCTCAGAGGCCTTAAATCGGTGCAACATACCTATAAACTCGTTGAAAACGAGGAAGAAATGCGCGAATTAAGCCAAAAATTCCTGTCGGCTCCTTTTCTCAGTTTAGACACTGAGACCACCGGAACCGACGCCTTGACAGCCGAACTCGTAGGTCTGAGCTTTTCCGTGAAAGAATTCGAAGCTTTTTACATACCTGTGCCGGCCAACCGCGCGGAAGCGCAAAAAATCGTAGATATCTTCAAACCGGCATACGAGAATCCCCTTTCTTTGAAAATAGGTCAAAACATAAAATACGACATGCTCGTGCTGAGCAAGTACGGAGTTGAGTTGGGCGGCGACATGTTCGACACGATGATTGCCCACTACGTAATCCAGCCGGAACTTCCGCACAACATGGACGCGCTTGCCGAACAATATCTCGGCTACACCACAATAAAAATAGAAGAGCTCATAGGTGCGAAAGGCAAAAAGCAGAAAAACATGCGCGACCTCCCTCCCGCCGCCGTTTACGAATACGCCTGCGAGGACGCCGACGTTACTTTGCGGCTCCGGAATGTCCTGCAGCCCGAACTTGCCAGGAGCAGTGCGGCCGAATTGTTCGAAAAAGTGGAAATGCCCCTCGTGCGGGTGCTCGCCTCTATGGAACTCACCGGAGTACGTATCGACACGAAAACTCTCGGAGAGACTTCCGAACTGTTCACCGCACGTATGAACAAGCTCGAAGAGGAAGCCTACGCATTAGCCGGAGAGAGATTCAACCTTTCCTCGCCCAAACAGGTGGGCGACATACTCTTCGACAAACTGAAGATAGACGAACGGGCCAAACGCACCAGAAAAGGACAGTACGTCACCTCCGAAGAAGTGCTAGAAAAACTCCGTTCGCGCCACGAGATAGTAGACTGCATACTCAAATACCGCGGCCTGAAAAAACTTATCTCCACGTACCTCGACGCCTTGCCTGCGCTCATCAACCCCGCCACCGGAAAACTGCACACTTCGTTCAATCAGACAGTTACAAGCACGGGGCGACTAAGCTCAAGCAATCCCAACCTGCAGAACATCCCCGTTCGCGGCGACGACGGCAAGGAAATACGCAAGGCATTCATTCCCGAACCGGGCTGCACCTTTTTCTCGGCCGACTACTCTCAGATAGAATTGCGCATAATGGCACATCTCAGCGGCGACGAGCACATGATCGAAGCGTTCCGCGAGGGCGACGACATACACGCCGCCACAGCAGCGAAAATATACCACAAATCCATTGCCGACGTTACGCGCGACGAGCGCCGCAAGGCAAAAACGGCCAACTTCGGCATTATCTACGGCATTTCGGTGTTCGGACTGGCGGAGCGCCTGAACGTTCCGCGCAGCGAGGCAAAAGAACTTATAGACAGCTACTTCGAAACCTATCCGCAGGTGCGCAACTACATGGACGAGAGCATTCTCCGCGCACGCAGAGACGGATATATAGAAACCCTGCTCCGCCGTCGCCGCTACCTGCCCGACATCAATTCGAAGAATGCCGTTGTGCGCGGATACGCGGAGCGCAATGCCATAAACGCACCTATACAAGGCAGCGCGGCCGACATAATAAAAATTGCTATGGTACGCATTTTCAACCGTTTTCGCAAGGAAAACATACGCTCCACAATGATGTTGCAAGTGCACGACGAATTGAATTTCAGCGTATTCCCCGACGAGGCGGAAAAGGTTAAGGAAATCGTGATTCACGAAATGGAAAACGCATACACCCTGAGCGTGCAGCTGAAGGCCGACTGCGGAGAAGGCCGCAACTGGCTCGAGGCCCACTGACACAAGCGGCCGCAGAAACCGCCGCCTCCCCCACTCTTCCTTGCAGACGCAGGAAAAAGTAAGCCCATTACGCCGCTGCCCGAAACAGTCCCGCAAAAAATCGTCCGCAAACAGTTTTACATAAAAATCTGCCTCGCACGAAAAAAATATTTTTTTTACACGGTAAAAAACTTCCCGCAGGAAATTGAAAATACA
>CAJKQZ010000138.1 GCA_905202115.1 uncultured Prevotellaceae bacterium | reverse complement strand
CTCAATTCTATCACTATATCTTTCCGCATTTCACTTTTTTGTAGTAACTTTGCAGCATTAATATTCATTACCGCAACAAAAACCACCCGCTATGAGAACACTCGTCACAGCTGTAGCAATGCTACTCATGCTAAGTATAAACGTAAAGGCAGATGATTCGATAAACATAATAACAGACAGTTCCGCCATAACGATTGTAAGCGATACGCTATCGGAAGACACATCCAATTATACTATCACGACAACGATTCCCAAGAGCTTCGTAAAATCGGCAAACTATACACTCGATAATATCGGAGACCTTTCAGCATTCGCAGGGGAAATGTTTTCCACCTTGCCGGCCATGCTCGGAATCGGAGGAGGTATAATCATAATAATGTTGTTCATAACACTCATATTGCCGCTGCTGTTGCTCATATTAGTTATATGGTTGCTCGTGCGCAACTCGCGGCGGGCCAAAAAAGCTGATACAGCCCAAAACATACAAGCCGCGGCCGCAACCGTGGCAGACAACGTCAGCGAAGTTCCCAATCCGGAAGACGGAACAACGGCCCGGACTCCCAACGGAAAAAAGCCCCGCAGCTATACCAACCGGCGCGACAACGCCATAAGGAACATAGCAATCGGCATAGGCCTGTTCGCAATGTTCGCCTGCATAGGCTTCCGACTCGGCGAAGGAATAGGAATACTCGTGGCGTGCTGGGGAATAGGCGAATTCTTAATCGCACGCAATAACCGCAACGACTAACAACAATAACCCTAAACTTCGGAAAACCGGAATGAAACAATACTTAGACTTGTTAGAACGCATATTGTCGGAAGGCGTGGAAAAAAGCGACCGTACCGGCACGGGAACCATAAGCGTGTTCGGGAACCAAATGCGCTTCAACCTTGACGACGGATTTCCTCTGCTCACTACAAAAAAACTCCACCTGAAATCGATAATCTACGAGCTGCTGTGGTTTCTCAAGGGCGACACCAATGTGGAATACCTGCACGACCATAAAGTAAGCATTTGGGACGAATGGGCCGACGAGGACGGCGATCTGGGCCACATTTACGGCTACCAGTGGCGCAAGTGGCCCGACTACAACGGCGGAATAATCGACCAGATTTCGCAGGTTGTACACGACATAAAGCACAATCCCGACTCGCGCCGCCTTATGGTGAGCGCGTGGAACGTTGCCGACCTGCCGAACATGAACCTGCCGCCTTGTCACGTGCTTTTCCAGTTTTATGTGGCCGACGAACGACTGAGCCTTCAGCTCTACCAGCGCAGCGCCGACACGTTTCTCGGCGTGCCGTTCAACATCGCCTCGTATGCACTGCTGCTCATGATGATGGCACAGGTTACGGGATTGAAAGCCGGCGACTTCGTACACACCACAGGCGACACGCACGTATATCTCAACCACCTTGACCAGGTGCGCCTGCAGCTTACTCGCCAGCCACGCCCGCTGCCGACGATGAGAATAAATCCCGACGTGAAAAATATCTTCGATTTCAAGTTCGAAGACTTCACACTCAAGAACTACGACCCGTGGCCGCACATCAAAGGCGCCGTTTCGGTTTAAGGCAATGCACCAAAACAACAGCATAAAAACAACCACAACCATGCCCGAAGTAACAATCATAGCAGCAGTGGCGCAAAACCGCGCAATAGGCTGCAACAACCGACTGCTTTACCGGTTGTCGGCCGACATGAAGCGATTCAAGTCGCTCACCGTGGGGCATACCGTTCTTATGGGGCGCAAAACGTTCGAGTCGCTGCCCAAAGGAGCGCTTCCCGACCGCCGCAACATCGTTGTGAGCCGCAACAGAAACGCAGACTTTCCCGGCTGCGAGGTTTTCCCGTCGATAGAAAGCGCGCTATCGGCCTGCAATGCCGACGAGAAAGTATTCATCATAGGCGGAGCCTCGGTGTATGCCGAAACAATGGACAAGGCGACGCACCTGTCGCTTACCCTCGTGCACGACACCCCCGAACACGCCGACGTTTTCTTTCCCGAGTTCGACCGGTCGCAATGGAAAGAAATGAAACGTGAAAGTCATCCGGCCGACGAGCGCAACGAAAAGCCGTTCGACTTCGTAGAATTCGACAAAACAGAAGCCTGACGGCATAACTCACCGCTCCGCAGCCTCCGCAATGCCGAAACCTGTGTCATAGTCTTCCGACATGACATTTTTGTCAGGTGCCCGAATCTACCGCCGGCATTGGAAAAAACACTTCCCGCTTGCGAAAAAAATTATCTCAGACATATTTTGAATTATCTCAGAGATATTTTAAAATATGTCTGAGATAATTTTTTCAGCTTCCTTTCACGACTCTTCAAAACCGCATGACAAAATGTCAGGCTTATAAAAAAAGTCCGTTCCTTCCCCACGCATATTATCTGTCATGCACAAAGTATGGTTCTACAGGCAGAAAAATTATTTTTTTGAAACCAGCAAATAAACTTTTTTGTTCTTGAACCGTCTAAAAAATGTGTTCGACAAGAAAAGGACACCAACAGTATTAATCATTAAAACGACGAAAATTCATGAAACGATTATTGATCGCCGCATTCGCACTCCTCATTTCCTCGAGCGCGAACGTAATGGCACAGAACAGCGATTCGGACAAGAAGAACCGCGAGGAAAACATGAAAAAAATGACTACCGAACAGGCACAGCGCTTGGCGAAAGAGATGAAACTCGACGACGCAAAGACAAAAACCTTTACCGACCTGTATGTAGAGTATCGCACAAAAGAAATGGAATTGCGTTTCGCTTCGATGAACAAAGCAAACCGCGAACGCGGAGAGAAGAAGGAGGGAAAAAAGGCAGAAACCATGACCGACGCCCAGGCCGACAGCCTGATTACCGCAACATTCAGTCGCACACAGAAGGAACTCGACCTGAAAAAGGAATATTACGAAAAATTCCGCAAGGATTTCACTCCTTCACAGCTTGTGAAAGTGTTTGCAGCGCAGCCCCGCTTCGATCGTAACGGAGCACGTTCCAACCGTAACGGCCAGGGCGGCAACTTCAACGGCGGAGGCCGCGGAGGATTCGGAGGTCAAGGCAACGGTGGCGGATTCGGTGGCCCCGACATGGGCGGAGGATTCTGAAACTCATACCATAAATTTATCACGAACTGTTATTTAAACAATTGTCCCTCGGGCCACTTTGCCCGAGGGACAATTGTTTTCTCACACAACAGCTGTATGGCATACAAAATGCCGCAAAAATAATTCCGCAACACAGATACGACACATCTTTTCCTGAAATATAACGAAAAAAGACTACTTCATTATTAAAAAATATCCGTCCGCTCGAATTTTCAAGCGGACGGATATTTTTCAAACAAAGCTTACGGCTTAAAGCGCCACGGACATACCGAAAGATACACTTGCGTTCAGACTGTTGAGCGGAATCCACTCTTTGGAAACCTTGCCCATAATTCTGTCAGAGCCGATAAAGAAGTTGAAGCCTTTGGTATTGAACGCCAACATGCCGCCCCAGCAAGCTCCCGTGCTGGAAATCGATGTATTGAGGGAAGCCTCGAAACAATTTACCGGCCGCACCGTGGCCGCAATCATCGCCATGTGGTCGGAATAGAGCCCGTTGAAGCGTCCGGAGTAAAGGAAGCCGGCGGTAAGGCGTTTGTAGAACGGCATTTCATATTCGGCACCGAGATTCAGGGTTGCGGTCAGCCCCGAAGCCGCGGAACCTTTTCCGTCGTCATAAACAGAGAACATTTCCTCAAGATCATCTCCGATTGCCTCGAACTGGTCTCCCAATTTTGTGCCGTGGTCACCATTTACATGGATGTCATCCTTGAATCCGTCGAAAGTATAATCTCCGCGCGAGGACGCTTTCAGCGTACTGCCCCACGAAATAAAACCGAGGTCGTTGAGAGCGGCCGAAACAGTAAGTCCTTCCATAACTTTATAGGTAGCTCCGAGGTCGATAGCCATACCGAATCCGGGCAATCCGAAAGAAACATCGTCAAGTCCGTCTACTTTTCCGCCACGATTCGGATCCGCGTTTTTACTATCGTCGTAGCTGAATTTACTGCTCAGAACAGCGGCTTTAAGTTTGGTATCAGCGTTGATCTGCCACTTGTCATCGTTCATCGTAATGTCCATGTGGTCCACATTCATGTCGGCATAAGCAAGACCGAAAAGCAGTTTGAATTTTGCACCGACCGTAAGTTTCTCGTCAATAGCACGGGAGTGTCCGAAACCAAGCTCAAGATAATTCTGAGAACGCACACCCATATCGTCAATCGAGTAATGCTCCCTTTCACCGGCTGTTTTCATGAACTTGAAAAGCTCCAGAGGCAATGCAGCCGAGGTTTTAGACCGAAGACTCAAATCAACGAGATTCGTACCGCCGAAAGCCTTGAAAGCAACCGAAGCGATATTGTAGCGCACTCCTACATCCATTCTGTTATTGTCGTGAAGATCGCCCAAAAACTTTCCGGCGTCGACGGTAGGGCTCATGAAAGTTGTGTACTTGTACTTGGGATTTCCGTCAAGCTTGTAAACGAAATCCTTCAGACCGACGTTACCCGAAAGGTCTGCATTCACGTTACTCAGAAGAGCACCTGCGTAAGGTTTGTCAAGCAAAGCGGGATTGAGATAGTGGCGATAAAGTGAGTTCTTCATGAAATAAGAAGCTCTCAAATCCTGTGCATGAATTGCAGAAACAGACATCGCAGCCAGGCAGAACGCTGCGCAAATATATTTTATAGTCATTTTCATTTGTCGTAAGTTTTAAATTAAACCGGATATTCACTTATCGGCACATCAGTTGAAGTTGCCCACGATCTGGCCTTTCAAGCGCAAGCGTATATTGCTCAAGCGCAAATACTCGCCGGAGTAAAGTTCTCCCGTTGCAGGCGACGTGGATTTTATTCGTAACAATAATTTTTCAAGGCGCGACACTGCGCTGCGCTGAGTTGCCACAATATCGATTTCTATCTTCTGCGGAGCTTCTTCGCTCGACGATGCATTTACTATCGTAGTCGTAACCACAAGTTCGTCTATGCGATTTCCCTGCAAATCGAGCGGCGTAACCTCCATATCCAAATCGAGCGGAATCGTGTTTACCGCGTCGGCTGTAATCAGAATACCGTCAGCCTCATAGTCTTTCAGGTCGTCGTTCATGTCGTCGATTGAATCGTTGTAGACTATTACAAGATTTTCATTGAACTGGAACGGAACAAGCATCTTATAAGAAATATTTCCTCGATAGTACCTTCCCAGCTCTAAGGTATTCAAACGGTCGGCCTGAGCCTTGATTTGTCCGTTCCTGAAGTCGGGTTCTATGTAATCGGGAATCTTTTCTATCAAAGAAGAAAGGTTTTCAACCACATAGTCCTTAGCTCCGCCGTCTACCGAAGGATAATCCCAGGGAGTATCCTCCTGCGAGAAATAGAAAGATGTATTCGTATATTTTTCCACTGCGGCCATTTCTCCGTTCGCAGGAATTCTCACACCTCCCGTCTGAGCTCCGTCAAGATAGCTTCTGAGCGTTCCCGAAAAGTCGCACGGAAGCGGAAGGTCGTTACCTTCAACATTCACATAAAAAGTAGGATTTTTCACTTTCAGCGTCACTTCCTCGTCTTTAAGGAAGTCCGGCAAATCTTCGGATATTTCCATCGGTTCGATTTCGGGTTCTATTTTAGGATCGAACACGCCTGTCACCGTTTTGGTATCCACGCTGCCAAGATAAATGGTCATCACAACGTTCACATGGTCGCTTTCGTTGAATACGCAGTTGTCCATAAGAGCGAACTCAAAGTCGCCCACCATTTTTACGGGCTTGTTCATCGAAGCCGTTCCGTCGGGATTTATTTCAAGTCCGAGAGGAGTTTCCTCCGACACCAGACTGTCCACATAAATGGGCGGCAGGTCGAAAGAAGTCTGAAGCGTAGAGAAGTTCATGTCGCCCACTTCCATTACATGCGTATTCCTCAATCCGTTGAAGAATATCTCATCGGGGAAGATTACTTTCAGATTTTTCACCGATTTCAATCCGAATTTCAATCCAGACGACTGCTGTACATTCATGCTTATTCTATAAGAATTGCTGCCTGCCGACGGTACGACCGTATGAACATATCTGACATCGTTCTGCCCGTCTATATCGAACGATACACTGCTGTTTCCTTCCGCATAGCTATCTATCGGAGAGTCAGCCGGCGAAAGCGGCACTCCGGCACCGGAAGCAGAGCCTGTCAGCTTCTCATAATTAATCAGTTCCACGTCCGAGCTTAAATCAACTTTGCTCAGGCTGAAATTCATCGGGTTAACAAACTCCTCCAAAGAAGTGTTTCCGGTTTTCTCCAGATAATAAAGGCCGTTTGCCGTGGTGTCGATTATTTCAGAATTGTCTATTTCCAAAATGTCCTTAAGAAAAATGTTTTCAGTGTTTCCGAGTTTCAGGGCAAGCCCGTTGCTACCCAACCCCATAGTAAGGTCGATGTCTTTGCTCATGTCGTAACTGCTGTCCACGCACGATACGAACGAGAGACCCGATATTCCCAAAACGAAGACGGAAAAAAATTTGCGAATCTTTATCATTTTAAAAAAATTAATAATTAGTCCCATTTTAATCGGGTGC
>CAJKQZ010000137.1 GCA_905202115.1 uncultured Prevotellaceae bacterium | reverse complement strand
TATTTTCGATTATCTCCCTTGTATTTTCAATTTACTGCGGGAACTTTTTTACACGGTAAAAAAATAAAATATTTTTTCGTATGGCCATTTTTATGTAAAACCACCCCATGTCCGTTTTCTGCCCGAACAAAAACCGCCACAACAAGAAAACCTGTTCTTATCGCAGCGGTTGCATTTATTCAAAGCCCACCAACAACACCGTTTTCGCATAGGCAAGCTATGACATACTATTCCGAAACTACGGGAGCAAGTTCCGGAAGTTTAATTACAACACCGACAGGAATGTTGTCGGGATCAGAAAAGTCGTTGAGACGAAGAATATATTTGGCGATACTCTTATCTCCATATTCGCGCTTGGCAAGACGTATTATTCCGTCGCCGCGCTTAATTGTATACGTTCCTCTCACTCCTACAATCATATAAGAATCTCCCGACTGCACAGGCAGTATAGGATGCGGCGCAGACTTTTTGACGCTTTCGACAGGCTTTTTCGCAGGTTCTGCGGACTTGACCGGTTTTTGCTCTGCTATTTTCTGCGCGTCGGCAGGTGCGACTGATTTTCCTACAGAATCATCGGCCGAAGTACTGGCCGAGATTTCAGAAGTTATTACAGCCTTAGGTTTTGCGTCACGTACTGTTTTCAATGCACCAACAGAGCTCTTTTCTTCAAGTTTACATGATTGGAACATTGTATCGAACAAACGATTATAACCGGCTATATATCCTATTATTAAAAGCAATACTCCCGCAACACTCAAAAGCAGATATTTTATCCAGGAACGCTTTTCGCTCTGTTGCTCGTCGGTATCATAATTTGCGGCAAAATACTCTGCATGTGAAATGTCTGTATTATCATCGGCAGAGTTATTCGCCTTGTCTGACGAAAGAGACTCTTCTACAGCTATGTCCGGCTGCTGTTGCGGTTCTGCGTCGGCACCACCGGCCGGAACCGCGCTTTTATCTTCTGAAGCAGAAAAATATTCAGACGTAAAAGCCTCTGTTTCTGCTACATCTTCAATATTCTGCGGCGCCTCCTCTTTCCTTGCTGCGACAGAATCCGTCTGAGAAGGCGGTACGCTCTTAATATTCTGCTCCACAACGAAATCTACAATATCATCGGATGCTTTCTTCGAATAATCGATATCACTTTCAGAGACCTCAATAGAATCCGAAGCGGGAAGTTCCGCTTTAGAAACCTCTGTAGGCGTATCTGCAAGCGTATCATCTTCGTCTATACGCATCATATCATCAAGATTGGTACCCTCGTTGATAACGAAAGCCTGCAAATGAGCGAACGGACTGTTTACAGCATCGCGCATTGAAGTGTCAGGCGTGAAAGTAACCTTATAATGCCCCCCTATTTCTATGCGCTCGCCGGTATTTACATTTATGCTCTCGCGTGGCGAGACATCCACCAGCTTAAACGTACCGAAACCGCGCACTTTTACGAAACGTTCGCGCAAAAGAGCGGTGCGCAGCAAATTGAAGAATTCCCTTACAAACTGCTCTGCGTTCTCACGTTCATCGGGACGGACAGCTATAATGGCATCTACCAGATCGGATATATTTTTTTTCTCCATAGTTACATGTTGCTTGGTATGGTTGCAATCAGGACTGCAAATCGTTTATTGCATCCTTAAGACTAGATGAAGGTTTGAAAACGAGAGAGAGTTTTGGAGGAACAAGCATTTTTTGCTGCGTTGCAGGATTCGTGGCTACACGTTCAAGGCGCTTTTTTACCTCAAACGTACCGAAACTTTTGAGCGTAAGCATATCGTTTTCACCAAGCATACCGACAACAGCGGTATTCAAGGCATTTATACGCTCCTGCACCTCTGCCGGCGACAGATTCAGACTCTGCGACAAAGCACCGACAAATTCTTTATTGTTCATTTATTTCGTCTCCTTTTGATATTAATATTTCTTAAACCTATAACGCCACATAATAAATCAGACACCGACTTCGGCAAAAAGGTCAAACTCGGTAGAAGATACTATCCTTGCGTCATAGAACTGCCCCACTTGAAGTTTTCCGGCCACCGCTCCCGCTTTCTTTGCGTCAATGAGAACTTCGCCGTCAACCTCGGGGGAGTCGAACTGCGTGCGGCCGACGAAATAATCGCCTTCCACTCTGTCTATCACGGTTTTCAACGTTTTTCCAACCCTCTCGGCGCACAATTCGGCCGATATGCGCTGCTGAACAGCCATAATGCGTTCCAAACGTTGCTGTTTCAGTTCCTCGGGAATGGAATCTTCGTAATGTTTAGCGGCAAAGGTGCCTTCCTCTTCGCTATATGCAAACGCACCCATACGCTCAAAACGCACTTCACGCACAAAACGTTCGAGTTCTTCGAAAGCCGCCTCGTCTTCGCCAGGGAACCCGACCATTAAGGTGGTACGCAAAGCTATTCCGGGTACTTCTTCACGAATACGAGCCAAAAGGTCATAAGTTTCTCGGCTTGTTATGTTGCGGTGCATTCCGGAAAGAACCTTATTATTAACGTGCTGCAACGCGATGTCGAAATACTTGCAGACATTTTCGCGTTCCCTAATGACCCGCAACAGGTCGAAAGGAAAATCATTAGGATAAGCATAATGAATTCTCAGCCATTCCACGCCCTCTATGTCGGAAAGCCGTTCTACAAGCTCGGGCAAAGCGCGGCGATTATAGACATCGGTTCCATAAGAGGTGGAATCCTGTGCGATTATCTGAAACTCTTTCGTTCCGGAAGCGACAAGAGCACGAACTTCGGCCTCGATATCTTCCATTTTGCGGCTCACCTGCCTGCCGGTAATCAAAGGAATAGCGCAATAAGAGCAGCGGCGGTCACAGCCTTCGGATATTTTTATATACGCATAGTGTCGGGGAGTTGTTATCACACGCTTTTCGTCGGGAGAAACGCTTGCCGACATTCCTTCATCCCTTGTCATAGTAACAAAAGAGGGATTGTCCGAACAAGAAACGGCTTTGAACGGCGCTACAACAGAATTGCCCTGTCGTCTTGCAGACTTCGTTTTTTTAGGAACATAATCTGCAAGGCGGGTTATCAATGTTTTCCAATCGAACTTGCCGAAATATTCGTCGACCTGCGGTATTTCTTTTTCCAATTGCTCCTTGTATCGTTGCGACAGGCACCCCATGACGTACAATCTCTCAAGACGCCCTTCTTCTTTAGCCTGACAGAGCTCAAGAATCATATCTATGCTTTCCTGCTTGGCCGATTCGATAAATCCGCACGTATTAACAACAGCTATTCCTCCATGTATATCATCGGGATTATGATATACGTCGAAACCTATGCTGTTAAGACGATAAATAAGTTGCTCCGAATCGACAAGATTCTTAGAACAGCCCATTGTTATTATATCTATAACTCCGCTCATCTGCCTTGCATTAAATTATTTCTGATCAAACAAAGAACGGACAAAAGCATTACAGTCGAAAAGTTGGAGATCGTCTATTTTCTCACCCAGCCCGATATATTTTACCGGAACTTTCAATTGATTGGATATTCCTATGACAACACCTCCCTTAGCTGTTCCGTCGAGTTTCGTTATCGCAAGAGCGCTCACTTCAGTTGCGAGAGTAAACTGCTTTGCCTGTTCAAACGCATTCTGCCCCGTAGAGCCGTCGAGTACAAGAAGAACCTCGTCTGGAGCCGTAGGAACGACTTTCTTCATAACTGTTTTTATTTTTGTGAGCTCATTCATCAATCCTACTTTATTATGCAGACGGCCGGCTGTGTCGATAATCACGACATCAGCCTTACTCGCAACAGCGGAGCGCAGAGTGTCGAACGCAACACTTGCGGGATCGCTGCCCATTTGCTGTTTTATAACAGGTACTCCTATTCTTTCTCCCCATATCGAAAGCTGTTCTATCGCGGCTGCGCGGAAAGTATCGGCGGCACCGAGAACGACGTTCAATCCTGCTTGCTTGAACATATTGGAGAGCTTTCCTATTGTAGTTGTCTTTCCTACGCCGTTGACACCGACTACCATTATTACATAGGGAACGTCTCGTTTTCCTATTTTTTCGAATGTAGTATTCTGCGGTTCGTTGTCTGCAAGCATTTCCGCTATTTCCTCACACAACAAACGGTTGAGTTCATCTACACCGACGTATTTATCGCGGGCCACACGGGCCTGTATGCGTTTGATTATCTCGAGAGTGGTGTCGACGCCGATATCCGAAGTTATCAAAGTTTCCTCCAATGAATCCAATACGTCGTCATCTATCTGACTTTTGCCCACTACAACGTGAGCCAACTTGCTAAACAGAGATTTTTTGGTCTTGTCAAGACCGGAATCCAACTTCTGTTGCTTGTCGCGTGAAAAAAAACTGAAAAAGCCACTCATTCTACAGGTTTGTTATTAAGTTTACCATTAATTTCTATTTTTAATTTTCAGAGGCGTCGTCATTGACAGAAATAACGACCTCGTTTATGCCCACAGTAACGCCAAAAGCATCATAGGTGGCCGAAGAAATGCCGTCTATAAGCATTTTGCCGTTACCGCTTGCCTTATCGTATAAATCATTCCGCTGCTCCTTGCAAAAATTCTGCAACGAAGTCAGCTCTTTCCTGCTCATCGTTTCGTATACATCTTTGTATTTACGATTTATGCCGTCAAGTGTTTCTTGCAACTGTCCGCTTACACGTTCAGCGTCGGCAGTGCTGTGAGCATTGTCAAGATTTTCAGACGCGGCGGCATACGCTGCCGCTATTTCTTCCTTGATTTGCGCCGTTTTATCATTCGAACAACTTACGCCCGCAAACATTAAAACGCTTATAAAAAACATTGTCGCAAAACCTGCGATTGTTCCCGTTAATTTCATGTTCATATTCGGCTTTATTTTTTATATCTGCTATCAATTGTGGCTAAAAGTTAAATATATTAATCGCACAGCTTGATCGGCCTCCTCAATGTTTATCCTAACAACTACGACTTATACATATCCGATTGTAATACTTCAGAACGCTTCGGGAGCAAATAAAAATTATCTCTGAGATATTTTAAAATATGTCTGAGATAATTTAAAATATCTCAGAGATGTTTTTTCACGCTCCTTTTGCCTGTATGAAAAAGGCTCGGGAAAATATTCCGAAATCCGTCACCAAAGCAACGGAAAAGCCTTATACCCTACAATCGACAAAGGCCGACGTGCGAAGCATTCATATTATCTGTAATTGACAGTATACATTTTTCACATTAAAGTTTGTCGAACACATATTTAAACTCGTTAACCATTTGAGTTGCATTGTCGCCTTTCAAATTCATAGGTACGAATTTCGACACAGCCTCATCAAGTAATTTCAGTTTGCCGGTATCGTTATTCTTAGCGAACTCTTTTCTGAGAATCTTTATCTTCTCTACATACTGAATACCCTCGATCAAACGCTCAAAACGAACGGATGAAGAATTGGGATAAACCATATAGCAATCTCCGGCAGCCCATGTTCGGAAACGCGAATCCTGCAAAGGATTTTTCGTCCAACTGTTATAAGCCCAGCGTAAATATCCGTCAACTCCTATCGCTGCCGAATGCAGAGGAATCCAAACGGCCTCGGCAGGAGCCGAGAAAGTGAATGTATTCGGGTAAGCCTCCGAACAGCAGGTGTAGACAGTAGTTTTCTTACCTTCCTTGCGACGACGTTCAAGTACATTCTGCGGAACAGTTTCACCATAGCCGAGGCAAAGGTCGTATATTTTAGGTTCCACTTCCGGATAATAATGTATAGCTCCTGCTATTTTCAATTCGGGACAAGCCGTAAAGATTACTTTCTCTGCCGCAGCCATTGCATCTTTGGGACGCTCATCCATCGCTATTGCCGTGCGGCTGAGCCAGCCTTTTGTTCGCAGGTGGGAAGCGAAATCCTTGAGAAAAGGTATCCAATAGTTCTCGTACTCATCCTCGCCAGGATTTGCATTGACCACCTTAACCGAATTGGTAGCCTGGTCGTAATAATCGAAACGCAAAGCCCAGGGAACAACCGTGTAACAATCAATTTGTTCCTTAACGCCACACGACATCATAAACTCGACCCAACGATCGAATACGGTATAATCATACCTCCAGGTTCCGTCTATGAGCTTAACCTTAGAAACCATACTCGAAAAAGCGTCTTCCGTTTGTCCGTTCCAGGGACGATCGATAACAGAAGCCGTTATTACCTTACCGCCGGCATTGGCATAGCGCGTCATTATCGGACGCATATAATCGAAATGCTCTTCGCTCCATAGAGGTACATTATAAAAGCGCGCTACCGAATAAGGATTCTGCCACAAATCAAGATGATATGTCCAATCTTCCGGAGCGGGAAGGATTCTTGAAGTTACAGTTATTTCATAAGGAAGCTGGATTGTTTTCATGCCCTCTCCCTCAATAACGAGCTTAGCCTTATAAACCCCAGGAACGGTTCCTTCAGGCACCCATACATTTATCCATATAGGACGTACCGAATTAGCTTCGACAGGCATGGATTTAGACGCATCAAGCAAGTCGGCAACAATAGAGGAATCCCATTCCACCTTATCGGAGCGGTCACCGCAACCGCCGGATCCGTCTTTATTAACCTCGTCTGTCATTACGTAACGTACAAACGACAATTCTATCGCC
>CAJKQZ010000136.1 GCA_905202115.1 uncultured Prevotellaceae bacterium | reverse complement strand
AAATATGTCTGAGATATTTTAAAATATCTCAGACATATTTTTTGCCATATATACATCTGCTGGTTTTCAATTACTTGGCCGCTGACCGTTTTTGTCTGCAAAATCAGACAGTGAGGCAAAGCAAATCTTACGACAGAGTTTTGCTTTTTACTTGTTTTTTGCTACGGCATATTTTCCGATGTACGGGAAAAAATATAGGGCCTGTCCTTTTCCGGAAAAGCCCTGTAATTTTTTGAAGTGTGTGTTGTATTATCCTAAAATTCCTATCAAAAGACAGACTTATGCCTTAGCTTTCTTTTTAAAGACATTCCTGATTATCACGACAGCGATAACCGCAACAACTACGGCAAGAATGGCATAACCTATAACATGGCTGTATTTCGCTGAAGCCTCGGCAATCTGTTCGGGTGTCTGTATGCCTGGAACTTTCGAAAGAGAGTAACCTATTATCGCGAGAACAAGATTCCAGATTCCGGCGCCGAGAGCAGTAAAAAGAACGAAGGTAGATAATTTTATACGTGCCAATCCGGCTGGAATGGATATTAACTGACGTACGGCAGGAATAAGCCGGCCGAAAAACGTGGAAACGGCTCCATGCTTGTCGAAATACTTTTCCGCCTGCATTACTTTTTCTTCGTTAATGAGGCAGATATGTCCCCAACGCGATCGGGCAAACGCATATACAATCGGACGTCCGAGTAACACCGCAAGTCCATAATTTATAAGAGCTCCTAAGCACGCACCGACCGTCGCCACAATAACAACACCCGCTATATTCAGCCCGTTCTGGCCATTTGCCGCCAACCATGCAGCAGGCGGAACCACAACCTCGGAAGGAAACGGTATGAACGAACTCTCAACAGTCATAAAAAGCAAAATAGTCCAATAATTCAGGTGCCCTAAGCACCACATAATAACAGAACTCATGAAAAAACATATTATTTAGGCGGCAAAGATAGCATTTTATAATCTAATGCAAGCAGAAGATAGTCATAAAGCCTGAAAATATAGCATTATATATGAATGGTATCGCTGCAATAATACCAACTGCATTCAAAAATACAATAACGGAGAGCTGCATTGACATAAATAAATTAGTCAATGCAGCTCTCCGTTATTTCAGACTATGATTTTAATGCAAAAATTATAGGGAATCTTTCTCTATATCCTTGAAGTAACGATATGTTCCGACTTTCAGTTCCTCTGTAGCAGCGTCATCGCATACAATTATTCCATGCTGGTGCATTTGAAGAGCGCTTATGGTCCACATTTGGGTAACAGGGCCCTCGATTGCCGCCTGAAGGGCTTTCGATTTATTATGGCCGTTGCAAAGTATAAGCACTTCTCGCGCAGCCATAACGGTTCCTACGCCTACGGTCAATGCGTGACGGGGCACGTTGTTCACATCGCCGCCGAAGAAACGGGAATTTGCTATACGAGTGTCGGTAGTAAGGGTTTTTACACGGGTTTTTGAGGTAAGAGACGACCCCGGCTCATTAAATGCTATATGTCCGTCGGGCCCGATTCCGCCGATGAACAGGTCTATTCCGCCCGCATTTGCAATCATCTCCTCATAATGTGCGCATTCTGCAGCCAAGTCATCGGCATTGCCGTTAAGAATATGGATGTTCTCTTTAGGACAATCGATATGATTGAACAGGTTTTTAGCCATAAAGGAATGATAGCTCTCAGGGTGGCTCTCCGGAAGAGCTACATACTCATCCATATTGAAAGTAAGCACATGCTTGAAGCTTATGCGACCTTCCTTATAAGCTTTTACGAGATTCTGGTACATTCCTATCGGAGACGAGCCTGTCGGCAAGCCTAAGACAAATGGACGTTCGGCTGTAGGATTGAACGAATTTATTTTATTTACTATGTAGTCGGCTGCCCACTGCGACAATTTTTCATACGTCGGCTGAATAATTACTCTCATGATATTTTATTTTTTAATCAGTAAATCTATTCGGTATAATATTTTATCAGATTTTCAATAGCGTCTTGACAAACACCGCAAAAAGCAGGCGCTTCGTTTATCTTCATTCTGCATTCCTGAAACGCACGGTAAACGCCTTTGCTTTGATAACCGCCGCCTTCGTATACTCCGATTTTCGTGTATATATCTTTTTTGTTATCCGACGGAAGCGTAGGTATTTTAGTGCCTTTAGGAAGTTTGTTTTCCCATTTCGAGGAGAAATCCACAAGAGTTGTGATATTTCTCTCCCACGGTTCAATTTCGAGAGGATACATCTCTTCATACTGATCATCGTAATAATACTCATCGGCAAGCCCTCCGAAACTATGACCGAACTCATGCACCACAACAGGTTTGAACAAAGCATGGTCTGCTGCGGTAAGCGTATAAGAATTAAGGATACCGCCTCCGCCGTAATTTTCGGTATTTGCGAGAATTATTATATGTTCATAAGGAACTGCGGCCAACAAATCGTGAAGACGCTTTAAATGCAGCGTTGTCAGATAACGGTCTGAATAAAAAGTATCGAAATGAGAATCGAGAGCGGTTTGTTTCCAAAGATTCTTCTTTGGAATGCTCACTCCGCTGTCATGCGATGTAGTTGCAACGGCAACAACATTGAAACGGCCTTTATAAGTTTTAAAAGGTTCGTGAGCGAATAACGCATCTGCCGCTTCCTGTGCCCGCATATAGAACTTATTCATTTCTGCCGTAGTATAACCTTCTGCAACGATAGCAATGTCTATACATTCCTCAGGAGAACCGCTTTTTAAAATGTATCTGTATTCGCTTTGCGGTTCACTTCCGACAGAACGTATCAGAATGTCCCCTGGATTTACGCGATGAGTAAGTTTTGATGTCTCAACGCGCCGGTTGTTACATAGGGAGATTGTTATATTTACCGGTTTCTTGGGAAATGGAAGCAGAAAAACATTTTCGAATGAACGACGTATTTTTGTAGCTTCCTCAGTTCCTTGCCATTCCTGAAACAAAGAAGAGAAAGATGTACGATATATTACTTTTCCCGTAGCTTCATCGCTCATTGTTATCTGACCATTACCGGCCAGATACAGGCTGTCAAGATTCGTTCGCCTGCCCGCCCACACCGGAAGCGAGAGTAATTCGTCGACAGAAAGCTCCTGCTTGCGGTTGTCTCCGACAAAAGTATAATTAACACGCAGTGTGCGGTTCTCAAACCAGTCATCGTAGTTTATTCCACTGCCTGCATAAGAACTTAATACGGTAAATATGAAAAGAACATTCAATATTATTTTTTTCATTCTGATGTAATTTAGAATTACAGACTGTTTTTCTTAAAGTGCCCCTGATTATTCTACATTATTTGCGCTTTCGTAATTAACGGCGCGGCCGTCGCTTCCGTATATTACCTTTTTGAAATCATCACTTGAGTATGGTACGGCATCGCGTGTCATTTCGGGAACATTGTAGCTTTTCAACAACAAGATATTCTGAAGAGGATCGCGCTGCGGTATGATAAAAGCCTTGTGATCCTTGCCGTTTTTGTCGAAGTAAGATATGTATAGACGTGTATATGAGCCGTCATCCCTACGTGAAGCAAAAACAATCCACCTTCCGTTGGAACTCCAGGAATGGAAACTTTCTGTATTATCGCTGTTTGCCTGTTCGAGCGGAAAGACTTCTCCGTTTTCAAGATTCTTCATGTACAAATCGGCCGAACGGTGCCATATATGAAACTGACCGAAGTCGCCGAGAGTAAAAAGCAGGAAGCGCCCGTCTGGACTTACGCGAGGAACGCTTGCACTCTTGCCTACAGAGGCACAATCCACTTCTACCGCAGGTTTACCGAACGTTTGCGTTTTCTCATCAAAAGGAATGCTCATGATATTATAACGGATGTTACGATAATTCGCCCTCACAAAAAATTTGTGAAGCGAATCCGGAACAGAATCAAGAGCATTTACGGTGGCACATGTATAATATACTTTCTTGCCGTCGGGAGACCAGCACGGGAAAGTTTCGAAATCGTTTTTTGTTTTCAAAATGTTGCGCAGAACATGCTTTTTCACATCGTAGAATACTAAATCCGAGGCCCAGTCGAGCACTTCGATTTTCTCTTTGTCGAGCATATGAAAAACCTGTCCTGTCATATTCGATGAAAATACCACATACGGAAGTTTTGAATGCCAGGAAGGATAAACGGCTGATGAAAGAATGGAATCATTCTTCATATTCATCTTTTCTATTCTGCCGTCTGTCGCAAAAACAGTACCTCCGTGGGAGCCGCGTATGTGAAAAAGCATGGATTTCGCAGAATAATTCTGATAGTTATGGCAATTCACACAATGATTATGCTCAGGTTCGTATGAACGGTTGTTTTCATAAATGGTCTGTACGTCAAAATTCGTAAGATTCCGTTGATACAGTCCTAACTGGCGGTAAAGTTCATACCCTGGCTCTATCAAACGATAACTTACATAAGGATCTATCTGTTCTTCTGCCACTATTAGTCTATAATCGGGATATTTTATCCATGTGCCGTCCTTTGCCGCAAAAACAGAGACCGTGATATTCTTTCCTTTCGATGAAGAAAGAATATTCTGCCATTCTTTTTCATCTATCTGAACCTTTCCGTTTTTTCCGGCCTGCACAATAACAGTAGATTTCCCGTCTTCTGTTTTAAAGGCAACGACGAATTCATCGGCGTTTTCCTTAATTATAAAATTCAATGGCGCGATGTTGGGAGGAACTTTTATATCTTTATAATCGGGGTATGTTCTTACGTTTTCCGACACCTCTTCGAATTTATCCGGTATGCCCGATTTTCCGCACGAGCAAACCAAAACCAATGCCATAACAGACAATAAATAAGACAAACGCTGCATTAGTTTACTCCTCCCTTTTCTTTATCATGGTTAGCCACCTTTTGTTCTGCCGGCAAATTCTGGAAATACAAATAGAAAGGATAATAATCCTTCCAATTCTCTTTCAAAGCAGCCACCCCCTCTTTTTCATTTTTCATCCACGGGCGTGCTTCTTTTATAAAACTTTCAAGCCGCGACAACACGAACCTTTTGTCAAATCCGTATCCTTCGAGAAGTTGCGGATTCTTCACACCTTGCACCATCAGAGCCTGTTCCAAATACGGCGACAATGACATTCCGCGCAGCAGCTGTGCTTTTCTTACAAATTCCGTTTCCTTTGCGTAGAGGCAAGCCATTATCGAAGTGCGCAAAGCCTCTTCCGAGCGTCCTTCGGTCAGTGCGACATTATAACCTATAAAATAAGGAGCGCGATAATTTTGCTCAAAACTGTCATTCAACGGCATTTTTGCAGCCACATGTGCAAATTCCGGATCATTATGCATTAGTTCGATATCATCGGCATAGGCTGAAAAACGCTCGACGAATTTATTTTCAACCATACAGTGGCTCAGAATTTCCAAGTATTTCTTGCACAAGGCGCCTTCTCCGTTCATTGCCGCCGCACGGGCCATATATTTAAGCAGCAATACCTGCGGGCCGCATTTCACGAACGTTTCCATTGCTCCATGATATGAAGAATTCACCAATCCTGCATAAAAATCACAATCGTTGCAGTATATCGAAATACCGTCATTCTCCGACATACCGGAAGCCTTAACCGTTGTTTTCGGGAAATCGTATATAATCTCGAACAATCTGTTTTCGAGCTGCCCCGTTTCCGCGAGCGCCAAAGCGTGATACGCCGCCACGCTTCTTGCAGGGCGACGGGCCGACACAGCCTCCCCTATCATTGCCTCCCAATCCGACAGTTCGAGCTGGCGCTGCATTTTACAGGTCTTTATGATATTTTCGCGTCTGTCCAGACTGAACCATGTGAATCCAACGAAAGCCACAACGATAACCGCACAAGTAAGCAGAGCCTCTTTGCCGGTATTATTTTTTGCCACACGATAGATGGCTGTAATTCTCTTGCGGGTAAAAATGCGTTTCACACCGGCCGCCATAGCCAGAATCAACAAGACCAAAGCCGGCCAGCCCATAAGCACCGACGTCTCGCGCATATAATTCACGCTATAATCGAGATAGACGAAATATCCCAGAAATGCAAACGGCAGAAGTGCTGCAATCCAATGCGTCTTACCTTTAAGTCCCAAAAGATAGTCGAGCAACCAGGCCGACAGCGTAAGCATAAGCGATAGAACAGCACCGCCGAAAATAGGATAATGGAAAGAGAGAAGCAGGAAACGCCCTACAACGTTCAGCCATGCGAAATCCTGATTGAGAACACTGAAGAGCAATGTTTTGTCAAACGCAAAAAAGCTTGATTGCTGCGACATGTAAAACACACTGCCGTAAACAAAAGAGCAGAACACCCACAACGCCAAAAACAACAGCACTAAATACGGAATTTTCCACAACCGACAGCGACTCTCTGAAGTTTTTACTTTCTTTATTCCTACCGGTTTCTGCTTTATATGGTTCTGACGTTTATTCGTCTTTGACATAAAAAATCTATTTTTTGCAAAGTTACAATTCTTTTACAATTCAAACAAAACTTTTTCCTGTCATTGAATTTGCTGTCGAATTTAAAAATATATTGTCATGGAATTCTGACGCGAGTATGATACAAGCTAAAACAAACCCCTCAAAAAAAGCAACAGATAATATTTCATTTTAAATCGGTCTTGCAGAAAAATATTTTA
>CAJKQZ010000135.1 GCA_905202115.1 uncultured Prevotellaceae bacterium | reverse complement strand
ATGTCTGAGATATTTTAAAATATCTCAGACATATTTTGAATTATCTCAGAGATAAATTCAATTATCTGCGGGAAGTTTTTTTATCGTTCCGTTTTTTGTACCAGAAAATTTGTTGCTCTGTGCAGCGCTACGGAGAGAAGCAGCGTTATTCCTGTTCCTGCCGCCAACGCGGGGAGGAAGCCTGCTGTGGCAAAGAACCCCGTGGCTGCGAGCGTCTGGAAAACCGGAAAGTGAAGCAGGAATACTTCGTATGTGAGGTTGGGAACTTTTGCCGAGAGGTCTGCCAGCCGTGTGCTTCCGTATGCCAATACTGTGAGCGTTGTGGCTATTGCTACCGGCTCTATGGGGCGTAGTGCGGTGAAGCGTCCGCATATCAGCCACAGCGCGGCACCTGCAGCGAGGTATGTGTATTTTTTCCGCATGATGTGTGTGTACATGTGTGCGGTCGCCATTCCTGCGGCAAAGTACATCATCTGCCCGAATATCTGCCGGCGCAGTATGTCGTAGGCGCCGTTGCCGGTGCTTTGTTGCAGGTAGAGGAATATCAGGTTCCATGCCACCGACAGCAGATACATCACCGCTATCGCGCGCGCCGGCCTGCAACGGCGCACGAACGCTGCGATAATAGGTAGCAGCAGGTAGAATACTACTTCTACCTTCATTGTCCATAGTGATGCGTTGACTGCCGTTACGTTGTTCGAGGCGAACACTCCGGGTAGCTCGGGAGAAAGAAAATTGAGGAATGTAAGATTGGCTGCAAGATATTTGGCTGTACCTGCGTCTGACAGGTAAGCCTTTGCGCCGAGTGTGGAAAGGAATATTCCCGCAACGGCGGCCAGTAATATGACTGTGGCGTAGGGAATTCCTATTCTCCGCGCCCTGCGCGCATAGAAAGTCCATGCTCCGGGGCGGCGCAGGTATCCGGCATAGGTGAGCATTCCGCTCATGACGAAGAATGCACTTATTGCGGAGTGGGGGTCGACAAACCAGAAGTCGGGGCGCCCTGCAACAACGCTGCCGTGGAAAAAAACTATCGATACGGCGAAAAACCAGCGTATCAGCGTGAATGCATTGCGGCAGCCTGCGGGAATCATGTGCGTCGGTTATCTTACCACTACGATTCTTCCGCGGGCGCCGTGCTTGCCGTCGCTCGTGGAGACGAGCACATAGTAAACTCCGGAGCCTACGCTGTTGCCGCCGGCGTCTTTTACGTCCCACTTGTACTCGCCGCTTATCGACGTCCCCGATTTTACTACCTGTCCGCCTGCGGTGGTTATTTTCACCTCGGCGCCGTAGGGCAGTCCCTCTATGGTGACATCGCCGTAAAAGTCGGGCCGCACGGGATTGGGGTATATCTTCAGGTCTTTGTCCTTGACTTTGTTGGGGTTGGCTGTCTTGCCCGCCTGATATCCCATGAGGCCGGCGTCGGTGCCTATCATTACTTCTCCGGTGGCGTTGTTTACGGCGAGCGAAAGTATGTTGTCGCTCACAAGAGGCGAGTTTTCGGTGGTGAAGTGGTATATGGTCTCGATATTGTCGGCGCTTATCAGATAAACTCCGTTGCCGTTGGTTCCGAACCATTTGCGGTTTGCTCCGTCTACGGCTATCGCCGTTATGGAAACGCCCGTAAGCAGATAGTCGGCGTTGTCGGTTCCGTCGTTGCGGGGCACTTTCACCTGGGTGAAGCGGAAGCTGCCGTTCATGAAGTTGTCGGGGTCGGTTATGACGAACGGCCCTTCTACGGTTCCCACCCAGATGTAGCCGTCGTTGTCGATGGCGAGCGAGTTGATAGTGTTGGGAGTGTACGATGTGCCGTCCTGGTTTACGAAATTGTAACGGTAAAAGCTCTTGTCGTCGGCGGTGTTGGTTATCGTGCCGTTGTAGTCGAGACAAACTATTCCCGCGTGGTGGGAACTGGTGGTGCGCCGCTGGGTGAACCATGCGCGTCCCGCGCGGTCGAACAAAAGGTGGTCGAACGTGGGATATTTTGCCACTTCGCTTACGTAAATCCCTTTCCACGAGCCGTCTTTGAGCCTTACCTTCACTACAGTGTCCACTTCGTCGTTGAGCATCCAAAGATTTCCGTCGTTGTCGTATCTTAGACCGCCGGTGCGCACGTACATGTAGGAGTGCGAACTCTGCGGAAGCACGGTGGAGAGTCCTGAGTTGCGGTGGTCGTAATGTTCAACGTAGCGGCCGTTGCGGAATTCATAGAGCCCCGTTTCTCCGGAGGTTGCGAAATGGTGAGTGGGGTCGTCGGGGTCTTCGGCAATGCCCGTGAGATTGCGGTAAACAATGCCGGTGTGGTTTGAAACCGAGTCCTCGAAATTGAAAAAGCGGTTGTTTTCGTAATAATAAAGCGTGCCGTCGTAGTTGAGCTGGTTGTAGTTGAGTGTTCCTCCTGCCACGAGCACTCTGTTAGAGGGAGTGATGTTCATGAACGCGCAGTAATTGCGTATGGGGCTGTTCAGAGTGATTCCGTTGCCGTCGGCTTCGAGCATTCCCGAGGCGTCGGTTTTGTAGCGGCGCAGTCCTTCGAAGCCGCAGCTGGCCCAGTATGTTCCGCCGGCGAGGGAGAGGTATTTGAATGTGTTGCTTCCGCTTATGGTGCTTACGTTTCCTTCGGCGTCTATCGAAATTGTGGTCGAAGCGTTGCCGCAAATCAGCCGTGAGGCGTTGTCGGCGTTCAGATATGTGGCGTTGACGGCGGCTGCCTGCGAAGTCTCGCCCGTGGCGGGGTCTATTTCCGACAGAGTTCCCGCGGCGGCGTAGATACGTCCGTTGAATGTGCGCATTATGTTGTATACGGCGTTTCCGGCCGCCTGCCATTTCGTGATGTCGAGCAGATTGTCGTCCGTATCTCCCACAAACAGGCCCGAGGTTGTGGAGGCGTAGATTTTTCCTGCGGCGAATGTGCATGTTTTTACGGCACGGCCTATCTGGTAGGTGTTGCTGAACTCTCCGCGTTCCAGATTAAGTACGGCCACTCCCACATTTGTGGCCAGATATGCGTCGGTTCCTACTACCGATATGTCGTTTATGGTTTTGTCGGCGAGTGAGCTGTTCATGTACTGCGGAATGTTCACCACACCGCTTTCTTCGGGATAAAGGATATCGATGTTGGAATTGGCATACAGCAGCACGAGACAGCCGAGTTCGTCGCAGTAGGCCATTTGTCGGATGTTTACGTCGCTCAGTCCTGTGGTTTTGTCGTAGGTTCTTACTTCGGAGTCGGCGGGCGAGTAGGAAAATATCGAGCCGTCGCAGAGCGTGAACACGAGGTCGCCCACGGGAATGCTTTGCAGCGCGTTGTGATATGCGCCGTAGTAGTTCCAGCGGTTGTCGGCCCAGGCTGTCGTTGCAATAAGCAGCGCCGCGAAGAGCAGCGCGGTTAGTTTTCGCATGTTGTGGGTGGTTGTCAGGGTTTGTTACTGTTTGCCGGCCAAGTGGTCGGCCAGTGCGGCTGCGGCGCGGGCGCGGTGGCTCATGGAGTTCTTGGCGTCGTCGCCCAGCTGCGCGAAAGTCTCGTCGAGGCCCTCGGGCGCGAACACGGGGTCGTAGCCGAAGCCTTCGGTTCCGCGGCGTTCCGTGGTTATCTCGCCTTCTACGATTCCTTCGAAAAGATGTTCGGTGCCTTTCTCTATTAACGCTATTACAGTGCGAAATCTTGCATGGCGGTCGTTTTTTTCTTTTAGTTCGTCGAGAAGTTTCGTCATGTTGGCCTCGGGATCGTGGCGGTCGGGATAGGCATAGCGCGCTGTGTGAACGCCCGGCATTCCTCCTAAGGCGCGTACTTCGAGCCCCGTATCGTCGGCAAAGCAGTCGAGGCCGTAGTTCTCGTAAACGTAACGCGCCTTTATCAGGGCGTTGCCTTCGAGCGTGTCGGCGGTTTCGGGAATGTCGGCCGTGCAGCCTATGTCGGCAAGGCTGAGCACTTTTATTTTTCTGCCGAGAATGGCGCGGATTTCAGTGAGTTTGTGAGCATTGTTGGTGGCGAATACGAGTTCTTTCATCTGCTTGTGAATCTTTGTTTGGAGTGGCGAATATAGCGCTTTATTCCGTGAAAATCAGGGTGGCGGGTACAAAAAAGTGCGGCTCCGTTATAGTCGTTAAGAGCGTTAATGACTTTATGGTCGTTAATGATCTTAAATCCGTAGGATTTTGCAGACAAAAACGGACATTTGTAATGCTTTGATTTTCAACGCTCCTAAATATGGCAAAAAATATGTCTGAGATATTTTAAATTATCTCAGACATATTTTGAATTATCTCCCTTGTATTTTGAATTATCTGCGGGAACTTTTTATGTGTGATTTTTGCAGGAGTGCGGAATTTTTAACCGGAGTGTTTTGCAGGGTATGCTCTTTTGGTTATATTGCGATTCAAACCTTTGTGCTTGCAGAAAAGTTTACGGAAATGATATTATAATTCTGATACAATGAAAAACAGATTGTTTACGGCAATGCTGGCGATAGCGGTTGTTGCCTCGTGTGCCGCCCGTTCGGGAGCACGGCATGTAGTTCTTATAGCGCTCGACGGCTGGGGCGCCTATTCGGTGCCTAAGGCGGAGAATATTCCGAACATCAGGGATATTATGGAAAAAGGATGCTTTACGTTGCATTCGCGGAGCGTGCTGCCTTCGTCATCGGCCATAAACTGGGCCTCGATGTTCATGGGAGCCGGTACGGAGCTGCACGGCTATACGGAATGGAACTCTCGCACGCCCGAGATACCTTCGTTCCAGGTTAACGCCAACGGCATGTTTCCTACCATTTTCAGTCTTATACGCGAGTTTATGCCTGAGGCCGAGACGGGTTGCCTAATGGAGTGGGACGGGATAAAGTATCTTATCGATTCGGCGGCGGTGAGCCATGTGGAAATCATTGACCAGGCCGACAGCAACGCACTTTGCAAACGGGCTGAACTGTACATAGAGAGCAGAAAGCCGGATTTCGTGGCCGTTTGTTTCGACCAGCTCGACCATGCAGGGCATGCCGTCGGGCATGATACTCCAGGCTATTATGCCGCACTCGAACGTCTCGACGGTTTTATAGGGAGAATCGTGGAGGCTACGCGGAAAGCCGGAATTTACGACAAAACCGTGTTCATTCTCACGGCCGACCACGGCGGCAAAGGCAAGGGGCATGGCGGAAAATCGCTTGAAGAAATGGAAATTCCGTTTATAATTGCGGGAAAAGGCGTCCGTGCGGGCGGAGAATTCAAGGAAGTGATGATGCAATACGACACGGCTGCCACTATAGCTTATATTTTCGGGCTCGACCGCCCGCAGGCCTGGACGGGACGCCCTGCCGTGCAGGTTTTCAAGTGAAACGCTGCTTGCATAATGCCGCACATTGTTGTTTTAATAAAGCGCCGGAACATTTCCGGCGCTTTATTAATGCGTTGTTGCCCGGTCTTCAGCCGGACAATGTTTTTTCAGAGCGGATATTCGCTGAAAGCGTAGAGCACGGTGGAGAGGTAGCGTTCGCCCGTGTCGGGAAGAATGGCTACTATGCGTTTGCCGGCGTTTTCGGGCTTTTTTGCTAATTCGAGGGCCGCCCATACGGCCGCTCCCGACGATATTCCGGTGAGCAGGCCTTCGCGGAGTGAAAGCTCGCGGCCGGTTTTTATGGCGTCGTCGTCTTTTACTCTGATTATGCCGTCAACGTTTTCGCGTACAAAGTTGCCGGGAACGAAGTTGGCCCCGATGCCCTGGATTTTATGCGGGCCTGCCTTGCCTCCGGAAAGTATGGGAGAGCTGTCGGGCTCTACGGCGTAGGCCTTGATTGAAGGATTGTGTTTCTTTAGCGCGGCAGCCGTTCCGCTGAGTGTTCCGCCGGTTCCTACTCCTGCCACTAAGATGTCGATTTTTCCGTCGGTGTCGCGCCAGATTTCTTCGGCGGTGGTTTTTTCGTGGGCTTCGCGGTTGGCGGGATTGTCGAACTGTTGCAGTATTATCGAGCCGGGAATCTGGGCGTGCAGTTCGTTGGCCTTGTTTATGGCGCCTTTCATGCCGGCTGCACCTGGGGTGAGCACGAGTTCGGCGCCGCGGGCGCGGAGTAGTTTCTTGCGTTCCTCGCTCATGGTTTCGGGCATGGTGAGTATGGCCTTGTATCCTTTTACTATGGCTGTCCATGCAATGCCTACGCCGGTGTTGCCGCTGGTTGGCTCGATTATGGTTGCTCCGGGCTTGAGGCGGCCGCTGCGTTCGGCATCTTCTATCATTGCTAAGGCTATGCGGTCTTTGACGCTGCCGCCGGGATTCAGGTATTCGAGTTTTACCACTACTTCGGCTTTTATCTCGGGCCGTTCGGTGAGTTTGTTCAGTCTGAGCAAAGGAGTGTTGCCGATGAGGTCGGTAAGTTTCTGATAGATTTTTGCCATGACGTTTATGTTTTTAGAATTGTTTTTGATTCGGTGTTTTGTTTCGGGCATTAGTTCTTGCCTGTTGCAAAGATATTGCAGTTTATTCTTTTGCGGAATACTTTTGACGGAATATATTTTCGGTTTGTTGCATTGTTGTTTGCCGTTTGTCGGTTGTAAAGCGCTGTTCACCGGCCGTTTGCAAACGCTTTGCAGCCGGCAAGCGTTCTTTTTTTACGGACAGCCGGAATGCAATGATTTTTTCCGTAAAAAATTTTATTTTTTTATTGCGTCGAAAAAAACTTCCCGCAGGAAATTGAAAATACAAGGGAGATAATTCAAAATATGTCT
>CAJKQZ010000134.1 GCA_905202115.1 uncultured Prevotellaceae bacterium | reverse complement strand
TTTAAGGTCTTTAAGGTCGTTAATGGCATTAACGACCTTAAAGACCTTAACCGGAACCGCATTTTTTTCACATCTGTCAAACAATCGGACTTACAACACAAAGAAGCTCCGCAAAGCAGCTGCCTAGCTCGGCACTTAGCCGGAAACATACGTTTTTTTCTCACCGTCCGAAACAATAAGACGGCAAGAAACGAGTTATTTAAGTGCATTATGCGCAAAAAATTATACATACTCACCATAGTCACGGTTTTGGCGGGCATATCGGTACGCGCGCAATACGACCCCGCCTACACGCATTACTGGATGATGGAGCCGTCGTTCAACCCCGCCGCCGCAGGAAGCGACGACAAGCTGAACATCACGGCCGTATACTCCATGCAGATGACGGGATTCGAAAACGCACCGAAAACAATGTATGCCGCCGTCGACATGCCGATCATAGCGTTCCGCAAACGCCACGGAATAGGCCTGCTCTTCCAAAACGACGAGCTGGGACTTTTCTCGCACAAGCGCTTCACCGCGCAATACTCCTTTCACTGGGAAAAACTGTTTGGCGGACGGCTCAGCTTCGGCGCGCAGGCCGACCTGCTGAGCGAACAGTTCGACGGAACAAAGGCCGATGTGGAAGACACTAACGACCCCGCCATACCGACATCTAAGGTAAACGGCTCGAAAATAGACATGAGCGGAGGCTTGTACTACCGCCACAAAAACTGGTACGCAGGCTTCTCCGTGCTGCACATACTCGCACCCACCGTAACGCTCGGCCAGACAAACAAATTCAGCATAGACCGAACTTATTATCTTACCGGCGGATACAATATTAAACTACGTAATCCGTTTATCTCAATACACCCCACCGTTCTCTGTATGTACGACGGCAGCGACTTCAGAGCCAACATAGGCGGGCGGGTGGAACTTAACCGCGACAAAAAGTCGCTCTTCGCCGGAGCAACATACAGCCCCGAACACTCGGCAGCCCTCTTCATTGGAGGACTGTTTCACGGCGTTAACCTGAGCTACTCCTACGAAGCCTATACCTCAATGCCCGACCTCAAAAGCGGAGCACACGAGATAGTAATCAAATACCAAATGGACCTGAACATTTATAAAAAAGGGCGCAACCGACACAAAAGCGTGCGCTACCTCTAAATAAAAACTATGAATGCAACAAACATGCGAAAAGTAATATCTATAATTGCGGCATTCGCAGCCTGCATATCGCTGTCCTCGTGTTTCAGCAGCAAGAAAATGATGGTAGACGGCGGCGAAGTGACCGGTCAGAAAAGCTCGGCGGTGGCAGAACCCACACCATACGGCATGGTAAAAGTACCGCGCGGATACCTGAAAGTAGGACTGGAAGAACAGGACAGCCTATGGGGAAACATCATTCCCTCGAAAGAAATCTCGGTCGACGGATTCTGGATGGACCAGACCGAAGTAACCAACTCCATGTACCGCCAGTTCGTATACTGGGTGCGTGACAGCATTATCCGCGAACGCCTGGCCGACCCAGCTTTCGGAGGCGACGAGACATTCAAGATAGAAGAAGACCGTTACGGAGAACCCGTAACCCCGCACCTCAACTGGAAAAAGCCGATTCCCTGGCGCAAGCCCACCGAAGACGAGGAACGGGCCATAGAAAGCATTTACACGTATCATCCTATCGACGGCACGCGTATGCTCGACGCAAAGCAGCTCAACTACCGCTACGAAATATTCGACTACGAAAAAGCCGCAATGCGCAAATACCGGCTCAACCCCGAAGAACGCTCGCTCGACACCGACAATCCGGCTAATCCGGAGGAAGTAGTCATGATCTCGAAAGACACAGCCTATGTTGACGACGAAGGCCGCATAATAAGGGAGACAATTACCCGACCGCTCTCGAGCCTTTACGACTTCCTGAACACATATATAGTGAATGTATACCCCGACACCACATGCTGGGTAAACGACTTCCCCAATGCAAACAACGAAGTATACATGAAAACCTATTTCTCCTCGCCCTCATACAACGACTATCCCGTAGTAGGCGTGACATGGGAACAGGCAAACGCATTCTGTGCGTGGCGCACGGAATACTTGCTGCGCGGCCTCGGGCCTGAAGCGCGCAACGTACAGCGGTACCGCCTGCCCACCGAAATAGAATGGGAATACGCCGCCCGAGGAAAAGAGGGAAATCCGTTCCCGTGGAAGCAGAACGACATGAAGAACGACAAGGGATGTTTCTTTGCCAACTTCAAGCCCGACAGAGGCAACTATACCGAAGACGGAAACCTTATAACCTCGAAAGTAGCCATTTACGGAGCAAACTCTAACGGTCTGTTCGACATGGCGGGCAACGTAGCCGAATGGACAAGCACGGTATACACCGAAGCAGGCGTGAGAAACATGAGCGACCTAAACCCCGAGCTCACCTACAACGCCGCAAAAGAAGACCCCTACCGGCTCAAGAAGAAAAGCGTGCGGGGCGGCTCGTGGAAAGACCCCGAATCGTTCATCCGCTCGGCATGGAGAACCTACGAATACCAAAACCAGCCGCGCTCTTACATAGGCTTCCGCTGCGTACGCTCATTCTCGGGCTCCACAAACACCAACAAAACGAAATAAATCCGAACAAAATATGTCAACAAGCAAATTCAATATAGTAGTACGTCTCCAGAACTGGATGGACAGCATTCCGGGGCAGACTTTCCTTAACTATGCTTATTCGTGGGGCGCTTCGATAGTAATTCTCGGAGCATTGTTCAAACTTACACACCTTTACGGAGCCGATCTAATGCTATTCATCGGAATGGGAACCGAAGTCGTGGTTTTCTTCCTTTCTGCATTCGACCGTCCGTTCTCAAAAGATGACGCCAGCCTCGACACGCACGAGGAAACAGACGAGACCGAAGAAAACACCTCGGACAACAGCGGCGCAACAGTAATAATAGGAGGAAACATACCCGCCGGCGGCATGAACGGAGACTTTGCCGGAGCAAATATACCGGCAAACACAGGCGAAACAACGGAAAACGCAGCAAACGCAACCGGCAATGCCGGCGGCATAACGTCGGGACCGATTGTTCTGAACGCAGCGGCGGCAATGATGACCGACGCGCAAAATGCCGCAAACCCCGAACTCGAAGACGTAACGCAGAACTATGTGGAAAAACTCAAGAATCTCACCGAAGTTCTCGCAAAAGTAGAAGAACAAAGCCGCAAAATGACAACCGACAGCGAAGAAATGATAAATCTGAACCGTACTCTGACAGGAATAAACACCGTTTATGAATTACAGCTCAAGAATATCAGTTCGCAAATCGGAACAATCGACCAGATAAACGAACAGACACGCCGCATGGCCAAACAAATAGAAGAACTCAACGGAGTTTACAGCCGCATGATAAAAGCTCTTACGGTAAACATGAAGAACGCTGCGGCGGCTTCCTCGGTTTCGGCCGACGAAAACTGAAATCCGCACCAGCAAATGCGGCATTAATGCTGCCGTATGCCTGCAGAAAGGCATCATACGCCTCATTTCAGAAAGAAAAACAAACTCCTAAAAGAAATTTCCGACCATAATGGGAATAAAAAGAAAGACCGTCACTCCACGGCAAAAGATGATTAACCTCATGTACATCGTTTTGCTCGCCATGTTGGCTCTCAACGTGTCGACCGATGTGCTGAACGGCTTTTCGCTCGTGGACGAAAGCATAAACCGCACCACCGCAGGCTCCACCTCGGAAAACGAAGCTATCTACAAGAACTTCGACGAACAGATGAAAGCCAATCCGGTAAAAGTAAAGCAGTGGTTCGACAAAGCCCGCATTGTACGTGCGATGAGCGATTCCCTTTACAACTACGCCGACCTTCTAAAAAAAGAAATAGTCCTTCATGCAGACGGAGCGGACGGAAATGTGCGCGACATAAAGAACAAACAAGACCTCGAGGCTTCGACCTACGTAATGCTTAATCCCACAAGCGGACAGGGACAGCGCCTTTACAATGCAATAAACGACTACCGCACGAAAATACTCCGCATGATTTCCGACCCGGAAGAGGCTTCGATAATCAATCACAACCTTGCGACGCAGATTCCTGCCGGAAAAAACAATCTCGGCAAGAACTGGCAGCAATACATGTTCGAAAACACTCCGGCGGCTGCGGCCGTAACGCTTCTCAGCAAGCTCCAGAGCGACGTGCGCTACGCCGAAGGCGTGGTGCTCCACAACCTTGTTTCGAATATCGACGTGCAGGACATCCGCGTAAACGAGCTAAGCGCATTTGTCATACCAAATTCCAATACCATAGTCCAGGGCGGAAAATTCAGCGCCCACATAATCATGGCTGCCGTCGACACGACCATGCGCCCCTCGATATACGTAGGAGGCCGCAAGGTTGAATCTTCAAGCGGCCTGTATGAATTCACCTGTTCCAAAACCGGCGACTTCAACTTCTCGGGATACATTGAAATGCTCAACGGCATGGGTAATACCGTGCGCCGCGAATTCAGCCAGAAATATACTGTAGTAGCTCCCACGGCCACCGTATCGGCCGACCTCATGAATGTGCTCTACGCCGGCTACGACAATCCGATGAGCGTCTCTGTTCCCGGCATTCCCCTCAACAAGATCGGCGTATCCATAAACGGCGGTTCGCTGCAGCCCAACGGCGAAGGCAAATACATTGCCCGTCCAACTGCTGTGGGACAAGACGCCGTGATAACAGTGACCGCCGAAATGGAAGGGCGCAAGCAGGAAATGGGACAGTTCACGTTCCACGTGCGCAAGCTCCCCGACCCCACGGCATTCATAGCCTACAACGACGACAAGGGCAACCCCGTACACTATCGCGGCGGCACACCTATCACCAAAGCCCAGCTTATGAGCACCGGAGGAATAGGCGCGGCTATCGACGACGGCTTGCTTAACATCTCGTTCAAGGTTCTCGGTTTCGAAACCGTGTTCTTCGACAACATGGGCAACGCCGTGCCCGAAGTCTCCAACACCGCAAACTTCACCGACAGGCAGCGCGAGCTGTTCCGCCGCCTGTCGCGCGGGCGCAGGTTCTACATTTCAAGAGTCCGCGCAATAGGTCCCGACGGTATCGAGCGCCATTTGCCGCAGTCACTCGAAGTAATCGTAAACTAATCCGAAAAAACGAATCCCATATATGCCTCAGATCAAAATGAAACGTATTGCATTCCTTATACTCGGGCTTTGCTGCATATTGTCTTCGGCGGCCCAGACTCCCCAGCGCAACAAAGCCGACGAAAACGGCGGCAACAGCGGCGCGGCACTAAGCGTGCGACGCGCACGCAACACGTCGGACACAAAGGCCGCAACAACAAAAGCGTCCGGCAAGGACACAAAAAGCAAGGCCGCGACCACAACCAAAGCGGCAACTCCTAAAACAGCCACCGCCACGTCTGCAACGAATGCCGCCGCAACTGCTACAAAAACCGCAGCCGGCGCCAACGATTCCGTAAAGCCGCGTTTCGTTCCCCGCCGCCAGGTAGCGCAACAAACAGCCAAGCCGCAGGAAGACCGCGCGCAACTGGAATTTCCCACAGCCACCGAAATGCCTAACGATGTGGTGTGGCGACGCGACATATACCGCACGCTCGACCTCACAAAAGACGCAAACGCCACGCTCTACTATCCGCTCGAACAGCAAGGCGACCAGATAAACCTCTTCACCTATCTGTTCAAACTTATACTGCGCGGCGACGTTAAGGCCTACGACTACAGCCTTAACGGAAGCGAGAATTTCGACGCCGCAAACCAGGTGAAGGCAAAAGACCTAATGGATCGCTACCATATTTACTATGAAACCAAAGACGGCCGTATGCGCGTTACCAACAACGACCTGCCCGCGGCCGAGGTACTCGAATATTTCATAAAGGAAAGCTCTTACTACGACCAGCGCACCGCCTCTTACAACACTAAGGTAGTTGCATTGTGCCCTGTGCTCAAACGCGCCGACGATTTTTCGGGAGGCACCACCACATATCCCATGTTCTGGGTGAAATACAGCGACATTTCGCCGTTCCTTACCAAACTTCCGCTCACAGGCAGCAACTACAACAATGCGGCCAACATGAGCGCCGACGATTATTTCGCGATGAACTGCTACGACGGCAAGATTTACAAGACCAACAACCTACAGGGAAAAGTGCTTGCCAACTATTGTCCTACCGATTCGGCCATGACAAAGGAGCAGAACCGCATTGAAAAGCAGCTTGCCGATTTCGAGCAGCACATCTGGGGAGAAGATTCCCTTTCGCGCGCCGCAAAAGACTCCGTCTCGGCCACGGCAGCCAAACAGACAACGACCGAACGCAAGCGCCGAACGCTATCTTCGCGCCGCAGTTCGTCATCATCCAAAGCCTCAGAGACGAAATCGTCAAAAAGTTCCGGCGCGTCATCGCCTGCACGCGTTTCCGTGCGCAGAGAGCGCCACTGACAACACACACATAACGTCCAGAGGCCTTAAAGCAATGTTTGCTTTAAGGCCTCTGCGTTTTCATGCTCCCCGACAGCGTTTTTTCCGAACAACAAATTCCCATATAAAAGAAAAAAAGCCTTACTTCGAAACTTTTCTTTTGCAAGACAATCTTTACAGACAAAAAACGACAGTCCGTAAACCTCAGAAAAACAGGGACCTTAAACATTGTCAAAAATATGTCTGAGATATTTTAAATTATCTCAGACATATTTTGAATTATCTCCC
>CAJKQZ010000133.1 GCA_905202115.1 uncultured Prevotellaceae bacterium | reverse complement strand
GATATTTTAAATTATCTCAGACATATTTTGAATTATGTGCCTTGTATTTTCAATTATCTGCGGGACGTTTTTTACACGTACAAAAAAATATTTTTTTTCGTGCAGAAAATTTGTCCGGGATGAGAGCCTTGCTCGCCGATTTTCTGCCATACTGTGAATTGTTGTGCAGGCAGTATAAAAAATAAGGGCGCCGTCATTGACGGTACCCTTATAATATTTGTGATAAAACGATGTCGGTTTATTCTCCCTTCTCCATTTTTGCCTTGAGCTCTGCAAGTGCGTCGATGTCGCCGAGAGTGGTGGCCGCAGCCTGGTTCTTTATTTGAGCGGAATCGTCTTTCTTGGGAGCTGCTTTCGGAGCAGCTGCTTTTTTCTCTTCACGCTGTGCGTCTTCGAACGTGCGGCTGTGAGAAAGTATTATGCGGTGGCTGTCTTTGTTGAACTCGATAACCTTGAACGGCAACTTCTCGTTGAGCTGTGCTTTAGAGCCGTCTTCCTTTGCAAGGTGTTTGGGAGTTACGAAGCCTTCAACGCCGTATTCGAGCTGAACGACAGCGCCTTTGTCCATAATGCTTACGATTGTGCCCTCATGAACCGAGCCAACGGTGAACACGCTTTCGAATACATCCCAGGGATTCTCTTCGAGCTGCTTGTGACCGAGGCTGAGACGGCGGTTCTCCTTGTCGATTTCGAGAACTACAACGTCGATGTCGGCGCCGATCTGTGTGAACTCAGACGGATGTTTTACTTTCTTTGTCCAGGAGAGGTCGGAAATGTGGATAAGTCCGTCAACACCTTCCTCCAACTCTACGAATACGCCGAAGTTGGTGAAGTTGCGCACCTTAGCAGTGTGTTTGCTGCCGATAGGATATTTTGCGTCGATGTCCTTCCAGGGATCTTCCTTGAGCTGTTTGAGGCCGAGCGACATCTTGCGCTCTTCACGGTTGAGGGTGAGTATCACAGCCTCTACTTCGTCGCCAACTTTGAGGAAATCCTGTGCGGAACGCAGGTGCTGGCTCCAGCTCATCTCGCTTACGTGGATAAGTCCTTCTACGCCCGGAGCAATTTCAACGAATGCGCCGTAATCGGCCATGACGATGACTTTGCCTTTAACCTTGTCGCCCACTTTGAGGTCGGGATCGAGAGAATCCCAGGGGTGGGGAGTAAGTTGTTTCAGGCCGAGAGCAATACGTTTCTTCTCGTCGTCGAAATCGAGGATAACGACGTTGAGTTTCTGGTCGAGCTGAACGATTTCGTGCGGATCGTTCACGCGGCCCCAGGAGAGGTCGGTAATGTGAATGAGGCCGTCTACGCCGCCGAGGTCGATGAATACACCGTAAGAAGTGATGTTCTTGACAGTACCTTCGAGAACTTGGCCTTTCTGCAGCTTGCCGATGATTTCTTTCTTCTGTGCTTCGAGTTCTGCCTCGATGAGCGCTTTATGTGAAACAACGACGTTTTTGTATTCCTGGTTGATTTTTACAACCTGGAACTCCATTGTTTTGCCAACGAATACGTCGTAGTCGCGTATGGGCTTGACGTCGATCTGGGAACCCGGAAGGAATGCTTCGATACCGAATACGTCGACAATCATGCCGCCTTTGGTGCGGCTCTTGATGTAGCCTTTGATGATTTCCTTGTCGTCGAGGGCTTTGTTGACGCGCTCCCATGCTTTCATTGCACGCGCTTTCTTGTGGGAAAGAAGGAGCTGGCCTTTCTTATCTTCTTTGCTTTCGATATAAACTTCAACTTTGTCGCCTACCTTGAGGTCGGGATTGTAGCGGAAGTCGCTGATAGGGATGATTCCGTCGGATTTGTAGCCTATGTCGACTACAGCCTGACGCTTGTCAATGGCAATTACGGTGCCCTCAACAACTTCGTGCTCGTTTACCTGGTTGAGCGTTTCGTCGTAGGCTTTTTCCTGTTCCTCTTTGCTTGTCTGAGATTCGAAGCCGCCTGTTTCATAGGCGTTCCAGTCGAAGTTTTCAAGCGGAGCAATGTTTTTTACTTCCATTTAGATTGTTTGTTGTTAATAATTAAAGATGTTAGACATTATGTTGAAATTCCGGCGGTGCGCGGCTTTCGGTTTTTGTTGCCGGCACTGTGGCGGAAAGACAATCTCTTTTTTCGCGGGCGCAAAGTTATGTATTTTATTTCATTTTGCCGTTGCGAGCAGGCAATTTTTTTTGATTTAAAATGCTTTAAGTGCTTTTTTCCTGTTTCTGAACGTTGTTTTTCGAGACAGTTTCCGGTAAATGTCGATGCGGTTGCCTGCCAGTATATTTTGTTCTTTTACAACTTGCTTTAATTCGGGCTCGCGAAAAAAAATCTATATTTGCAGCGTGAAAAAGGTAAAAATATGAACAAGTTAAGTTTCTTTTTGATTTTAGCGGCAATGGTTTTTGCCATATCGTCGTGCAAAAATAACAATAAGCCCGAGGAGCAGCCCGTGCATGAGAGCGACACCGTGGTGGCCGAGGTTCCCGACAGCACCGTTTACGGCGTTCTTGAAGAGAGCGGTATGAGCACATTGTATCTGAGAACGGGCAATGGCAGCACAATTGTGCTGGATCGCACGGGCGAGGACGGATCTTATAGCGAGATATACGGTTATGTGGCCGAGGGCGACAGCTTTGCGGTTACGATGAAAGGGGATTCTATAAACGGATACACGCTTACGAGGGCATACAACCTCTCGCTTATCAACCGTTTCGCGCTTGATTATTCAATACGTAACGGACTGTTCGTGCTTGGCGGAAAGGATACGGTGGCTATCCAGTCTCTCAACGACGATTCTTTGGTTGTCAAGTATGCTTCGGCGCAAATCAAGGCTTTCCCGAGCAGGAATAAGTAAGAAGCGGGAACGGTTTTCCCTGAATGGTATGCGGACGGATTCTTTCCGCGGTGACGAAGAATTCGGCCTGAGATATTTAAGCAACATGTCCAATGTATAAAGAAATGCTTAGGATGTGTTTTTGCTATTCCTTAGTGGATTTTCGGGGTTTTTCGAAAACAGACGGACAAGCGTTTTTATTTTGGAGCGTACCCCGACGAAAAAAATATTTTTTTTCGTGTGGTAAAAAAGTTCCCGCAGTAAATTGAAAATACAAGGGAGATAATCGAAAATATGTCTGAGATAATTTAAAATATCTCAGACATATTTTTTGCTACATATACACCTGCTGATTTTCAAGTGCTTGGCGGGTGACCGTTTTTGTCTGCAAAACCCTGCGGCAAAGCACCGTTGATTTTCATTGAGAACAATATTCCGTATTTCTCCGCAGAAAGTATTCCGACAGAAAAATAGGAACAGAAATGAAACCTGTTCCTTTGGATTTTCTGCAAAGCGTCGTTCCAAATCTCGCGCGACGGTCAGCCATTCAGGCAATGGCGGCGAGAGTGTACGCCTTTATTGTAAGGGAATGTCAGAATATCACCTGATTTATCGAAGTACTGTGGTAAGCAAGTAGGCCGTTTTGCGGCGAAAGTTCCACATTGCCCATTTTGAGATGTTCTATGTTCATTGCCACTCTCAGTTCTTCTCTGAAATTGTAGGCAACTCCTCCTATGAAATGCACTTCCAGATCGGGACGTCCGTAAGGGTATACGTTCCGCCGCAGGAACAGACGGAAGTTGGATACAAGAAATTCGGCAATCTGGCTGTTGTCGTGATGATTCTTGATGAAGGGCATTAGGCTTGCGAGAAAGCGGTTGGGCATGGGCTTGCGGTAAACGCGGTCGATAATCTCTTCTTCGGTAAGTTTGGTCTCTTCGAAAAAAGCATGGCATATTTCCTCGGGAAGTTGCTTTTTCAGTATGTTTCCGATAAGGTTCTTGCCCAATACTGCGCCGCTGCTTTCGTCGCCGAGTATGTAACCCAGCGGAGAAATGTTGCGTACAATTTCCTTTCCGTTGTAAAGGCAACTGTTTGAGCCTGTGCCTATAATGCACGCTATTCCTTCTTTATATCCGCAGAGAGCGCGGGCGGCGGCAAGCACGTCCGACTGGACTTCTATTTCTGCGTCGGGAAAGACTTTGGCCAGCGTTTTTTCAACTACGTCCTTTTTTGCCTGGGTACACCCTGCGCCGTAAAAAAATATCTTGTCGATTGATGTGCCGTTCAGTTTGGGCGCAAACGATTTGCTTATTGTGTGGCTTATGATTGAACTGTCACCGACAACAGGGTTTATACCTTCTGTCCGGTACTTGTTTATTTTTCCGTCATTTTCTATCAGCAGCCAGTTTGTTTTTGTCGAACCGCTGTCGGCTATTAATGTCGTCATATTTTATGGTGTTTGTTGGTGCAAATATACCATTTTGGGAGGTTCGCGCGTTCTCTTTTATGTTTTTTTGTTTGTTTACGTGGCGATTTTAATACCTTTGCACATTATGCATATTTTATAAATATATGAAGAAATTATTTTTTTCGTTGCTGTTGGTAATGTTCGTCGCTGTCGACGTTTCAGCTGTTCTGAACGAAAAGAACCTTGCCAGTACGCTCGCCGTGCTGCGTCAGGAATTGGAGATGTACCAGAACGACAACCGCAGAAGCCTTGTTATGAGTAAGGCCTTGCGTGAGAAAATGCAGACGCGGGTAATACAGATAATGAGCGAGAGCGATCAGATTGCTTTGATGTTGTATTCGCAGAAGATGGATTATATATTCGATCTTACTTATGCCTGCGATAAGGCCACCAAACTTTACGACGATTTCAACACAATGAAAATGCCGTTCGATAAAGTGCTTACGCAAATGGAGGTGGAGGAGGCCAGATACGACGGTCTTATCGACAACCTTGAAAACATGTCGAAAGATATGCTTACCGAACGCGAAAGAATGGACCGCGATGTCTGCCTCACGCTTTGCACGGCAATGAAGCGCACGCTAAGGGACCAAAGCAGCGACCTGCGCGAGTACAAGCATATTTATGAGACGCTCGGGAACCGTCTGAAAACGCTTAATGACTATGCGATAAAACGATACAACAATATAAGACAAAGTATATTCATAAATGGCGGCGAAACATACTTCAACGTCTTGTCCGACTTGCGCGGAGCTTATCAGCAGGCTATGTTCAGCATGAGTGAGAAGTATTCTTCGACCGGCTCTAAGGTGCAGTCGCAGTGGCGCGGCCCTGTAGTTATCGGCTGGTTCGTCTTTATGATTTTTTACGGGCTGATATCGGTGGCGCTCAACCTGCTGTTCATCCGTTTCGTGCTTCCAGAAAGGTTCAAAACCGCGGAATTCAGGGAAAAGCGCACTTGTATCGTGCTGGCCTCGACTGTCGTCACGTTTGCTGTCGTTATAATGGTTCTCGGGTTGTTTGTGCTTAAGCACAATTTCTTCATAATGGCCTGCAAGCTGCTCATGCAGTATATGTGGCTGCTTGCGGTGATACTCATATCGCTGCTCGTGCGCCTTAACGGCAAGCAGGTAAAGAGCGGCATGCGGATTTACCTGCCCATAATGCTTGCCGGATTCGTGGTTATAACTTTCCGCATAATTCTCATACCGAACGAAATGGTAAACCTCGTGTTTCCGATGCTCATGTTGCTCACCACGTTGTGGCAGTTGTTCGTAATCGTGCGCTACCAGCGCGACATGCCGCGCAGCGACATGTTCTATTCGGGTATTTCGCTCGCGATGATGATTGCCGGCGTTATTACCGCCTGGATGGGATACACGCTGCTTAGCGTGCAGCTTTTAATATGGTGGATAATGCAGTTTACGTGTATACAGACCATTACCTGCCTTTACGACATACTTTCGCAATACGAGCGTATTCATTTCGAACAAGGGGTTGCTACCATACGCGACACCTGGATGTACGATTTTGTGCGCAAGGCTTTGGTGCCGGTGCTTATGGCCTCGAGTCTTTTCCTGAGCTTTTATATGGCAACCGACGTGTTCTCGCTAACCGAGCTGTGCCGTATGATGTTCCTGTCGAACTTTATAGACATAGCGGGAGTGGCACGGGTAAATCTGACAAAGTTGCTTGTAGTGTTCTCGCTGTTCTTTGTAGTGAAGTATGCCGTGTATGTGTTCCGCGCTTTCTTCGTGCTGTATTACGGCGGGGCGCAGCGCACGGTTACGGGCGAGAAGGCTCTTATAATGAAAGTGGGCGGATTCTTGCTGTGGTTCGTTTTCGTAATGGTTTCGATGTTGGTGATGAATATCAATTCGAACGGAATACTCGTGGCAATGGGTGGTCTTTCCACCGGTGTGGGATTCGCCTTGAAAGATACGCTCGAAAATCTTTTCTACGGTGTTTCGCTTATGACCGGCCGCCTGCATATAGGCGATGTAATAGAATGCGACGGCGTGCGCGGGCGGGTTGTCGATATCAGTTACCAGAGTACTATGATCGAAGCCACCGACGGCTCTGTCATAGCCTTTCTGAACAATCAGTTGTTCACCAAGAATTTCAAGAATCTTACGAGAAATCATCATTACGAGGTTGTGCGCGTGTCGGTAGGTGTGGCATACGGAACCGATGTGGAGCACGCGCGCAAGGTTATGATTGCGGCGGTAGAGAAGCTCAATGTCTACGACAGGAAACGCGGGGTGAAGGTAGTGGTCGAGGAGTTGGGCGACAACAGCGTGAACCTCGGAGTGGTCGTATGGGTGCCTGTCGAGACGAAGCTCTATTCTGTGAGCGGTATATACGAGGCTGTGTACAACGCTCTCAACGCCGAAGGCATTCCAATTCCTTTCCCGCAGCGCGACCTGCATCTTGTGGATGTTCCCGAGGCTTTTCTCGGAAAAACCGCGAACGATACACAG
>CAJKQZ010000132.1 GCA_905202115.1 uncultured Prevotellaceae bacterium | reverse complement strand
TTTAAAATATCTCAGACATATTTTTTCCGGCCTCCCGAACCGTTATCACGGCACCACATAAAAAATGACAGAACTAACTTTGTCCTGCCCCCGCCTTTGACTATCTTTGCGGAGAAATTCATAATCATAAAATGAACAACGAAAAAATAATCCTTACCGGCGACCGCCCTACCGGACGCCTGCATATAGGCCACTACGTAGGCTCGCTGCGCCGCCGTGTTGAGTTGCAGAACAGCGGCAAATACGACAAGATATTCATTTTCATAGCCGACGCACAGGCTCTGACCGACAACATGGACAATCCCGAGAAAATCCGCCAGAACATCATAGAGGTTGCCCTCGACTGGCTGTCGGTAGGTATCGACCCGTCGGTATCGACGCTTTTCGTACAGTCGCAGATACGCGAGCTCTACGAACTGAGCGCATACTACATGAACCTCGTCACCGTTTCGCGCCTGCAGCGCAACCCCACGGTCAAGACCGAGATACAGATGCGCAACTTCGAGACGAGCATACCCGTGGGATTCTTCACCTATCCTATCAGCCAGGCCGCCGACATCACGGCATTCCAGGCCACGACCGTGCCGGCCGGCGAAGATCAGAAACCGATGATCGAACAAGCCGTCGAGATAGCGCGCCGCTTCAACTATATCTACGGCGAAACGCTCGTCGAGCCAAACATCCTTCTGCCCGACAATGCCGCGTGCCTGCGCCTGCCCGGAACCGACGGCAAGGCAAAAATGAGCAAGTCGCTCGGGAATTGCATATTCCTTTCCGACACCGCCGACGAGGTGAAACAGAAAATCCGCTCCATGTACACCGACCCCACACACCTGCGCGTGAGCGATCCTGGAAACGTGGAGGGCAATACAGTCTTTACATATCTCGACGCTTTCTGTCTGCCGGAACATTTCGGCCGTTACCTGCCCGAATACGCTAACCTCGATGAGCTGAAAGACCATTACCGCCGCGGCGGACTGGGAGACGTAAAGGTGAAAAACTTCCTCAATGCCATTATGGAGGAAACGCTTGAACCTGTTCGCGCAAAGCGTAAGGAATTCGAAAAAGACATACCCGCCGTTTACGACATTCTGAAAAAAGGCTGCGAGAACGCACGCGAAAAAGCCGCCGACACACTCTCGGCCGTGAGAAAAGCAATGAAAATAGACTATTTCGACGACAACAAACTTATAGCCGAACAAGCCGACCGCTTTGCCGGAAAATAAATTGCAGGCGGTATGAAACTGCCCGACCCGAACATATTACAAATCAAACGGGCTGCACATTGAGTGCAGCCCGTTTGATTATCTTTTCACGAAGTTCTCGTCGGCCACAAGGTCGCCCACCCGAATTCCCACGCGGTGGCGTCCTGCAGGCAGCGAACTGACTCCGAACTTCACGCACCCGCCCGAAACATAATCGGTGCCACGGAAATATGCGTTGTTTCCGTAAATTTTCACCTCGCAAAGCTCATTCTCATATCCCGACAACCTAATCGTTATAGTGTCGGTAACAGGACTTATAACATAACGGTTGCTCGTGCCTCCGCTCATCGAGCCGCAACAGCAGCACGCAATAGCCACGACAAGCAAAACGGAAAATTCGACAAAGCGTTTCATAAACATAAAGTGTGTTCTGTGCCGGTAAAGTTAGGTTATAATGCTCAAAAGCAAGGCACTGCAAACATTTTTTTACTACATTTGTAACTGTTATACGCACACAAACGCAAAAAGAAATAAAAACACACCTAAAATGGACCTGATAAAAAGATTTTTAAACTACGTAAGCTACGACACGCAGTCGGACGACTCGAGCCAGACCACGCCGAGCACGCCGAAACAGCTCGTATTTGCCGAATATCTTAAAAAAGAACTCGACAGCTTAGGACTCGATGACGTTTACCTCGATGAAAACGGTTACTTATACGCCACTCTTCCGGCCAACACCGACAAGAAAACGCCGGTAGTAGGATTCATCTCCCATTACGACACAAGTCCCGACTGCAGCGGGGCGAACGTAAAGCCGAGAATAGTCGAAAACTACGACGGCAACGACATAACACTCTCCGAAGAAGACAAAATCGTGCTTTCTCCCGCAGTGTTTCCGGAACTTCTCGCACACAAGGGCGAAGACCTCATTGTAACCGACGGCCACACCCTGCTCGGAGCAGACGACAAAGCCGGCATAGCCGAAATAGTGCAGGCTATGATATATCTCAAGGAACATCCCGAAATCGAACACGGAGATATACGCATAGCTTTCAATCCCGACGAGGAAATCGGGCTCGGAGCACACAAATTCGACGTAGAACGTTTCGGCTGCGACTGGGCATACACTATGGACGGCGGAGATGTGGGCGAAATCGAGTACGAAAACTTCAACGCCGCCTCGGCCAAAATACAAATCAAGGGAGTTAGCGTACATCCAGGCTATGCAAAAAACAAAATGGTCAACGCCGCGCGCATTGCCGCCGAACTAATAGAGAAGATTCCGGCCGACCAGACCCCCGAAACCACGCAGGATTACGAGGGCTTCTATCATCTGATAGGCGTTGAGGGAAATGTGGAGCGCGCTTCGGTAAACTACATCATACGCGACCACGACCGCAAGAAATTCGAGGCACGCAAGGACTTTTTCCGCAAGCTCGTAACGGAACTTAACGCAAAATACGGCGACGGCACGGTATCGGCCGACATTTCCGACCAATACTACAACATGCGTGAGAAGATAGAGCCGTTGCTCCACATAATCGACATCGTTATAAAGGCAATGCAGGAAACGGGAGTCTCGCCCAAAGTGCGCGCCATACGCGGCGGCACCGACGGCGCCCAGCTTTCATTCAAAGGTCTGCCATGTCCCAATATCTTTGCTGGAGGAATAAACTTCCACGGCCCTTATGAATTCGTTCCCATACAGTCTATGGAAAAAGCCATGCGGGTAATCGTGAAAATATGCGAACTCTCGGCACAATTCCACGACTGAAAACCACAAAGCGGCGCAGCACAAAACGGAAAATGCTGCGCCGCAAATTTCAATACCGCAATCATACGGTGCACTCCGGTTAGCCGCAAAAAACATCTCTGAGATATTTTGAATTATCTCAGACATATTTTAAAATATCTCAGAGATAATTTTAAATTGCTCCCGAATGGAATTCATCACCCCCGACAACGTAAAACATATTAAAGACCTCGGCACCCCGCAACCCATGATGTTCCGGAACGAAAGCGGAATATGCCGTTTCATCTGGCGCGGAATGAAGCACACTATGCTCGAAAGCCCCGTGCGCTACGGTTTGCAACTGGCATTTCTCGTGTTTGCCGTGATTTGGGGTATTTTCACCGGCAAATTCGAGCCGCTCATCATTTTTATCGCGCTTACGGTGATTCTCAGAGGCTCGCTTGCGTTCAACTACGGCAGACTATACCGTGTGCTGCGGCGGGGCAATTGCCACTATGCCATAGACAAACACGGCATTTCGCTCTACGTAAAATGCGATGAAGGAACTTACATCCGCGGCGAGACAGACGCATGGACTTTAGTGAAACACGTGATTTTCTACAAAGATTTCGCAGCCATAAGTATGAAGAAAGAATCTGTCGGTGCTGATGAATATCTGCTTTTCCACAAAGGCATGACCGAGGCCCGCAGAAACATCCTCTGCTATTGGCAACTTGCACTCGAAGGTTTCAGTCCTGAAGAACAGCCCGACCGTTACAGCGATGAAGAGTCGCAATGCATAGAAAATTGCATAGAAAAGAAATTCGGCAACATAGCACTCGTGGGGCACGAAAAGCAATCTCCCGACATACATCTCGACCTTGCCGTCATAGAACCTTCGGAAAACCGCCCGTACTACACGGTCTGCACAATCGGCGCGGGAGCATACAGAATGGAAGTGCCTTATGATGAAAGAATGCAGCACCATACGGCCGAGCGCCTGGAATATGCCGTTCATCTTCCCGCCAACTGGAACGTTTCAGGAGAAGACTACGAAAAACAAAAGCACTGGTGGCCTCTGCAAATGCTCAAGGACTGCGCCCGTGAGTCGATTGGTGCCGACAATTACTTTACTCCGAATTATTTTCTGTCTTTTCCAGAGAATTTCGACCCTTCCACCAACGCTTGCGGGGCTTATTTAGACTATCCCCTGCCCGACCCCTGCTTCGAAACAAGCGTTAATCTCCCCTCCGGACGAACCGTGCGCTTAATGCAGGTAATTCCGATTGCCCAGGAGGAAATAGATTTTTTAGAAAACGGTCACAGCTACGCCGAAGCCTGCAAATTCATATTCGACATAGACCTTGAGGCTATCGAAGACGCTCCTGACGAAGAACGCATGCACATATTCCGAGAAAAAATTCTCGAACATTTCAACCGGTTGCTTAAAGACTAATGGCATATAGCGGCACGCCTTGTCCCGTTACGATATAAACCAACATTTTCCACCATATAAAGCATAAAATGGAACATCTTCCCGATCTTATATACGACCTCGCGTTGATTCTCGTACTTGCCGGCGCCGTCACACTGATATTCAAACGCCTCAGGCAGCCGCTCGTGCTCGGATACATCGTTGCGGGATTCCTTGCCGGCCCCCACATGCCCTACACTCCCACGGTGAACGACATTAGTACCGTCGAAACATGGGCCAACATAGGAGTGATTTTCCTGATGTTCACATTGGGAATAGAATTCAGCTTCAAGAAAATCCTTAAAATGGGCAGCAAGCCGGTAATAGCCGCCATAACGATAATCTTCGCCATGAGTATGCTGGGTTCATTGGTGGGGCACGCTTTCGGGTGGTCGCGAATGGACAGTCTGTTCCTCGGAGGAATGCTCGCCATGTCGTCAACGACCATTATATATAAGGCGTTCGACGATCTCGGGCTTCGCGGACAACGGTTCTCCTCGAACGTGCTCAGCGTACTGGTGCTCGAAGACATTCTCGGCATTCTGTTAATGGTTATCCTCTCCACAATAGCCGTTAGCAAGGAGTTCGAAGGAATCACCGTGCTCGACAACCTGCTGAAGCTGCTGTTCTATTTAGCCCTGCTCTTTCTCGTAGGAATTTTCCTTGTTCCGCTCATGCTGCGCAAGAACCGCCGCTGGATAGGCAAGGAAACTCTTCTCGTTGTGTCGGTGGGAATGTGTTTCGCAATGGTTGTACTCGCCGTGAAATTAGGATACAGCGCGGCGTTCGGGGCTTTCATGATGGGAAGCATATTTGCAGAAACAATCGAGGCCGACATGATAGGGAAACTTGTGGACCCTGTGAAGAATCTGTTCGGCGCGGTGTTTTTCGTTTCGGTAGGAATGCTTGTCGACCCTAACGTACTCATACAATACTGGTTTCCGATAATCATCATAACGTTTACAATCCTCGTAGGCCAGGCGGTTTTCGGCACAGGCGGCTTCATTCTCTCCGGACAACCTTTAAAGATTTCGATGCAATGCGGTTTCAGCATGGCCCAAATAGGCGAATTTGCTTTCATCATTGCTTCGCTCGGACTGTCGTTGGGAGTAACGAGCAGCTTTCTCTATCCTATCGTGGTTGCCGTGTCGGTAATCACGACGTTCCTCACTCCTTATATGATAAGCAGCGCCCCGGCGGCATACAGATTCGCTTCGCGCAAGCTCCCCGCCGCACTGATAAATGCTCTCGACAAGAAAAGCCATTCCGAATCTCCCGCAGCAAGACGCAGCAGCTGGAAACTCCTGCTCGCCGCCCTTGCCAAACAAATGCTGTCGTACTCTATTCTGTGTATTGCCGTGACGGCAATCTCCCTGAACTTCCTGCTGCCGTTTTTCCGCCACACGCTCACCCATTGGATAGGCAACGCCGTGTGCGGCATTATCACGATACTGCTGCTGTCGCCGTTCCTGCGCGCCATTGTTATGAGAAAAAACCACTCCGAAGAGTACAAATCGCTATGGCTCGGCGGCAAACGCAACCGTCCCCTGCTTGCGCTCACGATAATAGTAAGATTCATGTGGGCAAGCTTCATCACATACTATATCATAAACTATCTGTCACCGTTCAGCAGCATAATCCACTTCGGCGTTGCAATGTTGCTCGTAGCACTCATGCTATATTCACGCAAGGTCAAGAAATACAGCATAATGCTCGAACACACTTTCATGGAAAACCTCCGCTCACGCGACCTTCAGGCCGAAATGCACGGGCGCGTCAAACCTCTTTACGCCAACCGCCTGCTTTCGCGCGAGATTCACCTTGCCGAACTTGAAGTGCCCGAGAACACTTCATGGGCCGGCAAGACTCTCAAAGAACTCGACCTCAGCCGGAAATACGGAATAATGGTGTCGTCGATACTGCGCGGCGGAGTGCGACAGAACATTCCCACAGCCGAAAAAACGATTTACCCGGGCGACCGCCTGGAAGTGATAGCGAGCGATGAGCAGCTCAGAAAATTCGCCACCATAATGGCAGAAGCCATTGAAACCGTCGAACTGCACCCCGAGCAACACGAAACACAGCTCAAGTGTCTGATAATAGGAAGCTCGTCGCCTCTTTGCAACAAAACGGTGGGCGAAAGCGGAATACGCGACAAGTACCGCTGCATGGTCGTAGGCTTCGAAGGCGGAAAAGAAACGCTCGACTTTCCGTCGGCCTCGCGGCGTTTCAAGGAAAACGACATCGTATGGATAGTGGGCGAGAAAAATTCGCTCAACAAGTTGCTCCGCGACAACAGGCGGAATGAATAATTATTCACTATGCAAGGAAAAAAACGACCGGTTCCCGAAATTTCCGGCAGGCCTACAGCCCCCCTGAAAAATTATCTCAGACATATTTTGAATTATCTCTGAGATATTTTAAAATATG
>CAJKQZ010000131.1 GCA_905202115.1 uncultured Prevotellaceae bacterium | reverse complement strand
ACACCTGTTGATTATCAAGCACTTGGCCGGTGACCGTTTTTGTCTGCAAAACCCTTTGGAAAGGCAAGGCCGATTCATGGATAAATACTGTTATTTTCTGTCTGAACATATTTATACGGAAAATCGGATAAAGTTGGAATCTTCTCCTGCAAGTTTTCTGTTGAATTTGTTTTATTGTTCAAATATAGCGCTTATGTCGAATTCATTTTGGATTATAGTGTCTGCATTGCGGATGAAAAGTCTGTCTGTAGGGCTGATGACGTATGACATAATGTCACTTTATCGTTTTATGTCAGGACAGAACAATATAATTATCCTCCAGTTTTGAGTTTGGCACGCGTATTGCTTGACTATAAAACGAAATACCTGTGCAAACGGGTTGCAAACAGATTAAAAACAATAAAAACAGATAAAGAAATGGGAAAGATTATTGGTATCGACTTAGGTACAACCAATTCATGCGTTGCCGTATTCGAAGGTAACGAACCGGTTGTGATTGCTAATAGCGAGGGTAAACGTACCACGCCGAGTATTGTGGCTTTTACCAAAGAAGGCGAGCGCAAGGTGGGCGACCCTGCAAAACGTCAGGCAATTACCAACCCTAAAAACACTGTCTACTCTATAAAACGCTTCATGGGCGAGACCTACGACCAGGTGCAGACCGAAATTTCGCGTGTGCCTTATTCTGTTGTGCGCGGCGACAACAATACTCCGCGTGTCGACATCGACGGACGCCTTTATACTCCGCAGGAAATCTCGGCAATGATTCTCCAGAAGATGAAAAAAACGGCCGAAGATTATCTCGGACAGGAAGTGACCGAAGCTGTTATTACCGTGCCGGCATATTTCTCCGATTCGCAGCGCCAGGCTACTAAGGAAGCAGGCCAGATAGCAGGTCTTGAAGTAAAACGTATTATCAACGAACCTACGGCAGCCGCTTTGGCCTATGGTCTCGACAAATCCAACAAGGATATGAAGATTGCAGTCTTCGACCTCGGCGGCGGAACGTTCGATATATCGATTCTTGAGTTCGGCGGCGGTGTGTTCGAGGTGCTTTCTACTAACGGAAATACTCACCTCGGCGGCGACGACTTCGACCAGAAAATCATAGACTGGCTTGTTCAGGAATTCAAAAATGATGAGGGTGCCGACCTCAAGGCCGATCCTATGGCAATGCAACGTATCAAGGAAGCTGCCGAGAAAGCAAAGATAGAACTCTCGTCTTCAGCTTCGACAGAGATAAATCTGCCTTACATCATGCCTGTAGACGGTATGCCGAAACACCTCGTAAAGACACTTACGCGTGCTAAGTTCGAAAGTCTTGCACACGATCTTATACAAAGCTGCCTCGAACCGTGTCAGAATGCAATCCGCGATGCAAAAATCTCGGTTTCCGATATAAATGAGGTAATCCTCGTGGGCGGTTCGAGCCGTATTCCCGCCGTTCAGCAGGCTGTGCAGGATTTCTTCGGCAAGGCTCCTTCGAAAGGCGTGAACCCCGACGAAGTAGTGGCTGTAGGCGCAAGCGTTCAGGGTGCAATCCTTAACAAAGAATCCGGAGTGGGCGATATCGTGCTTCTCGACGTAACTCCTCTTTCGCTCGGAATAGAAACCCTCGGAGGCGTAATGACCAAACTCATCGACGCAAACACCACCATACCTTGCAAAAAATCTGAAGTGTTCTCTACCGCTGCTGATAACCAGACGGAAGTTACCATTCACGTACTTCAGGGCGAGCGTCCAATGGCTGCTCAGAACAAGAGCATAGGACAGTTCAATCTTACAGGTATTGCTCCCGCACGTCGCGGAGTTCCTCAGATTGAAGTGCTGTTCGACATCGACGCCAACGGTATCCTTAAGGTTTCTGCAAAAGATAAGGCCACCGGCAAGGAACAGGCCATAAGAATAGAGGCTTCCAGCGGCTTGAGCAAAGATGAGATTGACCGCATGAAAGCAGAAGCAGAACAAAATGCCGAAGCCGACAAGAAAGAGAAAGAACGTATCGACAAACTGAACCAGGCCGACAGCATGATTTTCCAGACCGAGAATCAGCTCAAGGAACTTGGCGATAAGATTCCCGCCGATAAGAAATCTCCAATCGAAGCGGCTTTGCAGAAACTGCGCGACGCTCACAAGAGTAAGGACGTTTCGGCAATCGACGCGGCAATAGCCGAACTGAATGCCGCTTGGCAGGCTGCGAGCGCGCAGATGTATCAGCAGACCGGAGCCAATCCAGGAGCAGGTGCAGCCGGTGCGGGTGAACAGCAGCAGAGTTCTTCGTCCAATCAGAAGAATGCCGACGAAACAATTCAGGATGCCGACTTCGAGGAGGTGAAATGATTCCGATAAGGAAACAGATAATAAACAAAATCAAAGGCGTGTGGCTTATTAAGTTGCACGCCTTTGATTTTTGTTTATAGTGTTCCTTTGATTTTATGTTCGGGTTTGATATATTTTTATGGAAAAGGAATACTTTTGTATTTAGCTTTATAAAAGATGAACAATAATATAGCAAAAGAATGAAGAAGATTTTGTTTATCATCGGTTCCTTGCGCAAGGAATCGTTTAATAGAAAACTCGCTGGAACGGTAGAACAAATGCTTGCCGGTCGCGCTATGGTGGAATATCTTGACTATTCTAAGGTTCCGCTAATGAATCAGGACATAGAGTTTCCTGCGCCCGAGGCTGTCACGAGTGTACGGGGGAAAGTGGCGGAGGCAGATGCCCTTTGGATTTTTTCTCCCGAGTACAACTACAGTTATCCGGGTCATCTGAAGAATCTTATCGACTGGCTTTCACGTCCGCTTGTGCCTGGAGACAGTCAGACCCCTCTTGCTATCAACGGCAAGAAGACTGCTTTGAGTGGTGCGGGAGGTGCGGCGGCAACGGCCAAATGCAGGGAAAAACTGACAGAACTGCTTACGTTGCCTTTCATACGTGCCGACGTCATGGAAAAGCCCCAAACGGGTATTCAATTGAATATGGAGGCGTGGACGGAAGGAAAAATGGTGTTGACGGATACGCAAATGGCAAGTTTGAGACTACAGGTGGATGCTTTTCTCGATTATATAGAGTAAGTAAAGACATGTATTGTAATACTTGGAAAAAGGTCTTTTTCATGGAATTCAACTTATATGGCAGAAAGAATTTCTGTAGGATGAAAAAATAATAGTATGATAGGGTTCGTGCAGCTTTAAAGTTGCACGGATTTGTTTTTGCTGATTAGAATTTTTGTTTTGTTTCCGAATATAGGAAGTCAGAAAATAAATATGTAGAATGTTTTACATATTTATTTCAGCACGGTGTCTTGATTGAATGTAAAATGGCAATTATGAATAGGGGTCTCGGATGTCTTAGTTTTTTCCGGTTGTAAAAAAAAATATCTCTGAGATAATTTGAAATATGTCTGAGATATTTTAAAATATCTCAGACATATTTTTTGCGTGTCATTCGACCGATTGAAAAAATCCTTGTTTATTTGTATAGACTGCTTGTTGTAAATGTCGCTTTTCTGCCATGTGCTTTTTATTGTTACTTTGTATAGTTTTGCAAATGTAAATATTCAATAAGAGCCGGCGGATTGTTATATTTTATAAAATTTATATTTTTTAATAAACGAATTTGCCCATATTATCAAAAATGTTGTTTATTTTGTACATGCAATAAGAGTTTAAATATATAATTAGATTATGGATACTTATTTGGCCCTTGATTTGGGTGGAACGAAGCTTTTGATAGGAGAGCTGGACGATTGCGGAAATATATTGAACAGTAAAAAATACGATTCCGTTTTTTTAGAGCAGCGTGAGGCTGTATCAATAATAAGAGCTTCACTTGATGATTATATAAAGACAGTGGGTTGGTATGACAAGCAACCGGTTGCTATAGGAGTGGGTTTAGTAGGACGCGTAGACACGGAGCAAGGTATCTGGTTGCAGATCGATCCCGCGCGCACGCAGCCCATTGCTTTGGCAAAGGAACTATCGGGGGATTACGGCATACCGTGTTATCTCGACAACGATGTGAAAAGCGCTACGCGTGCCGAAATGGAGTGGGGATACGGTAGGATTTCAAAGAACTTTATCTATATAAACGTCGGCACAGGTATCGCTGCCGGAACGGTAGTTAATGGCGCTCTCGTTAGGGGCAGTCATTTCAACGCAGGCGAGGTGGGGCATATGCGCGTCGGTGTGAACGTGGGCACAACCTGCTGCTGCGGTCGTAACGACTGTATAGAAACAATTGCCGCCGGTATCGGTTTCGATTGCTGCGCCCGCCTCTTTGCAGGAACATACGACACGCGTCTGCGTATCCTTGAAGGGCGCGGCTATCGTGTGAACGTAGCCGAAGTCTTCGAGTTATGCCGCGAGGGAGACCCGCTTTGCGTTGCGCTTGTGGACAATGCTGCCGAAGGATTGGCGAACTTGATAATGAATATGGTTCGCGTGTCAGACCCTGACACTGTAGTGCTCGGCGGTGGCGTTGTTGCAGACGGATTTATGCTCTCAAAAGTAAAAGAAAAGCTGAACGCAGAGACAATGCGCTTCGTTACAAACGGCGTTGTGATTACTAAACTCAAACCCGATTTGGTGGGATTGCTTGGAGCAGGTGTCGTTGCAATGAACAAGTGAAAATATAATTGCAGTTTATAAGTGAGTCAATACAAGTAATGATTACCGTTACAGAGAATGAAAACGAGTTCGATTGTGCGGCAGCCTGGCGCATAATAGGTCAGATACTGAAAAAGAAGTCAAGCGTAATCGGGCTCTCGACAGGCAGAACAACGGGGAATTTTCATAGATTGGTTGGTGAAATTTATTCACGCAATTCTTTTGATACCAGTTCCGTAACCTTTTTCGGATTGGATGAAGTGACAAATGTGTCACGCGATTATTCCGGAGCGTGCTATACAATGCTGAAAACGGAAATAATAGATTCTTTGGGTGTGAGCGAAAACAATTTTCTTATGCTTCCTACCGAATCCGAGGATTTTGAAAAATCTTGTGTCGATTTTAAAAAAGAACTCGATTGCAGAGGAGGTATAGACCTGCTTATGTTAGGGCTCGGTGAGAACGGACATCTTGGTTTCAACCAACCTGGAAGCCGTTTTGACAGTATAACGCGGGTCACGAGCATGCATCCGGGGCTTGAAGTGCGCATTCGCAGGGAAACCAATACTCCGCCGGAGAAAAAATTAGGTGGCGTTACATTAGGAATAAAGGATATAATGCATGCGCGCCGTATTATTCTGGTAGCTAAAGGCAGAAATAAAACTGCTATAGTTAAGAAAATGCTTGAAGGCCCTGTTACGCCTGAAGTTCCGGCTTCGATTCTGCAATTACATCCTAATTGCGAGTTTTTATTTGACAGTGAGGCTGCAGCAACTTTGGGGAATTAAAGTAATGAAGTTTATAAATTAAAATACATCGTAATGAATTCACAGCAAAAGCAGGTAAATTATCTGGGGCCCTTCCTTACTATGGTGTTTCTCTTTTTCATAGTAGGTTTTCTCACCACTGCCAACACGCAGTTCCAGGGACCGTTGAAAGAGGCTTTTCTTTCCGAAGTCGGAGGCTTGAAAAATACATTCGCCACAATGATTACTTTTTCATGGTTTCTTGCATATCCTGTTTGCGGCGGTTTAGGCTCGCGCTGGATAAGCCGCCACGGATACAAGGGTACGCTATTGCGCGGCTTGTCGGTCATGATTGTGGGCTTAGGGCTGTTTTTCGTTTCTTCGTATTTCACGGTGCATATTCCGGAGGCAAAGTGGCATGTTGGGGCGAACGTAATTCCTTGCGGGTTTCTTATTTTCTTATTGGGCTCGTTCGTGGTGGGCGCGTCGGCTACCGTTTTACAGGTTGTGATAAACCCGTATCTGACGGCATGCTACGTTAAGGGAACGCAGTCAATCCAACGTCTGGCAATAGGTGGCTCGGCCAATTCGGTTGGTACTACTTTGGCTCCATATTTCGTGACAGGAGTGGTGTTCGGAGGTTTGTCGATGGAACAGATTCGTATAGAACAATTAATGATTCCTTTCCTGTCGCTCATGGCAGTGATTACGTTAGTGGTTCTGCTGCTTATGAAACTTTCGTTGCCCGACATACAGGGAACAAGGGTCGAGAAAGGCGAGAAGCTCGAGAAAAGCGTTTGGTCGTTCAGTCATCTTACGTTAGGTGTAGTGGCCATTTTCTTTTATGTAGGTGTGGAAGTCTGCATCGGGGCAAATATAAATATGTATGCAATAGAAAAGAGTTATTCGTCTCCTGCGTTAATGGCTACATTGTATTGGGGCGGAATGCTTGTGGGGCGCCTTGTGGGCAGTTCTTTAAGCAGAATCTCTCCCCGCGTGCAGCTTACAGTCACAACATCGGCGGCAGGAGTGCTTGCATTGTTTGCTATATTGTTTGACAGCGCCTGGCTGTTGACGGCTGTAGGTTTGTTCCATTCCATAATGTGGGGAGCAATCTTTACGTTGGCGGTCTCGCGTTTGGGCAAGTATACGTCGGTGGCGTCGGGCGTGATAATGATAGGCGTTGTGGGCGGGGCCATATTGCCCTTGCTGCAAGGTGTTGTGGCCGATGTTATGAACGGCTGGAGGTGGTCGTGGTTCATAGTCCTATTAGGCGAATTGTTCATGCTGTATTATGCTTTGGTCGGCTCGAGAGTGAAACAGACAGCTGACTGACAAACAATTAAAGAGATAATGCCGTGATAATAGGGCTATGTGGAGAATTGGCGGAAAAAGATTCCTGCATTGGTCTTATTTCTGTAAAAAAAATAAATCTTTTTTTACCTTGTAAAAAAGTTCCCGCAGGAAATTGAAAATACAAGGGAGATAATTCAAAATATGT
>CAJKQZ010000130.1 GCA_905202115.1 uncultured Prevotellaceae bacterium | reverse complement strand
TATTTTCGATTATCTCCCTTGTATTTTCAATTTCCTGCGGGAAGTTTTTTACACGCACAAAAAAATATTTTTTTTCAGGACATCTTTTTTCTTTCCTTTTTCAGAACAGATTGTTGAAAGCGTCTATACTCTCTCCGTTCCAGAAGCGCCACGAGGCTTCGGCCTGGAGATGAAGCATTTCGAGCCCGTTTTTTACGGCAGCTCCGTATTCGCGCCCGCGTTGTAGAAAGAGAGTCTCTTCGGGATTGTATACGAGGTCGTAAAGCAGGTGTTCCGGCGTGAGCAGTTGATATGGTATGTTGGGGCAGCGGTCTGTCTTGGGAAACATTCCCAGCGGTGTGGTGTTTACAATCAACTTGTATTCGTTCATCACGGCCGGCGTGATGTCTTTGTAGGTGATAACTTCTTCGGAGGGGGTACGGCTTACGGGCAGCGGGGATATTCCGAGCATTTTCAGTCCGTGAATTACTGCGCGCGACGCGCCGCCAGTGCCGAGCACGAGGGCTTTCTTGTGTGTGGGGCGGAGCAGGGGCCGTAATGAGTCGGTAAATCCTATTACGTCAGCGTTGCGCCCTGTGAGGTGCGGATTGCCTTCCGCGTTTCGCGAAACGCATACCACGTTTACGGCACCAATGCGGCGTGCGTTGTCGTCGAGTTCGTCGAGCAGCGGAATTATCTGTTGCTTGTAGGGTATCGTTACGTTCAGTCCGCGAAGCGAGGGTGTATTGTTTATTATTTCCGGCAGCATTCCTATTTCGGGAATCTCGAAGTTGCGGTATTCGGCGTTTATTCCCTCGGTTGCGAATTTTCCGGCGAAATAGCGTGCCGAAAACGAGTGGCCGAGCGGGAATCCCACCAAGCCATATATGGTTTTGCCGCTCTCGGGTTGTTGCGAGGGGGCGGCGGTGTTATTTTTCTGCTTCATAAAATGTGTTTATTCCTAGAAAGGAGTAATGGAAACGCACGTTGCGGTAGCCGGCGCGCTCGAGTATCGATTTCATCTGCGGGCCGTGGGGAAAAGCCTGCATTGTGGCCGGCAGGTAGGAGTAGGCACGGCTGTCGCGCGAAATGCTTCTGCCTATCGCCGGCAGGAAAATGTGCGAGTAAAGGCCGAACAGCTGTTTCATGGGGAAGCTCTGCGGCGTAGTAAGCTCGATGATTACCAACCGTCCGCCGGGTTTGGTTACGCGGAGCATTTCTTTCAGTCCGCGGTCGAGGCTCTCGAAGTTTCTAACGCCGTATGCCACGGTTACCGCGTCGAAGGTGTTGTCGGCAAACGAGAGGTTCATGCAGTCGTCCTTGCTGAGCGTTATGATGTCGGACAGACCGAGTTTTTCAACCTTCTTGCGTCCCACCTCGAGCATTCCCTCGGAAATGTCGACGCCGGAAAGAGCTGCAGGGTGCAGCTTCTTTACCGCGAGCACGGCAAAGTCGCCCGTTCCCGTGGCAACGTCGAGTATGTTCTGCGGGTTGTATTTTTTCAGCGAGTTTATGGCCCTTCGCCTCCACAGCCTGTCTATTCCGAGAGAGAGTGTATGGTTGAGAAGGTCGTAGGAATGGGCTATCGAGTCGAACATCGCCTCCACCTGCTCGCCTTTCTTTCCGCGGGTGGAGTAGGGTTTTATTTTTTCCTGGTCGTACATGTTTCTTTTTGCTTTATTCTTGGGCAGAATACGGCAGCCGGTCTGTCGAAATCTCGCCGCTGCCAATGCAACGTCGGTGCTGCTTGTCGTAAATTACGGCAAATTGTCCCGGAGCAATGCCCTGCACCGGTTTTTGGGATGTTATTTCGTAAATGTCGCCGCGGCGGGTGAGAGTCGCGCCCGTGAAAACCGGCGTGTGCCGTATCTTGAATGTTATTTCGTAATTGCCGTCGGCTGTAAACGGGTTTAGCGTTATGAAATGAGGCTCGCGTATGAAAAAACTTTTGCCGTAGGCCGCGGGAGTCTGGAAACCTTTGCTCACATATATAATATTGCGTCCGATATCTTTGTTTACAACATACCACGGTCCGCCTGCGAGGCCGAGACCTTTGCGCTGGCCTATCGTATGGTACCAATAGCCTTTGTGACGACCTATGATGTTGCCCGTTTCTTTCTCTACGATGAGTCCTTCGCGCTCTCCGAGATAACGGCGTACGAGCTCGTTGTAATCTATCTTGCCGAGAAAGCATATTCCCTGGCTGTCCTTGCGGTCGGCCGGCGCAAGATTCTCCTCGTGGGCAATGCGGCGCACCTCCTCTTTCATGAGTTTGCCGATAGGAAAGAGAGCGTGCGCGACTTGCAGATTGTCGAGCTGCGCAAGGAAGTCTGTCTGGTCTTTTACAGGGTCGGGGCTCGTGGCAAGCCATACGTTGCCGTCCTCGTCGCGTTCGGTCGAGGCGTAATGCCCTGTGGCGGTGAAATCGTAACTGAAGCCCACCTGTTTTTCGAACACTCCGAACTTTATAAGACGGTTGCACATCACATCGGGATTCGGAGTAAGTCCCTTGCGCAGGCGCTCGATTGTATATCCCACGACATTTTCCCAATATTCTTTGTGGAGGTCTATGCGCTCGAGCTTGCAGCCGTATTTGCGGGCCACGAGCGACGCCATAGCCCAGTCTTCCTCCTCGGAACAGTCCCATTCGTTGCTCTCGTCACTGCCTATTTTGATGTAGAAAAGGTCGGGCGTTAAACCTTGTTCCTTAAGCAGGTGAACGGCAACCGAACTGTCAACGCCGCCCGAGATCAATGCCGCGATATTCATGATGCAGAAAAATAGTTTCTTGGTTGTTAAATTGCAGCAAAAGTAGTGTTTTCGGGCGAATATGCTATCTGTTGTCGGATTTTATTGATAAATTTGCCTACAAAAGGAGGATGTCTGCAAGTGAGCGTAACATCGAATGAAGGTTTCGGAGAAATCCCGCAAATGAACTGGGATGCAGATAAAATGAAACGTTACCGTCGTCACCTTCTTCTTCATGAGATAGGAATGGAGGGACAGGAACGTATAGCTGCTTCGCGTGTGCTTGTCGTGGGGGCCGGAGGCTTGGGAAGTCCGATAATAGCTTATCTCGCTGCGGCAGGTGTGGGAAAAATCGGCATAGCCGACGGTGATGTTGTGGAACTTTCGAATCTTCAGCGCCAGATTCTTTTCGGAACTTCCGATCTCGGGAAGAAGAAAACGCTTGTTGCCGCCGAGAAAGTAAAGAATTTAAATTCCGATGTACAAGTCGAGGCTTATGATTTCTTCTTGAATTCTGAAAATGCCGAATCTGTAATAAAACAATATGATTTCGTATGCGAAGGTTCGGACAACTATCCTGCGAAATTGCTCGTAAATGATATTTGTGTACGCAATCACAAACCATTTACAATGGGAAGTCTGTCCCGTTTTGAGGGACAGGCATTCACACATACCGAAGGTACTGCTTGCTGGCGCTGTATGTATGGAGCTGCTCCCAAAGCGGGAGGACAAGGTTGCGGGCAGACAGGAATCCTGGGCACAGTGCCGGGAATAATAGGCGCGGTGGAAGCCACGGAAGCCATAAAGTTCATTACTGGTGCTGGCTTTTTGCTCACGAACCGTTTGTTTGTTTTCGACGCTCTGACAATGAACTCGAATGTTTTCGAAATAGCTCTCGATTCGGGCTGCCCTGTTTGCGGAAATAAACGGAAAACAATCGATAAAAAGGAATACAATCAAATTTGTTGTAAAAAATAAAATGCGATACGGGTATGTTCCGGCGCATAAGGCCGGTGTTCCTTACAATAAGGGACATACGGGCCACCAAAAATAAAATAATGACCATGATAAAGAACGATAAATTAATTATTGCGGGTGAAAGTTTTTCTTCCCGCCTTATTCTCGGAACCGGCAAGTATTCGTCGGTCGAAAAGATGAACGAATCGGTTACAGCCTCGGGTGCTGAGATTGTTACGATAGCGATGAAACGCGTGGAAAGCGACGATGAGGCCAATGATTTGCTCAAGCAGATAAACAAAACGGGCGTGAGGCTTCTGCCTAACACTTCGGGAGCGCGCAACGCCGAGGAGGCAATCCTTGCAGCCCAGCTTTCGCGCGAGGCGTTCCAGACAAACTGGATAAAGCTCGAAATACATCCCGATCCGCGCCACCTGTTGCCCGATACGTTCGAGACAATACGTGCCACCGAGGAACTCGTTAAGCAGGGATTCGTCGTATTGCCTTACATTACGCCCGATCCTGTTGCCTGCCGCCGTTTGCAGGAATCTGGCGCGGCCGCCGTAATGCCTTTGGCGGCTCCGATTGGGAGCAATCTCGGAATAACCGATGAAGAATTCATCTCTCTTATCATAGAACAGTCTACCGTGCCCGTTGTAATAGACGCGGGACTTGGCGTTCCGAGCCATGCGGCGCGGGCAATGGAGCTGGGAGCAGACGCTGTTATGGTAAACACAGCCATAGCCACTGCGGGCGACCCCGTCGCTATGGCCGAAGCGTTTGCCGGCGCTGTCGAGGCGGGACGCAAGGCATATAATGCTGGTGTTCCGGTTGCCGGTGCAAGGGTAGAGGCGGAAGCCACCTCTCCGCTCACAGCTTTTCTGAACGATTAATCCCGAATTTATGATTATAACGGTTAACGGTAAGAAACAAGAGCTGAAAGACGGAGCTACATTGGCCGATTTGGCTGAGGTGTTGCACCTGGGTGTTTCAGGAGTGGCTGTGGCGCGGAACAATCGTGTCGTTCCGCGCACGGAGTGGCAAACTTTGCTCGAAGAAGGCGACTCTGTGGTTGTGATAAAGGCTTCGTGCGGAGGTTAGTTGCAGATTCTCCGGACATGACGGCTGAGAACCATTACAGTTCGGCCTGTTATGTTTGTTGATTTCAGTTTGTTTTAACGTATATAACAATCCATAATAAATGTTCAGTGAATACTTGTTGCAGTTTCCGTGGAAAGAAACCACGGAACGTATTTATTCAAAGACAGACGATGATGTAAGGCGTGCTTTGTCGAAGCGCCGTTTGCAGTGGGACGATTTCCTCGCGCTGATTTCGCCTGCCGCAGGCTGCTATCTGGAAACTATGGCACGCATGAGCCGCAAACTCACGGAGGAACGCTTCGGCAGAATAGTCAATTTGTTTTTGCCGTTGTATCTTACAAATTCTTGTGCCAACTCGTGCGTTTATTGCGGTTTCCACCGCCAGAATAAAATGAAGCGAATCATCCTTACGCAGGAAGAAATGGTTCGCGAATACGAGGCCATAAAGAAACTCGGGCCTTTCGACAACATATTGCTCCTTACTGGCGAGAATCCGGCTAAGGCCGGCGTTGAATATATTGCCGGAGCCATTGATCTGGCGCGCCCTTACTTCCATAATATAAAGGTTGAGGTCATGCCGCTTTCGGTCGAGGGATATGCCACGCTCGAAAAGCACGGCTGCGACGGCGTGATATGTTTCCAGGAAACTTACAACCGCGACCGATACAAAATATATCATCCCGCAGGCATGAAGTCGAACTTCGAATGGAGAGTGAACGCTCCCGACCGTATGGCCCAGGGAGGAGCGCGCAGCATAGGCATGGGAGCGCTGATAGGATTGGAGGAATGGCGCACCGACGTGGCAATGCTCGCTCTGCATTTGCGTTATCTTGAGAAGAATTACTGGAAAACGCAATACAGCGTGAATTTTCCGCGTATGCGTCCGGCCGAGAACGGAGGCTTCCAGCCGAACGTGATAATGAGCGACCGCGAATTGGCGCAGGTCACATTCGCAATGCGTATTTTCGACCCCGATGTGGACATCTCTTACTCCACGCGCGAGACGGCCGGAATCAGAGACGCTATGGCAACGCTCGGCGTTACGACGATGAGCGCCGGAAGCTGCACCGAACCAGGAGGATATTGCTGCTATCCGCAGACGCTGGAACAGTTTCACAAGGCCGACGCACGCACACCGCAGGAGATAGAGGCCGCTTTGCTCAAATTGGGCAGGGAACCGGTTTACAAGAATTGGGACAACTTTTACGGCAAGCCCTGCATGTGAAAACCGCGTGCAGGCGGCTTTGGCCGATTGCATATATATAGTTTGAGAAAAGAGAACCGAAACATAATTATCAACCTCTCAAAAGTGTAAGCTATGGAACAGGAATTAGTACGTCACATAGGCCTCGTGGCTCATGACGCCATGAAGAAAGACCTCATAGAATGGGTGCTTTGGAATTCGGAACGCCTTATCGGGCATAAGTTCTATTGCACAGGTACGACGGGAACGCTGATACTTGAGGCGCTTCACGCCAAACATCCCGATGTAGAGTGGGATTTCACTATTTTAAAGAGCGGTCCGCTCGGCGGCGACCAGCAAATGGGTTCACGGATAGTGGACGGGTGCATAGATTATCTGTTTTTCTTTACCGACCCTATGACTTTGCAGCCTCACGACACTGACGTAAAGGCGCTTACCCGTTTGGCAAGCGTGGAGAACATTGTGTTTTGCTGCAATCGCAGCACTGCCGACCACATAATTTCGAGTCCGCTTTTCTCCGACCCGACATATCAGCGTATACGTCCCGATTATTCGTCTTACTCAAACCGTTTTAAGGGCAAACCTGTCGTTACGGAGGCCGTGGAGCATGTGCGGCAGCGCAAGCGCAGCAAAAAAAAACAATATCGCTGACGCTGCAACCGAAAAGACTGACGATTAAACCCCTGTCTGCTTAAAATCGTAAAAATACCGCCGTATATACGAGGCTTTCCGCCTTGTATGACAGGAACGATACTCAATGCCTTTCCCTGCAATGCTTCTGCGTTGCAGGGAAAGGCATTATTTCCGGTCAGGCCTTTCGAAAAAAATATTTTTTTTCTTGCGGTAAAAAAGTTCCCGCAGGAAATTGAAAATACAAGGGAGATAATCGAAAATA
>CAJKQZ010000129.1 GCA_905202115.1 uncultured Prevotellaceae bacterium | reverse complement strand
GATAATTCAAAATATGTCTGAGATAATTTTTTCTACAAGCGGGAAGTTTTTTTCCACGTGCCGACGGGAGGTGCGGGCACATGACAAAATGTCATGTTCTGAAAAGTCCAATGCCTGTTCCTGCATTGCAACAAATGCAACAACGCATGTATATTTTCGACAGAGGCAGAATGGACACAACAAGAAAAAGAACCGTAGTGAAAACTCACTTCCGGATTTCCGAAAAGGAATCACTCATACACATTAAACTTCTACCGAGCCAAAAACATTTCAGAAACATATTCCTACCATTGATTATTTGACGCAGAAAACCGTGACAACCTTTTCAGATAAGCTGCAAAATATCCATAAGTAGCACAGCCGCATTCGGAAATAAAGACGATATCGTATTATAAAGCAAGCCGCAAACGGAAAACGATATTCCGCTTGCGGCTTGACTGTCTGTTGGGATACCCGGACTCGAACCAGGAAAAACAGGACCAGAATCTGTTGTGTTACCATTACACCATATCCCAAGAGTAATGATTCCTTCCCGAAATCGAGTGCAAAAATAACAACTTAACGCGACACCGCAAAACAAAATGCAAGAAAACTTTCCAAAATATTTTCATCAGCCCCATATAAAAATAACATTTAAGAAAATGTAAGATAGTATTTCACCAAAAACACATACCTTTGCGCAGAAATCTTAATTATTTTATGGACGAAAACCGAAAATTACTAAACGACATTATCGAAGGAATCCAGGACAAGAAAGGAAGTGGAATAGTTGTCGTAGACATGGAAAAAATAGAATCGAGCATTTGCAGATATTTCGTTATATGCCAGGGTAATTCAGCCAACCAGATAAGCGCAATAGCACAATCGGTGGGCGAAAAGGCACTCAAAAACTCCGGTTCCAAGCCTTACACCGTATCGGGACTTCAGAACTCACTATGGGTGGCAATGGACTACGGCGACATATTCGTTCACATTTTCCAGCCCGACGAACGCGAATTCTACGACCTCGAGCACCTATGGGCCGACGCAGAACTTACACATATTCCCGACGCAGAATAAATAAACATCATGGCCGAACCGAAACCGCAGATGAACATGCCCAAATTCAACCTGAACTGGGTATACGCAATAATAATAGGTGCGCTCGCCGTGCTTTTCTTCACCGGCAACGGGCGCAAAAGTATCGACAAAGAGGTAGACTATACCACTTTTAAAAGCTACGTGTCGAAAGGTTACGCCAAACGGCTCGAAGTAAACAAGGGCGACGGCACGATAACCATGTTTGTGGAAGGAAAAAACATACGCGATGTTTTTCACCAAAGCACCACCACTACCGGCAAATCACCTACTGTAAGCACAAAATATCCTTCGGTCGACAAGGTTGAGGATTTTGTTGACGCCGAAACTACCGCAGGACATTTCAAAGGAAGCGTGTCATACGTTCAGGAGTCCGGAATGTTCTGGAGCATACTTATGAACATTCTCCCTATAGTGCTGCTCATTGGCGTATGGCTCTTTTTCATGCGCCGAATGAGCGGAGGAGGTTCCGGAAGCGGCGGAGTGTTCAACGTAGGCAAGAGCAAGGCGCAACTGTTCGAGAAAAGTTCCGGCACACACATCACATTCAAGGATGTGGCAGGACAGGAAGGCGCAAAGCGCGAAGTGCAGGAAATTGTAGAGTTTCTTAAAAATCCGCAGAAGTACACGGAACTCGGCGGAAAGATTCCAAAGGGAGCATTGCTCGTGGGCCCTCCGGGCACAGGTAAGACATTACTCGCCAAAGCCGTTGCAGGCGAAGCCGATGTTCCTTTCTTCTCTATTTCCGGAAGCGATTTTGTCGAGATGTTCGTAGGCGTAGGTGCAAGTCGCGTGCGCGACCTGTTCAGACAGGCAAAAGAAAAAGCACCTTCCATAATATTCATCGACGAAATAGACGCCGTAGGCCGCGCCCGTGGAAAAAATCCTTCGATGGGCGGAAACGACGAGCGAGAAAACACGCTGAACCAATTATTGACCGAGATGGACGGTTTTGGAACCAACAGCGGAGTAATCGTTCTCGCGGCAACCAACCGCGTCGACATTCTCGACAAAGCCCTCTTGCGTGCGGGACGTTTCGACAGGCAGATACACGTCGACCTTCCCGACCTTAACGAGCGTAAGTCGATATTCCTCGTTCACATGAAGCCGCTGAAAATGGACAAGACCGTAGACGTGGATTTAATGGCCCGACAAACTCCAGGATTCTCGGGAGCCGATATAGCCAATGTCTGCAACGAAGCGGCTCTAATAGCAGCACGCAACGACAGACCGGCTGTAAGTATGCAGGACTTCCTTTCTGCCGTCGACCGTATCATTGGCGGTTTGGAAAAGAAGACAAAAGTGATGACGCAGGAAGAGAAACACACTATCGCTCTCCACGAGGCGGGACACGCTACCATATCATGGTTCCTGAAATATGCCAGTCCGTTGGTAAAAGTCACCATAGTTCCGCGCGGACAAGCATTGGGAGCCGCATGGTATCTGCCGGAAGAGCGCAACATCACCACAAAAGAACAAATGGAAGACGAAATCTGTGCTACTCTTGGCGGACGCGCGGCCGAAGAACTGTTCTCGGGACACATTTCCACCGGAGCGCTCAACGATCTTGAGACCGTAACGAAACGGGCTTACGGAATGGTAGCATACTTAGGCATGAGTGAGAAACTTTATAACCTGTGCTACTACAACAACCAGGAATATCAGTTCAACAAACCCTATTCCGAAAAAACGGCCGAGACTATCGACTCCGAAGTCCGCGACCTAATCGCCCGCCTGTACGACAGAGCGAAAAACCTGTTGCTCGAGCACAAAGACGGACATGCCGCTCTTGCAAAAGTTCTTGAGGAGCGGGAAGTAATCTTCGCGGAAGACGTAGAGAAAATCTTCGGAAAACGCCCGTGGATAAGCCGCGCCGACGAAATTCTGCAAGAAGAGGAGAAAGAATTGAGCGAAAAAGCATCCAATGCCATAAACGCACAAGAAAATATGGCTGAAAATTCTGCCGAATCCGCTCAAAGCGAGATTAAACCCGCCGAAACACAGAACGCCCCCGCCGAAGCACAAAATAAATCCGCTGAAAACAGCGGTGAGTCCGCAGCTGCCGACAACAATATAGTCACGACAGACGACAAGCCGGCACAAAAGTCAGAGGAGAACAAATGAAAAATTTCATAACCCGCACTATTTCCGGAATAATATTCGTAGCCGTAATAATAGGAGCGATATTATACGACGCCAAAACGTTCGTAATCCTGTTCGGAATAGTAACGGCGCTTGCGGTGTGGGAATTCTGCACACTCGTAAACAACCGGCGGGAAATCCAGACCAACAGACTGATAAGCACCGCCGCCGGTCTTTACCTTTATTTCGCCGTAATGTCGTACTGCACGGGAGCAACAGGAATTGCGGTATTCATTCCCTACCTCATAACGCTTATGTATTTGCTCATAAGCGAGTTGTACCTGCACTCCTCGCGCGCTCTCGACAACTGGACGTTCGCTTTTGCGAGCCAGTTGTACATTGCGCTTCCTTTCGCGCTGCTCAATGTCCTGGCATTCCGTATGCAACCGGGCACAGGAGACCTCGCATACATTCCGGCCTATCCGCTCGCACTGATGATATTCTTATGGGCAAATGATATGGGCGCATACTGTTTCGGCAGCCTCCTGCACCGCTATATTCCCTACAAACTATTTCCGTCGGTAAGCCCGAACAAATCCTGGATAGGAAGTATCGGAGGCGGCGTGCTCACTTTGGCGGCGGCAGTTGTAATGGCGCAATTTTTTCCGCTCATGCCTACGGCCGAATGGTTGGGAATGGCGCTTACGGTAGTAATTTTCGGAACTTTCGGCGACCTGGTGGAAAGTATGTTGAAAAGAAACTTGGGCGTAAAAGACAGCGGAAGTTTCCTTCCCGGTCACGGCGGTGTGCTCGACCGTTTCGACAGCTCGCTATTGGCTATACCGGCGGTAGTTCTCTATCTTTATACGCTCGAAATAGTATAAACACACACGATTTCTGTTTTCTCAAGAAGTCGGATACCGTTCAGAAAAATTATCTCTGAGGTAATTCAAAATATGTCTGAGATATTTTAAAATATCTCAGACATATTTTTTTCTACAAGCCGTATGTATGAACGCATATTTCGAAGAGATTCGAAATATAGCATAAAGAATACGCGCCCGCTTCAGCTTTTTTATTTGCCTTTACGACCTTGTGCGGCAGCAAACGGTACATTCACCGCAGCCGACACGGCAGTGGAATTTCCGAACGCACAGTTGAAATAACTTTTATAGTTTCCTTTGTCGTCTTTCTCGACTGAAGAAATCCAGTTCTCGGTCGACTTAGTAAGCCAGGCAGACCACGTCACTCCACGCGAGTTTCTATTATTAAAAGCATGGAAAGCGTTATTTTTCAACCATTCCACGAGTTCCGATTGCTGCATTTCGACAATATATTCACGCAGGTAACGCATAAGAATACCCTTAAAGCCGCACAAGTCCCCGTCGATAGTCTGACAAACCTTTACAACGCCGTGCCCGTTGCAAAGCTCGCGGCGCGTGCATTCCACTATCTTGTCGGCATCGCGCTTATATTTTTCATCTCCATAACGTTTGTATAACATTGTCGCAGCGCCGAGCATTGTTCCCTGGTTATAGGTCGACACCCAACGGTTATACTTTTCAGGCACGTCGGTTCCGGCATTCCACGTAAAGCAGTCGAGCACCTGTCCGGTCTGTTCCACGAACAAATACCTGCGCTGGTTTTCATACAGACCGCGAGCAATTTCGAAATATTTCTCGCGCAGACTGTCGGTATCAAGCGATTGTGCGATATAGCAGGCCGCAACTTCGGCAGGCCCGTTTATGCAGGAGTTCGTACCGTTGGGATGTCCGCTCTTTTCCGCCCAGCGCATCATCCCCCACCGGTTGTACGCACGCCTGTATACGGCGTCGAAGTTGTCTACAGCCAATTTGCGGTAGATTTCCTTGTCCGTAAGACGATATGCCCGCGCCGAAGCAATCACCATCCACATCACGTCGTCGTTGAAGTCATGACCGAACCATTTATATCCGTCTTTATAAACAAGGTGCAGCCAATTGTCTCCCACTCTCTCTCTGAAAAAGCCGAACATATCCTCGAACGCATCGATATATTCCCTATTACCGGTGGTTTCGTAAGCGTCGAGCATTACTTCGAGCATTTCCGCGTCGCCCCAGCCGCCTCCGTCGCCGAACGTAATCAGACCTCCGCCGCGTTCCCGCCTATGATGACGCAGCCACGCGCCGGCCATTTCGTCGCGAATGCTTTCCGTAAATTCAGTTATAGGCTCTGTTTCAACGAAACGCCATACACCGCAGTTCGCCTTAGCGATATCCGTTCCTTGTTCTGAAAGAAAAAGTCGTGTGCCGTCATTGCTGCCGTCAGCCACAAGCGCGAAACGTTTCCCGTCCGTATTTTTCAACAATACATACGAGTCTTTTTCCTTGCCTTGCGGTTCGGCCGTCCATTCGGCTCCCGCGCCGTTACCCGCAACCTGCACCAAAACGGCTCCGTCGGCCGCTGCGTCTCCGCCAACCGACAGATATTTGCCCGTATATACGTTTACAAACGAGAATGTTCCGTTTTTGTTTTTCACCGCCCGCCACTGTTGCGCCGGCACCCGCGTGTCGGTCCACAGCACAACGGCCGCTCCGTCATCGGGCGAGGAGTTTTCCACAAACAAGGCCGACCTATCACACCCCGCCGGCGATATAACATAAGTTTTCCCCTTCACTATTCCCGCAAACGCGCACGAAACCGCACACAACGGAAATATCACTACAAGCAGTCTGCTTATGTTCTGAACTACAAGGTTTTTCATACACCCTATCCGATATTCATCAAGCCCCATATACCGCAACGTATCAAAAAGACAGGTCGAGTTCGACGGGACAATGGTCGGAACCGAAAATCTCACTATGAATCGACGTGCCCAACAGTTTGTCGCGCAAACCGTCCGAAATGAGGAAATAATCTATGCGCCACCCTGCATTCTTCTCACGCGCATGAAAACGATAGCTCCACCACGAATAAGCCCCCTCGATCTCGGGATTCATAAAACGGAACGTATCGACAAACCCGCTTTCGAGCAACTGCGAAAACTTTGCCCGCTCCTCATCGGTGAAACCCGCATTTCGGCGGTTTGTCTTCGGGTTCTTAAGGTCTATCTCGTTGTGAGCCACATTCATATCGCCGCACACGATGACGGGCTTCCGCCTGCAAAGCTCCAGAAGATAATTACGGAAAGCGTCGTCCCACGTCATGCGGTAGTCGAGGCGCAGAAGCCCGTCCTGTGAGTTCGGCGTATAGACATTCACAAGAAAAAAAGCCTCGTCCTCGAACGTAATCACACGCCCCTCGGAATCGTGCTCTTCCATTCCCATACCATAGCTCACCGACAGCGGTTTGCGGCGGGCAAATATCGCCGTACCGGAGTAACCTTTCTTTTCGGCATAGTTCCAATACGATTCGTAACCCTCGAAAGCTATATCGAGCTGACCGGCCTGCATTTTCGTCTCCTGAAGGCAGAAAAAATCGGCGTCAAGCTGAGCGAACGATTCCCTGAAGCCCTTGCCCACACAAGCTCTAAGGCCGTTAACATTCCAAGAAATGAATTTCATTTTAACTGTATCTGACAATATTATTCCAACATTACGGCAAATTTAATGAAAAACCGCTGTTCACATGACCGTACGGTTATTATTCAACACATTTTCGCAGCACCGGCACACACATTTCCGAACTGAAAAATAGAAGCTACATTCCGTTAAATTCGCAATGCTCTCCCTTAGGATTTTGCAGACAAATACGGTCACCCGCCAAGCACTTGAAAATCAGCAGGTGTATAT